>NZ_SJPQ01000001.1:0-327677 GCF_007859945.1 Pseudobythopirellula maris | reverse complement strand
CCTGCGCAGCCGCAGCGACTTCGACGTGCGCGAGGTGGCCGAAGTCTTCGGCGGCGGCGGCCACGCCAAGGCGGCCGGCGTGCGGATCCCGGGGCCGATCCCCGAGGCCAAGGCGGCGCTGCTAGCGGAGCTTGTGAGCCGCATGGCGTAGGCGCGGCCGATCAGCTGACGCCCGCGCAACCGTTAAAGTCCGACGCCCTCTCGCGACGATAGGTAGCGATATGTGGTCTTTCTGGCCGCACATGTAGCCAGCCGAGTCGCTTCGATCGAGAAAGGGGCCCAGCCTCCGATGTGGTGCCGTCACTGCCAGCAAGAGGTCCCCGGTCTCGGCCCGCTCACGAGCGGGTCCGCTCAATGCGCCCGCTGCCGGCGTCCGATCGGCGCCGACTCGCCCGCGGTCGAGGCGACGGTCGATCCCTTCGACTCGATCGACGACCCGAAGAACGCCGAGCGGCTCGCCAAGATCGACCGCACGCTCCGCGCCGCGCACAGCCGTGTGAAGGCCGGCCCCTCGAGCGGCTCGCTGCGTTTCGACTTCGGCGACTCTCGCGAGATCCCGGGACGGAGCGACTCGCCCGACATCATCGACCGGCCCCCCGCTCAGAAGCGACGGGCCCCGGCCGCGAAAGCGGCCAAGCAGCAGGCCGGCTCTTGGGCCGTGGCCGCGTTGGGGGCGGGCTGCTTGGGCTTGGGCGTTGGCCTGATGCTCTGGTCGCAAGTCCAGGCACGGCCCGAGTTGTGGAACCCCGCCTTGGCGGCCACGCTCGTGGGGCAAGGGCTGATGATCCTCGGCCTCGTGCAGCTGGCCTCGCACCTGTGGACCAGCAGCCGCGCCGCGGCGGGCAAACTCGGCTCGATGCACGACGACCTCCGTCGCCTGCAACGCACCACCGACAGCCTGGCCGGGCGCCAGAGCGGCGGCGCCGCGGGTTTCTACGCCGATCTGGCGACGGGCGAGAGCCCCGAGCTGCTGCTGGCGAACCTCAAAGGCCAAGTCGATCAGCTCGCCGCCCGTCTGGGACGCTGCTGAGCGTCGGCGGGCGACTCTGGTCGCGGCGCCCGCGGCGCGTTGTAATCGTTTCGGCTAATAGACCGGAACCCTGCAACGCACTCGGGAGGCGTCCTCTGATGAAGCACCGTTACCTCGGCGAATCGGGCCTGTTGGTCTCGCGGGTCTGTCTCGGCACGATGACGTTCGGCACGCCGGGGTGGGGCTGCGACCAGGCGGCCGCCGACGCCATCACGGCCAGCTACCTCGACGCCGGCGGCAACTTCATCGACACCGCCGACATGTACGCCGACGGCGTGTCGGAGGAGATGCTCGCCAAATCGTTGCAGGGCCGACCACGCGACGGGCTCGTGCTCGCCACGAAGTGCTGGTTCCGCATGCCTTACCCACCGGGCGAGAAGGGGCATCCGAACGCCAAGGGGTTGTCGCGCAAGCACGTGGTCGACTCGGTCGAGAAGAGCCTCAAGCGGCTCGGCGCCGACTTTATTGACCTCTTCCAACTGCACGGCCCCGATCCCAACACGCCGATCGAAGAGACCCTGCGGGCGTGCGACGACCTCGTGCGCGCGGGCAAGGTCCGCTACCTGGGCTGCAGCAACCTCTTCGCCTGGCAGATGGTCAAGGCGAACGCGGTGGCCGAACTGCGCGGCCTCGCGCCGCTGGTCAGCTCGCAGAACCTCTACAACCTGCTGCGGCGCGACATCGAGCGCGACATCCTGCCCGCCTGCGAGGCGGAGGGCATGGGCGTGCTCTGCTGGAGCGCGAACGCCGGCGGCCTGCTCACTGGCAAGTACGACCGCAACTCGGGCCCGCCCGAGGGCTCGCGTGTTGGCATCCGCGCGAAGGTCGACCTGCCGCGCTACTGGAACGACGACAGCTTCAAGGTGATCGACGAGACCGTGGCCGTGGCCAAAGAGCTCGGCTGGAGCCCGGTGCAGGTGGCGGTCTCTTGGCTGTTGGGCGAGCGCCGCGTGACCTCGGTGATCGTTGGCGCCCGCACCGCGGAGCAGATCGCCCCGAGCCTCGCCGCCGGCGCGGAAGACCTGCCGCAAGAGCTGCGCGACCGATTGACGGACGTCGTCGGCTTCGAGCACGGCTACCCACGCGACTGGATGGAAAGCTCTTTCGCCAGCCAGACCGGCCACGAGACCATCGAGGGCGATCAAGGCTGGCCAAGCTGGGCCCCGCCGCTCGGCTGAAAATTATCTTGCAGAGCGGGGCACGCCTGCGCAGGCGTGCCCGGCATGCGATAAGATGATCACTTGGCGACGTTGCGCTGCTGCTCATCTTGTTGGTAACGCCCCCACTTCTCAACGATTTTCCCATGCTCCGACTTCTCTTAGCTGGTCTTATCGCCGCGATACTCGGGGGGCACGCCGCCGCCCAACCCGCGACTTCTCCTGAGAAGGCCGCTGATCCGGGCGTCGTGATCGTTCCCAAGCTGGAAGGGCCGCCACGAGCCAAGGCGCCCAGCGAAAAAGATTTCGCCGGCTACGCGATGGTCTACTTCAAGGACGAGACCCACGGCGCCTACCTCGCCGTGAGCCGAGACGGCTACTCGTTCACGGACGTCAATGACGGCGATCCGGTCTTCCTCGGCGAACATCTCGCCGAGCAGCACGGGGTCCGCGACCCGCACATCGCCCGCGGCCCCGACGGCGCTTTCTACCTCGCGATGACCGACCTGCACATCTACGGCGACCGCAAAGGTTTTCGGTCCGAGCGTTGGCAACGACCGGAGGACGCCTACGGCTGGGGCAACAACCGGGCGTTGGTGCTGATGAAGTCGCACGACCTCATCCACTGGACCCACGCCGTCTACCGGGTCGACTCGGCGTTTCCCGAGTTGGGCGACATCGGCTGCACGTGGGCCCCGCAGACGATCTACGACCCGGCGGAGGGCAAGATGATGGTCTACTTCACCATGCGTTTCCGCAACGGAGCGCCGAACATCTACTACGCTTACGCCAACGACGATTTCACCGCGTTCGAGTCGACGCCGCAGAGGCTCACGGACATCGATTGCATCGACGCCGACATCGCCGTTGTCGATGGCGTGTACCACATGCACTACGTCGCCGGCGGCAAGGTCTACTACGCCAAGTCAGACCGCCTCGACCAGGGCTACGTCGCCCGGCCGGGCCGGATCGACCCCGAGCGTGTCTCGACCGAAGCGCCGAACGTCTTCCGGCGTCTCGACACGGGGGCTTATGTGCTGATGTACGACGTCTACGCCGGCCGGCCGAACAACATGGGGTTCAGCGAGACGACCGACTTCGAGCACTACACGCACCTCGGCCGGTTCAATGAAGGCGTGATGAAGGGCGTCAACTTCGAGCGTCCCAAGCACGGCGCGGTGACCCACCTCACGGAGAGCGAACTCGCTGCGGTTGTAGAACACTGGGGTGTCTCCCTGAAAGCCGAATAACGCCTGCGCAGCCTCCGTATTTGCCGAGCAGCGACTCGCCTCTGGTTCGCCGCTGCCGCCGCTTGCCACGCCCCCCCAAGCAGGCTCCTCAAGGGCGGCGGAGCTATAGCCACAGGTTATCGAATCGATAGAAACTGTGCATTGGTAAGTATGGAATAACTGCCCTATACTTCGGAAGATACCCGGCGTTAGGCCGGCCCGATTCAGCAACTACCTCACTGCCCAACTGCCCAACTGCGGAGCCCCTGCATGTCGATTCGTTCGCTAACTTTGATCGCCTCCCTGATGGCGCCCGGCGTCGCCCTGGCGGCTTCGCCCGACGCCGCCGATCACGCCCCCGCCCATGAGGCCTCTCCGGCTTCCGCCGCCGCGGCCCCCGCGGCGAATCCCCACGGCGCCGCGGCGAATTGCAGCGCCTGCCCCATGGGCGGCGCTATCCACTACATCACGGCGATGCAGGCGTCGCTCGACAAGGTCTCCGCCGAGAAGGCCGAGGGCAACACGGAAGACGCCCACCCGGCCGCCGATCGCAACACCAAAGTCTTGACGATGTCGAATCAGGACTGGTGGCCGAACCGGCTGAACTTGCAGGTGTTGCACCAGAACTCGGCCAAGAGCAACCCGATGGGCGCCGACTTCGACTACGCCGAAGAGTTCGGCAAGCTCGACCTGGCGGCGCTGAAGAAGGACATCGAGGAGGTCATGACCACCTCGCAAGACTGGTGGCCGGCCGACTACGGCCACTACGGGCCGCTCTTCATCCGCATGGCGTGGCACTCGGCCGGCACCTACCGGGTGACCGACGGCCGCGGCGGGGCTTCGGACGGCACGCAGCGCTTCGCGCCGCTCAACAGCTGGCCCGACAACGCGAACCTCGACAAGGCCCGCCGCCTCCTCTGGCCGGTCAAGCAAAAGTACGGCAGCAAGATCTCGTGGGCCGACTTGATGGTGCTCACCGGCAACGTGGCGCTCGAGTCGATGGGCTTCGAGACCTTCGGCTTCGCCGGCGGCCGCGAGGACGTTTGGGAGCCGCAGCAAGACGTCTACTGGGGCCCTGAGAGCGAGTGGCTTGCCGACAAGCGTTACAAGGGCGAGCACGAGCTCGAGAACCCACTGGCCGCCGTGCAGATGGGTCTCATCTACGTCAATCCCGAGGGCCCCAACGGCAAGCCCGACCCGCTCGCCGCCGCCAAGGACATCCGCGAGACGTTCGGCCGCATGGCGATGAACGACGAGGAGACCGTGGCGCTGATCGCCGGCGGCCACACGTTCGGCAAGGCCCACGGCGCCGCCACGCCGCAGGGCAACGTCGGCCCCGAGCCCGAAGAGGCCCCGATCGAAGAGCAGGGCCTGGGCTGGGCGAACAACCACGGCACGGGCGCCGGCGGCGACACGATCACCAGCGGGCTGGAGGGCGCCTGGACCTCGACTCCGGCCGCCTGGTCGCACGGCTACTTCGACAACATGTTCGCCCACGAGTGGGAGCTGACCAAGAGCCCGGCCGGCGCCCACCAATGGACCCCCAAGGACGGCGCCGCCGACGGCACGGTGCCCGACGCCCACGACCCCAACAAGTCGCACGCCCCGATGATGTTCACAACCGACCTGGCGCTCAAGCTCGACCCGATCTACGGGCCGATCTCCAAGCGTTTCCACGAGCACCCGGAGGAGTTTGAGCTCGCCTTCGCCAAGGCGTGGTACAAGCTCACCCACCGCGACATGGGTCCCTACTCCCGCTGCCTCGGCCCGGAGGTTCCCGAGCCGCAAGTGTGGCAAGACCCCGTGCCCGCGGCCGATTACGAGCAGATCGACGACGCCGACGTGGCCGACCTGAAGGCCAAGCTCCTCGATTCGGGCCTCTCGGCTTCCGAGCTGGTCTCGACCGCATGGGCCTCGGCGGCGTCGTTCCGTGGCTCCGACAACCGCGGCGGGGCGAACGGCGCCCGACTGCGTCTCGCGCCGCAGAAGGACTGGGAGGTCAACGAGCCGGAGCAACTGGCCAAGGTGCTCTCCAAGCTCGAGGAGATCCAGAAGGATTTCAACGAGGCCCAGAGCAATGAGGCCCAGGGCGGCGACAAGCAAGTCTCGCTCGCCGACCTGATCGTGCTCGGCGGCGCCGCCGCCATCGAAGAGGCGGCCAAGAAGGCTGGACTCGATGTCTCGGTCCCGTTCGCTCCCGGCCGCACCGACGCGTCGCAGGAGATGACCGACGCCGACTCCTTCGCCCCGCTCGAGCCGACCGCCGACGGATTCCGCAATTACCTCGCCGGCGACTACGACCGCTCGGCGGAGGAGCTGCTGGTCGACCGGGCGCAGCTGCTGAACCTCACCGCCCCCGAGATGACGGTGCTGGTCGGCGGCCTGCGGGCGCTCGGCGCCAACCACGGCGGCGCCCAGCACGGCGTGCTGACCGACAAGCCGGGCGAGCTCACGAACGACTTCTTCGTGAATCTGCTCGACATGGGTACCGAGTGGAAGCCGGCTGACGATGAGGGCGTGTACGAGGGCCTTGACCGCAAGTCGGGCGACGCCCGCTGGACCGGCACGCGGGTCGACCTGGTGTTCGGCTCGAACTCGCAGCTGCGGGCGATCGCCGAGGCTTACGCCACCGACGACGCGAAGCAGAAGTTCGTTGACGACTTCGTCGCGGCTTGGGTCAAGGTGATGCGGCTCGACCGCTTCGACCTGGACCGCGCCGCTGGCGAAGCTTCGGGCCCGGTGGCGGCTCGCTGACCCGCGAGACTCGGCGCCGCGACTCTCGTCGCTCTGAAAATACGTACGGGACCGAGTGTCCCGTCACTCACCCACCGCACGGCGCCCCCCCGCCGTGCGGTGGGTTTTTTCGTACCGCGCCAGAGCCGCGATCTCGAACGGTTTGCTCAGCTCAGAGAATCGGCAGGAGCCACTTGATCCAAGACGTGCACGGGCACGCAAAACTGCGCCCAGAAGTGAGGCATCGCATCGACCGTCAGACGCCACTGGACACGTTGGAGATCGTTGGTGGGCGGCGCAGTCGCGTCAATGTCGAAGTGAATCGGTATGCGAGCGCCGTTTCAGTATGCGATGAATCGTGTGAGGCGTGAGTGGATCTGATCGGCTTTGTCTGAACGAAATAGCAACCTCACCCAAACGCAGGTCAGCGCGCCGAGTGGTTGACGCACGCCGGACCGTTCTCGACTGTAGTCGCGATTCAGCATAATGTCGGGATCGCGGAGCGACACGAGCCGATCGACCGGCTGTTCTGCACCTGTAGCCCCTTGCTGGGAACGACGGGATTGGAGACGACGGGGCCGGGGGGCGCCATGGCGGGTTCAATTACTAGGATCCTACGGTCACGATCGATTACAATAGGCGAGTCCCTCGCAACAGCGACACGGGTCTCACAAGACAATCTTTTCCCGCCATAGATTTTCCCCGCGCCCCCAGCGTCGGCGAGCTTCGCGTCAGTTCTCAAGACGAACATGCCCCAGCACCATCCCCGTCCGCGTCGCCGTTTCGGTATTGAGTCGTTGGAGCCGCGTCAGATGCTCACGGCTTCGAACCTGTTGATCACCGAGCTGATGGCGACCAACGTCTCGACGCTGCCGAGTGGCGACGGCGAGTACGAAGACTGGGTCGAGATCCACAACGCCGGCGAAGCCTCGGCCGAGCTTAGCAACCACTACCTGACAGACGATCTCGGCGACCCGACGAAGTGGGCGTTGCCCGCCGTTGTGCTGCCAGCGGGTGGCTACCTGGTCGTGTTCGCGTCGGCGCCGGTCGATTACGAGGGAATCCCGATCGTCGATAAGCAGGACGGCGGCGGGTACTACCACACGAACTTCAAGCTCAGCTCCGGGGGCGAAGAGCTAGCCCTCGTCTACGAAGACCCCACAACGCTCGCCGTTACGCTCGTCCACCAGTTCGCTCCCGAGTTCCCTGAGCAGTTTCCCGATGTCTCCTACGGACTGGCCAGCGATGGCGAGCCGCGGTACTTCGACGCTCCCACCCCCGGCGGCCCGAACGGCGCGGGCCTGATGGGCGTGGTCGGGGACACCCGGTTCAGCGTCGACCGCGGCTTCTACGACGCACCGTTCGAGGTGGAGATCAGCAGCGACACGCCCCTGGCGTCGATCTACTACACAACCGATGGCTCGGCCCCCGGTCCGATGAACGGCACACTGTACAGCGGCGCCCTGACAATCGATCAGACGACGGTGCTCCGCGCGGTCGCTACCAAGATCGACTACTTGGCGACAAACGTCGACACCCAGACTTACCTATTCATGCATGATGTCTTGCGTCAGGACGGGACGGCGGCGTACGAGGCCGGATTTCCGGGTCGAGAGGGCTACGAGGCGGAACTCTACGGACTCGACTCCGAAGTGGTCGGCCAATTCGATGAAGACGGCGTCCCGATCGGTGGCGACAACTACGGCGGCCAGTACGCGGCTCTGCTCGAGGAGGGACTGCTGTCGATTCCCTCGATCTCGATTGTGGCGGATATCGACGACCTGTTTGGCGACTCTGGCATCTATGACAACCCCTCCGGGCGAGGCCCTGGATGGGAGCGGCCCGCGTCGGTCGAGTGGATCACGGCCGATGGGTACCAGGAGTTTCAAGAGAACGCGGGCCTTCGCATCCAGGGCGGATACTTCCGCAGATCCGAGAAGCGATCTTTCCGCCTGTTATTCAAGAGCGAGTATGGCGCCGCTGAGCTTCAGTACCCACTCTTCGATGACGCGACCGATTCCTACAACACCCTCGTGCTGCGGGCGGGCGGCAACGATGGCTACTCGTGGGGCAGCGCTCGCTACACGGAGCAGTTCACCCGCGACGAGTTCGGGCGCAGCCTGCAGAACGCGGCGGGACGGCCTAGTGCGCATGGCGATTTCGCCCACCTCTACATCAATGGAGTCTATTGGGGTTTGTACAACCCGACCGAACGCCCCGACGCCGCGTTCGCCGCCGAGTACTTCGGCGGCGAACCGGAGAACTGGGACTCGATGCATGCCGATGAGGTGTCGGAGGGCGATCACCTCGCCTGGGTCGCAATGCGAGACAAAACGGAAGCAGCCGGTTCTTCTCTCCAAGCCTACCTAGAACTTCAGGGGCTAGGGCCGGACGGCGAGCCCAGCGGGGTGGCGCCCCTGCTGAACGTTGAGAGCTACATCGACTACATCGCCATCAATGTGTGGGGCGGAAACGCGGATTGGCCCTTCAAGAACTGGTGGGCCGGCCGGGACCGCATCGACGCTACCACCACCGGCTTCGAGTTCTTTAACTGGGACTTCGAAAACACGATGGGCAATGATCGCTACCGCTCTCCACTGGATGCGGTGACGCTCAATCAGCCCTTCACGAGTGCGGGCCAGCCCCACCAGAACTTGCAGGCCAACCCCGAATACCGCATCGCATTCGCTGACCACGTGCACAAGTTTTTCTTCAACGACGGCTTGCTCACTCCCGACAAACTCATCGAGCGATACCAGCAATTGGCGGATAAGGTCGAGCTCGCCGTCGTCGGCGAGTCTGCCCGTTGGGGCGACATCATACACAGCACACCGCTGACCCAGGGCGACTGGCTCGCCGAGCGTGACTGGATCCTCAACGAGTACCTGCCGAATCGCGGCGGCTACGTGATGAACGAATTCAAGGCTTACGGGCTGTACCCGGACGCCGTGGCGCCGGTGTTCAGCCAGCACGGCGGGCCGATTGCTCCCGGCTTTGAGCTCTCTGTTTCCGCACCCACCGGCCAGGTGTGGTACACCCTCGACGGCTCCGATCCCCGCCAGATCGGCGGCGAGATCAACCCGAACGCGATACTACACCAGGGCGGCCTGATCGCAGTCGCTCCGGGCACGACGGTCCGCGCTCGCGTGCTCGACAACGGCGAGTGGTCTGCGCTCAATGAGGCCGAGTTCACCTCCGCCGAAATGGGCGACCCCGCCGCGCTGCGCGTCGTCGAGTTGCAGTACCACCCCGCCGATTTCGAAGGGATCCCGGACGACGAGGACCTCGAGTACCTCGAAATCCTCAACATTGGCGCGGCGCCGGTGAGCCTCGACGGCGTGCAGATCGCCGGCTTCGCCAGCGAGGCTTACTCGCTGGACGACGGCCTCACGCTCGGCGCCGGCGAGCGGATCGTCGTGGCCCGCAACACGGCCGCCTTCGAGTCGGTTTACGGCGCGGGGATCAACCTCGCCCCGACCGGCTTCGGCGACCGTAACCTCAGCAACGGCGGCGAAACGGTCACGCTCCTCGGGCCCACGGGTCAGCTCCTCCACACCTTCAGCTACAGCGACGACGCCCCATGGCCGACCACGCCCGACGGCGACGGGCCGTCGCTCGAGATCGTCGACCCGCTAGGCGACGCGAGCGACCCGAGCAACTGGCGCGCGAGCATCTACCCCTTCGGCTCGCCGGGCGACGCGGGCCTGCCGATCGCCGGCGACTACGACGCCAGCGGCGTCGTCGACACGGACGACTACCAGGCGTGGGTCGCCGCCTTCGGCGATGCGGTGGCGGCCCCCGGCTTCGGCGCCGACGGCAACCACAACGGCGTCGTCGACGCCGCCGACTTCACCGTGTGGCGGGACCGACTCGGCGACACGACCACGCTCTACGGCGTGGCGGCGATCGCGCCGGTCGTGTCGCTCGCCGCCGCCAACTCGTCTCCCATGGACGCCGCGTCGCAGGCCGTCGATACGCGCGCACGGCAAGCCGTGTTCGCCCTGTTGAGCGATTCATCGTTCAGCGAAGCCGCCTACGAGGCGCCGCCCCAAACGCCGGCGCCGGCGACCGCCTCAGACGCGGGCCTGCTGCTGCTCTACGACGCGGCGCCCCCCGCCGTGCGTGAAGTCGCCGAGCTGCTAAGAGGCTCCGTCCAAGACAAGGGCGAGGAGGAAGCGGCACCCGAGTTGGTGCGAACGGTGGGAGACGATCGCTTCGGGGTGTGATCTACTCCAGGGCGGGGAGGTTTTTGTCGAGGCTAACCGCTGCTTCATGGTCTCAAAGGCTCAGCGCTTCAGCGCTCGCCAGGTGGCCCTTCTCGGCCGACGCGCCGCCGATCACGAGCATCTGCTTGCCGGCGCCCGGCGCCAGGCGGTGGAAGAATCGCGGCGTGGCTAGCTCGCCGGCGTTGGTCCACTCGGCGCCGTCATCCGAGAGCTGGTAGAGCACGCCTTCGAAGCCGCTGGCGTAGAGCTTGCCGCCGTGGTTCCAGGCCGACACGCCGAAGCCGCTCATCCCCTCGCCGGGGAAGTCGGCCAGCGTGGTCCACTCGCCGCTAGCGGGGTCGTAGCAGTTGACCTCTTGCGAGATGCCGTGGCTCGACTCCATGCCGCCGATCGCCAGCAGCTTGCCGTTCCACTCGCCCGCGGCCAAGGCGCGACGCTCGAACGGCTGGTCGATCGCCGTCCAACCGGCGCCGGGGTCGGCGAAGTCGTAGACGTGGACCTTGTCGATCCACTCGCTTCCCTCGTCGCCCTGGAGCGTCCAACCGCCGACGGCGTAGAGCTTGTCGCCGATCACCACGGCGTCGTGCGAAGAGCGGGCCAGCGGCAGCGGCTCGAGGTCGGTCCAGCGACGCGTCTCGGGGTCGTACTCGCTGAAGGCCGCCTGCGAGTGCAGGTCTTCGTCTTCGTCGAGCAGGTTGTGCGCGAGCAGCCCGCCGACGCGGTAGAGCTTGCCGCCGTGGGACACCAACGGCAGTCCTTGCAGCGGGAGGCCCATCGGCAGCTCCTCCCACGAGTCGAGATCGCCGCCCACGCGGGTGCGAACAAATCGCGTCGACAGGTTCGCCCGCGAGTGGTCGTGGGCCGTGCCGGTGTGGCCGCTGTAGACGTAGACCCAGCCGTCCGCCACCGCGGCGCCGAAGCTCGAGACCGCCTCGGGCAGCTCGGGCAAGAACGACGCCTCGTCCTCTTCGTCGGGCGAAGCATCGTCCGACGATTCTTGTTTGGTCTCGCCCTTGCTGAAGGTGAGCGTGAGGAAGTTCGAGGCGCTGGTGTACTCCTCGCCGTCGATCTCGCCCTTGGCGTCGTCGTCGGTGTGGCCGATCAGCACGCCGCACAGGCCCTCGGCCGGCGGGTCGAACTCGGCGGCGCCGTCAATGTTGGTTGTCGCTTCCACAGGCTCAGCGCCGGCGGCGAGCAGCGTCACGGTGCTCTCGGGCAGCGGCTGGCCGTTCCAGCGGACCGCCACGCGGAGCTTGCCGTCGGACATCACCGCCGTGGCGGAGAGGCCCTCTTCGCTCGTCGAGGAAGCCAGGCCCTCGGCCGTGGCGGCGTAGCGGGCGGAGTAGGTCAGCAGCGTGCCGTGGTAGTTGCCGTACACGAAGTCGGTCGACAGCGTGGCGCCGGCGGCGAGCGGCTCGGCCGATCGGCAGCCGACAAAGCCCTCTTCGTCCACCTCGCTCAGCTCGACGCGCGCCGGCCCGGCGCCATCGACCGTGGCGAAGACCTCGGCCTCGGCCACGCTCTCGGGCAGGTGGTAGTCGCGCTCGGCGGGGCTCTCGTTGAAGAACAGCAAGGCGCGGCCCTCGTCGTCGGTGGCGAGCCAGGCGAAATGGGCCCAGGCGGGGGCGGCCAGCAGCAGGAGGACGGCCAGCGAGCAAACCAGTGAGCTAACGAATCGGGTCTTCACGTGAAAAATCCTTGCGTAACCACTGGCGCCGCCGTGCATAACGAGCGACGCAGCGGGAGAATGGGAGATAGCCTGGGTGGTGAGCCTGGGTGCAAGAGACTAATAGCTATCGGCGACCACTTCGCCACCGTTGCGAGTGACGAGCGCTTTACGCGTTTCGAGGTCGATTCCGTCGCGGAGGAACCGCACCGAGCCGTCCAGGAACACGAAATTGACCCCGCCGGGATGATCGCTGCGGTAGGTGCGAGTGGCTTGGGAGGAGACGGATTTGTATTCTTCTTCGCTGAGCTGGGAGTTGTTGAACAAGTCGACGTCCGAGTACTGCGGGGCTAGCGTGGCCATCTGCCCCCAGGCGAGATTCGGATAGCCCTCCGCCCAGGCGAAGGTATACAACGTGCCGGCCTTGGCCGGCGTAAGCCCCGGCGCCGATTCGTACGGCTCGTAGGCGTAGTTGATCTCGCCCGCCAGCAGCGTCTTTGACGTGCCGTCGGTGATCTTCGCCAGGTCCAAGTCGTAGCGGCCCGACTTGGGGAGGTGATCGAAGGCGCCATCGTTGACGGTTTCGCCGACAGAGTACTCAAAGAAATTGTAGATGTCGGTCTGCACCGAGATCAGGTAGCTGCCCGGTCCCAGGGGACGCTCGCCCGAGTCGGGAGTTTTGGTCGGCAAACGCATCGACGGGCAGAGGTAGGCCGAGATCGTCGAAGTCGTGACCGGCGTGTTCGATGGGTCGCTGATCGTCTTCGTCAGGTCGTAACCGGCGAACAGATTCCCCTCTTCCAAGTAGGGCAGCAGCAGCACCAAGGCGCCCCCCAGCCGTTCGCGGTAGTGGCCTTGATCGGAGACTTTAGGCGGGGGAAGGTGGCGGTTGACGTCGTGGTAGTTGAGCGAGGCCAGGCCGATCTGGCGGATGTTGTTGCGGCAGCTGCAGCGGCGGGCCGCCTCGCGGGCCGACTGCACGGCCGGCAGCAGCAGCGACACCAGGATGCCGATGATCGCGATCACGACCAGGAGCTCCACGAGCGTGAAACCGGTCGGTCGGCCAGCAGGCCGCGCTGCTCGAACACGGCTGCGGCTGCGCGAAGCACCCATCAGGACCAGAGCTCCCGCCAGCAAGCCCAACGACGCCGGCTCGGGAACACTCATAGCGGGCGCCACAGCGGGCGGCAGGTTGTCACGCCACAAGGTGAAGTCGGCCGCGTCGACCACGCCGTCGGCGTTGCCGTCGGCGCCGTCGCCCGCGGTGGCCACGAGGTCCCCGAAGGCTTCGACCCACGCATCATAGTCGTTCATGTCCACAAAGCCGTTGCGGTCGTAGTCGCCTGGCGGGAAGCTCTCCACGATGTCGTAGGCGATCGACAACGACGCCGCCTCGAAACCGGGAAACTGCGAGCCTTCCTTCATGAACCAGCGTGCGAACACGCCGTCTTGCGACTGGGTGGTTTGGTGAAGGGACGAGACGAAGAACCCCAACGCTCCTTGCGCGAGACCCGATTGCAAGTAGTCCACCACGCCCGGCTGTCCGAGATCGATCTCGAACGAGAACGTGGTGTTCGACGGCACCACCGCGCCCGGGCTGAGGCTCGTCTGACCAACGGCCCACGGCACGGCGTCGAACGCCTCGGTGTGGTTGTCGGGCTCGGTGGCGCTGAATCCGCCCGAGGGGCTGTTCGACACGTCGACCAACTCGCCGGTGGTCGGGTCGCCCACCACCGGGTAGATCGCGTAGCCGCCGTCCTCGGCGCTGAAGGGCGCCGTGGCCTCGCTGAACAAAGCCCCGCTGTTGTTCTCGCCCAAAGCGAGGGCGTCGTATTCCCGCAGCCCCGCGCCGAACAGCTCGATCGGCTGGCGCCCGTCGACGCCGCCGTTGATAAAATCGCTCAGGTAGTCGTCGATCGACACGTGGTTGGGCTCGTAGAGCATCGGGTCGTCGCCCGCCGGGAACAGTCTCGCCGTGAACGTGAGCGACTCGATCTGGTACTGGTTTGCCGGCAGCCCGGTAGGGATCTCCTCGGACGTGTCGAACGCCGCCATGATCTGCCCCAGCCGCGCCGAGTTGATCTGGTCCCCCTCGACGAACGCCCCCTCGGAAACCATGAACTGATTGGCGAACGACGATCCCAGCGGTCGCGAACCGGGCGAGCCGAGCGGACCGTAGATCGCGGTGTCGAGGGCGGGCTGGCTCCAAGAAGCCGTGTCGCCCCACAGAACGCCTGGCTCAACCGCCAGCGACAACACAAACAAGGCTGCAATATGCCGAATCGAGGCCATCTTCTCTCAATGAACGGCCGGCGGGCCGTCTGCCTAATCCGTTAGTGGGTGAGGAATCACTTCCGTGAACGACGTCCAACCAAGCCAGCCAGGGCCAGCATCACAAGGCCCACCGTGGCGGGCTCGGGGACGGTCGAGATCGACACGAAATCGAGATCGTAAGTGAAAGGCGTCGGGCTGTCTGCGAACGCGGCGGGGACGCTCACGCCGATCTGCAAGTTGCCGATGTCAGAAAACACCGTGTTGAAGTTGGTTCCTTCGAACGTGACAAACTCGCTGTTGCCCGGGCGGATGCTGACTTCGAGCTCGGTCCAGGTGTTCGGCATCACGGGCGGCAGCAAAATGGCGGAGGAGCCCGGGAAGTTGAACGGGCTGGCGAAGCGGACGTTGTAAACCAGCGGGAGCGGTGCGTTGTGGCGGACCAAGGCCTTGAACTGCTTGACGCCATCGGCGATGTAGTTGCCGGCAAATTCACCGTCGCTGGCGCCGTTGAAGGATTCGCCCCGGAAGAGCACCAAGCCGAAGGCGCCATCGGGCAGATCGCCGAACGCGTAGTCGGTCGACACGTAGCCGTCCGCTGAAGGGCCCGCTGCCGGCACGTGGGTGAGAGGAGAGAACGTCGGGTTTTCCCAGCTGGCCGCGTCGGTCTCAAAGTTCTCGGTGATCGTCACGTCGGCGGCATGGAGGCCGGCGGTCGTGAGCAACATGGCGGCGGTCATCAAAGCGGTCACGGTGCGCATCGTAATTAGCGTTCTCCATGCCATCCCTACGGGGGGGCGGCGTTCTGCAGTGGGTGCAAGGTGGGAAGTCAAAGGTGGGGGGCGTGCCGATCAGTCCAGCAAAGCTTGTTGCTCATCTCACGTCGATTGTATCGGCTCGTCACTCCTGATACGGAGTCTCAATACAGAAATTATCAGCTACGGACTCACCGTCAAGGGAGGATTAGACAATTTTTAATGTCTAAAGTGCCCGCTTCGTGTGCTGTTTAGCGGACTTCGCCGGCCGGAAGCTGGGTGTTATCACCCAGTTTCCGGCGACCGACGAGTACGAAGAGCGTTGTAAAGTGCTTTCCCGCACGGCGTGGCAGAGACGCGGCTCACACACGGCGGCGATCGGCCGGTCGTGGTTGTGCGTAAAAAAACCTCGGTCGCTACGCGTTGCGTAGCGACCGAGGCGGCGTTAGGCTGACGCCCTTCGCGCGGCTCGTCTTGGCCGCGTAGACGGCGCCTCGTTTGCCATCAAGGCTCTAGCGAGGCGCCACGGTCGGACGATGAGGGGCTTGTCCGAGCCCCGTTTGTGCGGCCCCGTAGCTCAACTGGATAGAGCGTCGGCCTCCGAAGCCGAAGGTTGCTGGTTCGAATCCAGCCGGGGTCACTTTCTTCTCGGTGATTTCTCAACTGGCGCCGAACTGTTTGTGGCTGCTTAGGCTCAAGCGACTGCGGCTCAAGCGGTTAGGCCTACAGGCCGCAGCGGCTAGAAATTGGCGTTGAAGACTTCTTCGCCGTTGCGAGTAGCCATCGCTCGCCACACATCGAGCTCCACGTTGTCGGAGATCGTTTGCACCGATCCGTCGACCATCGAGGCTTGCACGATTCCTGGGTGCCAGCTCCGCGACGTGATGATCGCGTAAGTCGGGGCGCCGGCCGATCCGTTGCGGCCTTCTTGCCACGAGTTGTAATCGGCGTCGACGGTATCGCCGCTGCTGTTCTCGTACCACACCGCGGTGTTGGGGGTCATCGCCGCCGTGAAGCCGGTGTGGTGAACGCGTCCGTCGGGCCATTCGGTGTGGCCGGTCGTTTTCTCTTCGGGCCCCGAGGCGACGATCGCCGCCGCCTGTTCGGCGTTCTCCGGGACGTCGGTTTGCGAGGGCCCGCCGTTGCGTGTGTATGGCGTCCAGGCCTTCACCTCGGCGGCGAGCAGCGTCTTGCTGGTTCCGTCGACCACCTCGGCGAGGCGTAGGTTGCTGTTGGGGAAAAACACCCCCTGTCCCCCCTCGTCGGTGCTGGGGTCGTACACGAACCACACCCCCATGTTGAAGGTGTAGTTCGTCGCGTAGAGCAATACCTTGTCTTTGCCAGGGTCGCGAACCTCCAGAGCGCGCGAGTCGCTGGGGCACTGGAACGTCGAGATCCGCAACCCGCTGATCGGTTGTTGGAAGTCCCACGCCTCTTCGAGGTTGACGAGTTGGCTGAGCGAAGACTCTTCGAGGTAGTCCAGAATGCGGCCATGCACGCCCCAAGAGCCGTTGTTGCCGGTCGAAGTGACAGACAAGTCGACGTTGGCGCTGGGTGGCAATTCGCGGAACGAGCCCTCGTAGTTATGGATTCCCAGGGCGAGCTGTTTGAGGTTGTTCTTGCACTGGTTCCGACGCGCCGCTTCGCGGGCGGATTGCACCGCCGGCAGCAGGAGCGCCACCAGAATGCCGATAATCGCGATCACGACTAATAGCTCGACGAGCGTGAACGCCCCAGCGGCGTTGTGGCCTGATCTGTACTTCATGCCTCGGTTCCTCTGTTCCACGATTGTTGACGCCCGAGCGAGCCCTCGCCCGGCGGCTTGTTCCTTTCGGGCGAAGCGCCGGTGCAACAAGCATTTGGCGTACCATGCTGATCCCTCTCACGCCGGTTATAATCACGGGGCGAATATTAGGGGGCCAAAACGCGAGAGCGCGGCGTTAGATAGCGCCGACACCTGTCGCACGGCGCGACACTCGCGCCGCGCAATGCGGCGCTCCCACCGCTTGTGCCATGCCGAGACGCCCCGTGCGACTGCCGATCCGAAATCAGTTTTTGTTCCCACTCGTGGCTGTGGCCGTAGCAAGCCTTGCCGCCGTGGCGGTGGTCAATGCGTGGCTCGCCACGTCGCGCACCCGCGACCGAGTGGAGCACCAATTGCGTGGCGTGGCGGCGGTGCTCGACGCGAGCCGCTTCCCGCTGACCGACGCGGTGCTGCGGCAGATGCGAGGCCTCTCGGGCGCCGAATACCTGCTGCTCGACGAGTCGGGCAACCGGGTCGCTTCGAGCGGCGAGGGGCTCAGCCCCCCCTCGCAACCGACCGCGCCGCCGGCCACCGGGGCCGATCGGGTCGTGCTCGGAAAGATGGTCACGGTCGCCGATCGCCGGTATTACCACTCTTCGATGCGGCTCACTCGGCCCTCGGCCGTCCGCGCGCCGCGCGTTTTGCATGTCTTCTTTCCACGCGACGAGTACAACGCCGCGTGGCGTTCGCTTTTCCTCCCGCCGCTCGTGGTAGGTGGGGCGACCATCGCCGCCGTGATGCTTGTGACACACTTGGTGGCGTCGCGCATCAGCCGTGCTCTAGGGCGCCTGGGCGCCGAGGTCTCTCGACTGGCGGGCGGCGACTTTTCTGAGTTGGAGCCCCCCACGACCGACGACGAAACCCGCCGTTTGGCCTTGGCGGTCAACCAAACAGCGCGGCGTCTCGCCGAGTACGAGCAACAAGTACGCGGCGCCGAGCGGATGCGGACGCTCTCGACCCTCGGCGCGGGCTTGGCCCACGAGATCCGCAACGCGGCGACCGGATGCCGGATGGCGGTCGACCTGCACACCGAGGCGTGTCCCGCCGCGGGCCCCGACGACGACACGCTCGAAGTGGCCCGCCGGCAGTTGCTGCTGATGGAGAACCGGCTGCAGCAGCTGCTCAGGCTCGGCAAGGAGGACGACTCGCCCGGCGATCAGGAATTCGACTTGGTCGAGCTCGTCGAAGGGCTGGTGTTGTTGGCCACGCCGTCTGCCGAACACGCCGGGGTGGCCCTCGACTGGCGTGCGCCGGACTCCCCCATTTTGGTCGAAGCCGATCCGCAGCAACTGAGCCAGGCGGTGATGAACCTGTTGCTCAACGCCATGGAAGCCGCCCGGCGCCACGCCGCGCGAGCGGCCGAAGCTTTGCCCCACGCGGGCGCTTACGTACGCATCGAACTCACGGCGAACGCCCGCGGCGCCGAGCTGCTCGTGGCCGATTCGGGCGAGGGCCCCAGCCCCGAAGTGTCCGACTCTTTGTTTGACCCTTTTGTGACCGACAAGCCCGAAGGCATCGGGCTGGGTCTCGCCGTGACGCGTCGCACGGTAGAATCGTGTGGGGGGACGATCGACTGGCGTCGTCGGTCCGACGACAACCAAGCGGGCGAGACGCAGTTCGTCCTCCGCCTTCCTACGCATCCCTCCGGAGCCGCCGCACATGGCTAACGTGTTGGTCATCGACGACGAACAATCGATCTGCTGGGGCCTCAAGCGTCTTTGCGAGGGCCTGGGGCACTCGGTGACGACCGCCCCCTCGGCCGAGGAGGGCCTGCGGGTCGTGAAGGCTTTGCCGCCCGACCTGGTGCTGCTCGACGTGCGACTGCCCGGCGTCGATGGGCTCACCGCGATGGAGCGGATGAAGGCGCTCGCTTTCGAGGCCCCGATTATTGTCATGACGGCGTTCGGCGACATGAAGACCGCGGTCGCCGCGGTGCAGGGGGGGGCGTTCGAGTACCTCCTCAAGCCGTTCGATCTTGCCGAGGTGCGTTCGGCGATCACTCGGGCGTTGCGTAGCGAGCCGCCGTCGGCCGCGACGCCGGCGCCGAGCCTCCACGGTGAGATGATCGGCGACACGGCTGAGATGCAAGCGTTGTTCAAGCAGATCGCGCTGGCCGCCTCTGCCCGGGCCAACGTGATGCTGCAGGGCGAGAGCGGTGTTGGCAAAGAATTGGCCGCCCGCGCCGTTCACCGCCACAGCGCCAATAGCTCCGCCCCGTTCGTGGCGGTCAACGTGGCGGCGCTGAGCCCCACGGTCGCCGAGTCGGAGCTGTTTGGCCACGTCGACGGCTCGTTCACGGGGGCGAGTCGCACGCGCGCGGGTCTGCTCGCTCGTGCCCACGGCGGCACACTGTTCCTCGACGAGGCGGGCGACATCCCGATGCCGCTGCAGGTGAAGCTGCTGCGCGCGATCGAAGAGGGCGAGGTGCTGCCCGTGGGCGCCGACCGCACGACCCCGGCGCGTTTTCGGGTGATCACGGCCACGCACCAAGACCTGCTGTCGCAAGTCCAGGCGGGCGAGTTCCGGCACGACCTCTACTTCCGCATCAGCGCTTTCCAAATCGCGATCCCCCCGCTCCGCGAGCGAGCGGACGACATCCCTTTGCTCGCCCAGCACTTTTTGTCGCTGTCGGAGTCGTCTGAGAAACCGATCGCCCTGGCAAGCGAGACCCTCGCCGAGCTGAAGCGGAGGCCGTGGCGCGGCAACGTGCGTGAGCTGCGCAACGCGATCGAGCACGCCCAGGTGTTGGCCCGCAGCGGGACGATTCTGCCGGAGCACCTGCCGGCTCCGCAGCCGTGGTTGGGCGCCGCGGAAGCCGAGACCGCAGACGCGCGCCTCTCCGACGTCTCGGTGCGAAGGGCCGAGGAGTTGCTCGACGACCCGGAGGCGTTCGGCACGGTTTACAGCCGGCTGCTCGGTGAGGTCGAGGGGCCGCTGCTAGCCAGAGCGATGGCGAAATACGACAACGAGTGCGCCCCGGCCGCCCGGGCGCTTGGGCTGCACCGCACGACCCTTAAGCGCAAGCTAACCGAGCACGGCCAGCAGAGCTAGAGCGGTTTGCTCATAGGTGTAGACGCTCGGCTCGCGATCGGCGTCATGGCTTCGTCAGCCTGCATCGACAATGCACCGCATTGCCTGCTTCGGCTTCCTAGCCACGCCGCCAATCGCTTCCCCCCTCGTCCACACCAATTCGAATACCGCTCTAAGCGGCTCGGCTTCTCGCCACGCCTAGGCCGCTGCAGCCGAGCATCACAAGTGCAGCCGACAGGGGCTCCGGCGCCGCTAACAATCGCGATGCCAGGAAGTCGATCGCCTCGCTGTTGACTATCGGAGACTGGGTTCCGAAACCGTGGCCGGCGCCTTCGACTCGGCGGAACACGTTCTCCACCCCCGCCGAATCTAACGCCGCCGCAAGCCGCATGCTCTGCAAGATCGGCACGCTCGTGTCGAGGTCGCCGTGGGCGATATAGATCGGCGCGTCGTCCGACGAAACGTGCGCCAAGGGACTCATCAAGTGCGTCAAGCGGGCCTTCTCGGGGTACGGGGCGACGAGGCTGCCAATATTCGCCCTCAGGTCGCCGATCCCCTCCCCGGGGCCGTCGTAACCGATCAATCGTGATTCGGGCGAGTTCGGCGCGTCGTGATCGATGACGCTGCCCGGAGGGTCGCGGTCGTCGAGTTCCATGGTCAGCAGGTGCGTCGGTCCAAAGTAATCGACCGCTGCCTGGACAGCGCTTGATTGGTCAAGGTTGCCCCCAATGTCTCCCTCAGCCGCATCGATGTCGCCGGAGGTGGCGAGCAAGGCCGCCAAGTGGCCGCCGGCCGAACTCCCCCATGCGGCAAAGCGGTTCGGGTCGAGGTGGTACTGCGCAGCGTTGGCGCGCAAGTAGCGGACAGCGCCTTTGACATCGTGAATCTGCGCCGGCGCGATCGCTTCGCCGCTCAGCCGATACTCCACCGAGGCGACCGCGAAGCCGCGCTGCAGCAGTTGGGTCAGCCCGGCCGGCGGGTTGTCGTGAGAGCCGCCGGACCAGCCGCCGCCATGGATCCAGAGCACCAGCGGGCTCTTGTCGGCCGAGACCTGAGGCAGCCAAAGGTCGAGACGCAGGTCCTTGTCCGCGCCGCTGTCGGTCGGGGCGGTTGCGTAAGTCAGGTCATCGTGAGTCGGCTGAAGCCTCTGCGATATCGCGGGTCTCGCAACCAGGCAGGCGCTCAGCCCCAAGAGCAGTATCCCGCAGCGAACGGGGCGAACGGCGTTTGACGGATTCACGAGATCTTCTCCGTTACGTGCGTAGCGAGAATCGTTTGCGACGGAGGTGAAAGCGAGCGAGACGCGGGCGTCTTTCTGCTCCGCGCGGGCCCAGACTCCGGCCAAACCTCCTAACCCCACCAGAGTTCGTGGGAGTCGTTTTTTTCTAGAGGGGACCCAAAGTCAGCGCTTTGCAGACGAATAGCCGGCGGGGATAAACCGCCTAGCGGCTCGGCGTGCGGCTCGTGCAGAGATGGATCGGAGGAACCGATCGCCCCCGGTTTAGTCGAGTCCTGGTGAGAAAACCACTCCGAAAGCAACCGCTCAAGGCGGCTTCGGACCCGCGGTCAAAAAGCCAGTTAAAATACGCTTGCGCGCTGATTATACTGTGTGCATATTCCGATTCTCGCACTCGCTAGTTCATCATCAGTAGGCCGTGGAGTATGGACCAAGTTTCAGCCGACAGCGTGTTCAGCGCGGTCGAGTTCGCCGAGAACCCCGAGCCGCGCGTTCCGTGTGTGCTGCTGGTGGACACGTCGACCTCCATGCAGGGCCCGCCGATCAACGAGCTGAACTCCGGCCTGGCCGCCTACCGCGACGAGCTGCTGGCCGACCCGCTGGCGTCGAAGCGGGTGGAGGTGGCGATCGTCACGTTCGGGGGCCACGTCGAACGCAAGACCGAGTTCACCACGGCGGCGAACTTCGATCCCCCCACGCTCCAGCCGCGCGGCGGCACGCCGATGGGGCAGGGCATCCGCACGGCGCTCGACATGATCGAAGAGCGCAAGAACGCCTACCGTGAGAACGGCATCGGTTACTACCGCCCGTGGATCTTCATGATCACCGACGGCGAGCCGAACGACCACTGGAAGCCGATCGTGTCGCGCGTCCACACCGGCGAGCAGACCAAGGCGTTCTGCTTCTTCGCCGTGGGCGTGGAGGGCGCCAACATGGAGATCCTCGGCGAGATCTGCGTGCGCAAGCCGCTGTGGCTCGACGGGCTGAAGTTCCGCGAGCTGTTCAGCTGGCTCTCGAACTCGCAGCAGGCGGTCTCGCGGTCGTCGCCGGGCGACGAGGTGCCGCTCGAAGACCCCACGAGTGGGCCCTCGGGCTGGGCCCAGATCTAACGCGCCCCGGCTCTCGCACCGCCCTGGTCGAAAGGGCGCGAAATCTCCCCCCGTGTGGAACAGCAACCGCCCATGTGGCAAAGCATCGGACAGAGTGTGCAGGGGCAATCGCACGCCGCCAAGAACGAACCGTGCCAAGACAGCAAGGCTGTTCGAGTCTTGGGCGACGGCGCCACGCTCGTCGCCTGCGTGGCCGACGGCGCCGGCAGCGCCAAGCACAGCGACCTCGGCTCGTCGATCGCTTGCGACACCGTAGCCGAGAAGTCCGAGGAGTTGTTCGAAGCGGACCCCGCACTGAATAGTCTCGACCGCCAGATGGTGCTCGACTGGTGCGAGCTCATCCGCGCCCGCCTGTTCGAAGAGGCCGATCGCCGCGAGTGCGCCTCGCGCGAGCTGGCGACCACGCTCTGCGCGGCGTTGCTGTCGGCCGACCGGGCGGTCTTTTTCCAGATCGGCGACGGCGCCATCGTGCTCAGCAGCGGCGGGGTGCAGGGCGTCGTGTTCTGGCCGCAATCGGGTGAGTACGCCAACTCGACCAACTTCCTGACCGCGGACGACTACGCCGACCACCTCGAGTTTATCTCGATCGAGCGTCCCTTCACCGAGGTCGCCCTGCTGACGGACGGCATCGAGCGAATCGCCCTGTCGTTCGAGGGCCAGACGCCCCACGCCCCGTTCTTCCAACCCTTGTTCAACGCGATCCGCTCCACCGCCGAGCCGCTGGCTCTTGAGACGGAGCTCAGCAAGTTCCTCGATTCCGAATCCGTTCGAGTCCGATCTGATGACGATAAAACCCTCGTCCTCGCAGCCCAGGTTGTCGCTGGCTGACGAGGCGGGACGCCGGGTCGAACTCGGCGACGTCATCGGCAGCGGCGGCGAGGGACGCGTTTACGCCGTCACGGGCGCCCCGCGCCTCGTGGCCAAGGTCTACCACAAGACCCCGCTCGAAGAGTCGCACGCCGACAAGCTGCGGGCGATGGTCGCGATGCGCAACGAGCAACTCACGGCCGTTTCGGCCTGGCCCAAGTCGCTCTTGGTCCACTCGATGACGGGCAAGCCCTTCGGGCTGCTGCTGCCGCTGGTCGGCAAGAGCCGCGAGCTGCACGAATTGTACGGCGTCACGAGCCGGCGGATGCACTTCCCCGGCGCCCACTGGCGCCACCTCACCCTGGCCGCCCGCAACACGGCCGCCGCCTTCGCCACGATGCACAGCGCCGGCATGGTGATCGGCGACGTGAACCAGGGCAACCTGCTGGTCGACGACCAGATGCGCGTACAGTTTATCGACTGCGACTCGTTCCAGATCGAGACCTCGGGCAAGCTCTTCTCCTGCCCGGTCGGCACGCCCCACTTCACGCCGCCCGAGTTGCAGTCGATGCGGCTGCGCGACGTGCGACGCGAGCCGCAGCACGACGCGTTCGGGCTGGCTATCTTGATCTTCCACCTGCTGTTCATCGGTCGCCACCCGTTCGCCGGCCGCTACCTGGGCGACGGCGACATGCCGATCGAAAAGGCGATCGCCGAGCGGCGGTTCGCCTTCTCCAAGGACCGCGACGCCACGCGCATCGACCCGCCCCCCGCCTCGCTCACGCTCGACGACCTCACGCCCCGTTTGGCGGCGATGTTCGAAGCGGCCCTGCGCGGCGAGCCGGGCTCACGACCCTCGGCCCTCGATTGGACCAACGAACTCGACTCCCTGGTCCGCTCGCCGCAGACGTGTGAGGTCGATTCGACGCACCTGTTCGCCAACCCCCGCATGGGCTGTCCCTGGTGCCGTATCGAGGGGCTCGGCGGCCCGTCGTTCTTCACGTCGTCCGACTCGATGGGCGACAGCTCGGCATCCGGCTCGGGGCGGCTGCAAGCGGTCGAGGCGGCGGTCGCGCGGGCGTCGACGATCGAGTTCCCCGACCTCTTGACCAAGCGTCTGGCCGTGCCGCCGATGCCGGCGATCAAGAAACCGAAGTCGCCGCCCCGTTGGTCGCTCGTCGACTGGGCCGCGGCGGCGTGGTGCGTCTCGGCCGGCGCCGCGTTGCTCTCGGGCCTCGGTCTGCCGGTGGCCATTGGCGCCGCCGCCACGGGGATCGCCGCCGCGGGCTATCTGGGCGCCTCGAAAGAGGGACGCTCACGGCGCCGCCGACTCGAGGAGGACATGTACCGGCTCGACGAGCTGACCGTCGAGCTCGAGCGTGGCGCCGAGCAGGTTGTCGCCGGCCACGCCGCCAAGCGCAAGGCTTTTTTCGAAGCCGTGTCGGACCTCGACACCGAGGTCGACCACTACCGCTCGGGGGGCGAGAAGGCCGAAGAGGTCATCCGCGAGATCGAGACCGCCGCCCGCGACAAGCAGCGCACCAAGTACCTCCGCGAACACGCTGTCCGCGAGCACCTGCGTGAACCGAACGGCCGCCCCACAGGCATCGCGCTGATGCTCGAGTCGTTCGGTATCGAGACGGTCAACGACATCGACACGGTCGCCCTGAACAGCGTGCCGAACCTCGAGCCGCACCAGATCATCGCGTTGCTCAACTGGCGTGCGGAGGTCGAGTCCGAGTTCCGTTACCAGCCGGAGATCGGCATGACGGCCCGCGACGCCGCCCAGCACCCGGAGGAAGCGCTCAAACGCTTCAAGCTGGTCAAGGCCACGCGCGTGCTGAACGGCGTGAAGAAGCTCAAGGCCGCCACGTTCGACGGCCACAGCTACCTCGAAGCCGCCATCGCGCGGTTCGAAGCCCGCGTGCGCAAGTGGCGCGAGATGGCCCGCGACCTGCAGGACTTCCAGGCGCTGAGATCGCCGATTGAGCGGCTCATCAACCAACCGGGCGGCGTGCTGTTCGCTTTCGCCGTGGGGCCGCCGCTGCTGGCGATGATGGTTTGGTTCTTGTTTGGATAGCCCGGCGGTTGCACTGCGTCATTAGGCTATGCATGGTGGGCGTTTTTCAGCGGTACGCTGAAAGGCCACTCAAGCGGGGTAGCCCAGGTTCTTGAACCTGGGTGGCGAAGCCACATGAAGCCGCCGTCTGACGCCCTTAGCCGGTGCGCCGTTCGTGACACAGCGTTTGCTCTGTTGCTTGCTGTCGCCTGCGGTGACCCAGGTTTGAAAACCTGGGCTACCCATTGTCTTCTTGCATCTTCGCGCCTTTGCGCGAAACTTTCTTCGGCGTTGCTTGCCTCTTGTAGCCGCATGCTACGATGGCGTCCTCTTGGCCCCTAGCACGCTCTGAGAACTTGTCCCTATGGATTGGCTTCCCGTCTCCAGCCCCCCCGCCATCCTTGCGGCGCTTAGCGGCATCGGCGCCTTCTTCTTCTGGCTCGAGCGGCGGACCGGGTGGCGGTTGTTCCATTACCTGCCGCCGCTGATCTTCATCTACCTCACGCCCGTCGTGCTGTCGAACAGCGGCGTGCTGCCGACCGCCTCACCGGTGTACGACCAGATGAGCCGGCTCGTGCTGCCGATGATGCTGGTGCTGTTGCTGCTGAAGGTGAACATCGGCGGCGCCGTGCGCGTGCTGGGGCGTGGCGTTGGCGTCATGCTTTTCGGCACACTCGGCGTGATGGTCGGCGCGCCAATCGGCCTGCTGCTTGTCAAACCGTGGCTCGGCCCCGACGCCTGGAAGGCGTTCGGCGTGCTGGCCGGCAGCTGGATCGGCGGAACAGGCAACATGGCCGCAGTGAGCGAGATGATCGACGCGGGCGGCGCCGAGTTCGGCCTCGCCGTGCTCGGCGACTCGACGATCTACGTGATCTGGCTGCCGATCTTGCTCGGGTCCAAGAAGTTCGCCGACCGGTTCGCCCGCTTCTCGGGCGTCGAGCCCGAGCGGCTCGAGCGGATGGAGGCCGCCATCGCGGCCGAGCGGGTCGAAGCCCGCCCGCCCGGCACGGCCGACCTGCTGTCGCTGTTGTGTGTCGCGTTCGCGGCGATGGCGGCGGCGGAATTCATCGCCACGCTGCTGCCCGAGTTCCAGCCCTACCTGAGCGCCGGGACGTGGCGGATCCTCTTGATCACGACGATCGGCATCGGCCTGTCGTTCACGCCGCTCAGTCGCCTCCCCGGCAGCCACGAGCTTGGCATGGCGCTGGTCTACCTGTTCGTCGCGCGGATGGGCGCCATGGCGGAGATCGACCGGGCGGCGTCGCAAGCGGTCCCGTTTCTCATCGGCTCGGCGGTGTGGATCTTCATCCACGGCGCGTTCTGCCTGCTCGGCGCCAAGCTGCTGCGGGTCGACGTGCACACCGCGGCGATCGCCAGCGCGGCGAACATCGGCGGGGCGGCCTCGGCGTCGGTCGTCGCCTCGCACCACCAGGAGAGCCTCGTGCCGGCGAGCATCCTGATGGCGCTGATGGGTTACGCCGTGGGCAACTTCGCGGCGTACTTCACGGCGCTGCTGTGCTGGTGGGTGAGTGGGTAGAGAGTGGCCGCAGGGCGTAATGCTTCGGGCACGACACGGCAGTTCCCTTGCCTACAGAATGTCGCGAGTGTCCCAAAGCGATTACTGAATAAAGGTGAAACGCCCTGCTCCTCGTGGGCAAACGTGAAATAAACGCCGGCCGTGACCGCGGCGCACGCTACTGAAAAACATTTGGCCACGAGTAAGGCTGTTAACCGCCTCACATGTGCATCAGAGATACCGCCTCGGCGTAAGACGTGAGGCCCGCGGTGAGTTTGTTCACCGCGTCGTCGGCGAGCAGCGTGATGCCTCGCTGCTGCATCTTCTCGACGATCTCGATCTCGTCGCAACCGTTCACGATGATGCGTCCGAACTCCGTGTCGATCGGCAGCATCTCGAACAGCCCCAGCCGGCCCTTGTAGCCGCGGTTCTGGCAAGTCGCGCAGCCCTTCGGCTCGTACACCAGTTGCCCGGTGAGTTCCGGCCGGCCGAGGCCCGCCGCCTCGGCTTCGCTCATCTCGTGCGGCTTGCGGCAGAGCTGGCAGAGCCGCCGCACGAGCCGCTGGGCAACGCAGAGCCGCAGCGTTGAGGCCACCAGGTACGGCGGCACCCCCATGTCCACCAGCCGCGTCACCACGCTCGCCGCCGAGTTCGTGTGCAGCGAGCTGAGCACCAGGTGGCCAGTGAGCGACGCCTTGATGGCGATGTCGGCCGAGTCGTAGTCGCGGATCTCGCCGATCATGATCACGTCGGGGTCGCTGCGCAGGATGTTCCTCAGGGCGGTGTCGAAACGGACCTTGTCGGCCGTGTCGACCTCGACCTGGGCGACGCCGACGATGTCAAACTCGACCGGGTCCTCGATCGTGATCACACGCCCCGGGTGATGACCCAAGCGGTGCCGTAGGGCGGCGTAGAGCGTGGTCGATTTGCCGCTGCCGGTGGGCCCGGTTAGCAGCACCATCCCTTGCTTCATGCCAACCGCATCGGCGAAGAGCCGGTGCGTGGCGGGCTCCATGCCGAGCTTGTTGAGTGTGAGCGCTTCGGTGTCGATCGACAGCAAACGCAGGGTGAGCCGCTCGCCGTGGGTCGTGGGCAAGCAGGCGGCCCGGATGTCGACCTTGCGGCGGTGGGGTCCCAGCTCGTAAGTGAACCGCCCGTCCTGGGGCATTCGCCGCTCGGCAATGTCCATCTTGGCGAGCACCTTCATGCGACCGATGATGCTGGCGTGCAGACGCTTGGGGTACTTCTTGTAGGCTTCGAGCCCGCCGTCGACCCGGAACTGCACGAGCAAGATATGCTCTTCGGGGTCGATGTGGATGTCAGACGCTCGGCGCTCAAAAGCCGTTTCGAGCAGCTCATCGCACAGCGCCGAGGGATTGCCGTAGTTCGCTCCGTCGTCGGCGGGCGCCTCGGTCTCGGCCTTTTTGGCCCGGCCGAGCTTGCGATTCATGTAGTCGAGCGACGCCTTGAACGAATCCTGCTTCTCCGGCGTGGCGGGGGCCTTGTCGTGCGGCGTGGCGACCGTCAGCTCTAGCCCCGGCACGTAGGCCGCAATGATCCACTCGCCTTCATCTCCTTCGCGCACCCGGTGCGTGGGCATCAGGTCGCCGCTCTCGGCCCACTTCTGCAGCTTGGTGAAGGTGAAAGGTCCATACACTTGGCCATCGCCGATCTCGAAAAACCACTCATCCTTGGGAGCGTTTTTCTTACTGGTCGTCGCCATAGCTGGTAGCCAGTCGCCTGGGGGGAGGAGGGCGTGGTATCGCCCGATGGTAGATGCCAAACGCGATACCGTTATTGTAATCCAAAATCCAGCACGCTAGCAGCGCAGCCGTGGCGGACCAATCCGCGGCCAGCGGCGAAGAACTCAAACGCCTAGCTCCAGCCCGTACGAGCCTCGAAACGTGTTGGATTACAACGTTTCACCATCGGGCTTGTTCGAGCTGCAGGCGTTCTTCAGTGAGGGGTGATCAGCGGTGATACCACGCAGGCTTCGACGCGGCGTTCTGGCGAACCCTGCGGGTTGGGCAAGCCCTGTTCGCTGGGGATGATCGCCCGGATTTTCCGCCGAGGACCACCGAAGTAAGGGGCGTGCGGAATCGTCACGCGGCTACCCGATGCTATCTCCAAGAGGTTCTTGTGTGTGCGGCGCCGATCGGCGTTCGCACGCGTTGAGAACCATGGCGACACGGTTGTCGCCCCTGCGGCGCCCCATGAGGGCAGTCGCTATCTGAATGAATAGGGAGATTCTGATCATGCTTACCGTCGCTAGCGGTATATCTGTCGTGCGTTGGATTGGCGTTGCCGCTTCTTGCGTGCTGGTAGCCACGACCTCGTCGGCGACGGCTCCGGCGCCGATTGATCAGCTCCGCTACGCGGAGGCTCACGCCAACGCGGCTTGGGGAGAGCCTGTCGTCAAGCCGATCGAGGTTGGCCGGCTTCATTACGTGAGCGACTCGGAGGCTTTCGCTCTCACGCAGGTGTGCGCCAACGAGACCGCCTGTTGCGACGCCTCGTGCTGCGACAGCGGGTGCTTTGGTAGCGGGTGCTGCTCCCCTTGCAATTCGGGCTGTGGATGTCTGAACATCTACGCCGGCGCCGAGGCGACCTTCCTATCGGCCGACTTCGAGTCCGCGTCCGCTCTGCGGGTCGACGCCACCGGAATCGTGTTGACCCCATCGACGGTCTACAACGAGAACCTCGAGCACAAGATTAGCGTCGGGCCGCGGGTGTGGCTCGGCGCCGATAACGGTTGCTGGGGCGCGCAAGTCCGCTACTGGCACTTGGACGAGAACCACCGCGAAAGCAACGGCACAACGCAGCCGATCGGCAACATCTACGACGCGTCTCGCATCCAAGGCGAGATCGACGCCCACACGTTCGACGCCGAGGTGGTCCGCCGCTTTACCAATTCCCGAAGCGACAACCGGCTTTCGTTCGGTTTCCGCTACGCCAAGTTCGACATCGTCGAGAGCACTTCGCTCGACGCCTCGTTCCTCGGTCCGCAGCAGGTGGCCGGCACGACCACGGGCGAGCGGTTCATCGAGGCGCCCGGCCTGACGTTCGCCTTGGCGGGCACGAGCGGCGCCAGCAACACGGGCCTGCGGTTCTTCTACAGCGGACGGGCCTCGTTCCTGTGGGGCGACAACGGGGCGCAGGTGCTCACCACCGCCACCACGCGGAACGGCGCCGGCTCGAACACCGTAGCCGACAGCGACTTGGTCAACAGCGACGACGTGATCTTCATCGGCGAGGTGCAGCTGGGTCTCGAGTACCGTCGCCGGCTGCAGCAATCCGCCGGCACGTACTTCGTCCGCAGTTCGGTTGAGTACCAACACTGGACCGGGGATTTCAACGGGGCAGGCGCCACGGCGACGAACGCCATTGGTCTCGACGACGTGACGTCGACCGGCGCCGTCAGCGGCCCCGGCGACATCGACCTGATCGGCCTGACGCTGTCGACCGGATTTATCTACTGACCCGTCACGGTGATGCCGCCTCTCGAAGGGGCATCGCCACGCGGGTTGCTTCCAGGCGGAAGCGAGAAAAACAACAGCCCCGTCGCTCGCGCAAGCGGGCGGCGGGGCTTTCTCGTTACGGGCCTGCAAGCAATGGGCGCGCTAACGGAGCGCTTCGAGCGGCTGGACTCGCATTGCCGAGACGGCCGGGAACAAGCCTCCCAGCAGGCCCATCACGAGCGTGAAGCCGAGCGCCGTGGCCATGATGGCGGCGTCCACTCGGAAGGCGAAAGCCAGCGTTTTCGATCCCATCGTGGCGCTGAGCGTCATGCCATTGATAAGGCTGCCGAGCATCAGCCCCACCACGCCTCCGACGGCGGCGATCAGCAGCGCCTCGAGCAAGAACGCGACGAGGATCTCGCCCTGCCGGTAGCCCATCAGCCTCAGCACGGCGATGTCCTTGGTCCTTTGTCCGAGCGCGGCGAACATGGTGTTCGTCACGCCGAAGACCGTGCCAACCGCCATGAACATGGCGATCACCAAAGCGGCTGCGGTGATCATCTCGGTCTGCTCGGCCTGGGCCTGGAAGTAGTCGCGCTCGCGGATCGCCTCGACCGGCGTGAGGCGGCTCTCCAGCAGGTGCTTGATGCCCGGCGCCACGGCCGCGACGCTCTCCATCCGCAAAACAACCGAGGTGTAGGCGCCGTGGCGGTTGAACTGGGCGGCGAGCTGGTCGAGGTCGCACCACACCTCCGACTCGAACGTTGAACCGCCGGCGTTGAATACGCCGACCACCCGCCATTCCTTCGAGCCGAGCGCGAGCATCTGGCCGACGCGCACCCCCTGTTCGCGTGAGAGGCTCTCGCCGATCACCGCCTCGTTCGTGTTGGCGTGGAAATTCCGCCCGCGGACGATCCGGACTCCATCGTGGACCAGGTAGGCGTTGGGCCCGCAGCCGCGCACCTGCAAGAAACCTGTCGGCTGGTTCTCCTCGGCCCGTGGTTGCATGACCATGAACATCTCGCGGCTGGCGAGCGGCTGCCGCGCGGCGTCGCGGGCCACGCCGGGGGTCCCCTCGACACGCACGGCGAGCGAATAGTCGAGCCGGCTGAGGACCTCGTCCGAGTTGCCCTCTTGCATGACCAGGATGTTCTGCGGGTGCCCCGTCACGGCGTTGACGGTGCGGATGCCGTTCACAAACGCCAGCATCAGGATCAGCGCCGCCACCACAAGCGTGAAGCCGCCGGCCGTCGTCAGCGTGGTGCGCCAACGGACCATCAGGTTTCGCGAACTGTAGCGGACGGGGATCAAGGCGTTCTCTGTAGGTCTCTGCGGTTGATGTGCTCTAGGCGATCAAGTGCTCTGGGCGGCGAACACGTCGGCCACGCGCACCTTCTGGGCGTTCCAAGCCGGCAAGGCGCTGCTGAGCAGGCCGATCACGGCGCCGAGGAAGAAACCTTGCAGCAGGTAATCCTGGCTCACCGGGAACTGGGCGAGCATGTCGATGCGGAACGGTAGCGCTCCGCTGGCGTTCAGCTGCGAGAAGGACCAAGCCAGCCCCGCCCCGAGCGCGCCGCTGACGGCGCCGATGAGCGTCGCCTCGCCGACGACCATCGAGAAGATGTGCATCGGCTGGTAGCCGAGAACCTTGAAGATGGCCATCTCTTTGCGGCGCTCGCGCACCGTGATGCCGATGCTGTTGGACAAGATCAGCACCATGTCCAACAGCAGCACGGAGGCGACGAGGCTGACGATGTTCATCGTCGTGGTGAGCCGGCTGCTGATGCGCGAGGCGCCGGCCGACTCGGTCTCGACTTGCAGTTCGGCCTCGCTGTTCTCGAACATCTTCTCGACCTGCTGCGCCACGCGCTGGGCGTTGTCGATGTCGCCCGCCTCGAGGAGCATGATGTTCACCGCGTCTTCGGCGCCGAGGGCCTGCTGGTAGTAGTCCTCGCGGAAGATTATGGTTTGGGCCCACAGCTCGCTGTCGATCACGCCGACCACCTTCAGCTGCAAGGTCTTGCCGGGGTGGGTGATCGACTCGACGGAGAAGGTTTGCCCCACCTCGCGGCCGATGCGGTCCAAGACGATCGGCCCGGCCAGCACGCCGGTCTTCTCGCGTCGCATCGCCTCGACCAAAGCGGGGTCGAGGTCTTCCAGGCCGGCGGTCATCTCACGCAGGTTGTCCATCCGTGTCGCCATGCCGCGCACCTGGGTGGTGGTGCCCCCCAGGTAGCCGGCGAAGAAGTTCCAGGTCGTCCAGTCGCGGACCCCTTCGACCTGCGAGATCTTGTGGACGTAGCGCCGCGGGAACTCGCTCGGCACGACCCACCGTTCGCGCACGATGAGCTGCGTTTGGCTGGTATTCGACTGCACCATCTCCTGGATGGTCGACGTGACGGTGTCGACCGTGGCGTAGATGGCGAGCAGCACCACGACCGCCATGGCGGTGAGCGTGGTCCTCAGCCAGTTGCGGCCGAGATTGCGGAGGATGAGACCGAGGGTCTTCAAAGCTTCGGGAGGGCGGCGATCACCGCTGCATGGAAGGGGTCAGTGGGCCGATTCGTAAGTGGCGCCCGACCAGCCGGGGAACGCCTCTTCGAGCGTGTTTGCGGCGCCGGCCACGATGTGGCCCGAGTCGAGCCGGATCAAACGCCCGGCTCGCGACGCGGCGGCCGGGTCGTGCGTGACGAGCAAGATCGTTTTCTTCATGTCCTCGTGGACGGCGCCGAGCAGGTCGAGGATCTCCTCAGACGTGTGCCCGTCGAGGTCGCCGGTGGGCTCGTCCGCCACGATCAGCACGGGGTCGGTCACCAACGCCCGGGCGATGCCAACGCGTTGCTGCTCGCCGCCCGACATGTGCCCGGGGCGATGCGTCAAACGGTGCGACAGGCCGACGAGCTCCAACGCGTTGAGCACTTGTTCGCGGCGCCGCTTGGCCGAGAGGTTGTAGAGCAGCAGGGGCAGCTCGACGTTCTCGTACGCCGTGAGGACCGGGATCAGGTGGTAGAACTGGAAGATGAAGCCGACGTTCGTGCTCCGCCAACGGGCGAGCGGCGACTCGTCCATGTGCGAGATCTTTTGGCCGTCGATCGTGATCGAGCCCTGGGTCGGCCGGTCGAGGCCGGCGATCAGGTTCAGCAGCGTGCTCTTGCCCGAACCGCTTGGCCCGATGAGGCTGACAAACTCACCGCGGTTCAGGTGCGTGTCGACACCGTGCAGCACCGGCACCTCGGTGGCGCCGCGCATGTAGGTTTTGCGGACGCCATCGACGACGACCAGTCGTTCGTCGGTGGGGGGCGTGATCATGGCAGGGAGACGCGGGGGGCTCAGAGAGAGACAGGCACAGGCTCAACAGGCTGGCCGGGGCGGATGCGAGAGTTGGCCGCGTCCAGCACCACCGCGCCCTCTTCGAGCCCGCTGGTGACCTCGACAAAATCGACGCCGTCCATCGCCGGGGGCAAGCCCTTGCGGTCGCCATCGAAGGGTTCGGTTTTGATATCGGCCCACGCCGCCCGGCCGTCCGCCTCGATGAGCACCCGCTCGCCGCCCTCTTGGCCGACGACCACTAACGACGCCGGCACGAGAAGCTTGGGCGCGGTGTCTTCCGGCGCCGCGGCGCCGAGCACGCGGACCCGGCAGGTCATGTCGGGAAGCACCAAGCCCTCCTCGTTATCAACCGTCACACGGGCCGCACGCACGCCGCGTTGGCGGTTGTAGACCGGCGAGAGCCAGGCGACTTCACCGTGGAACTCGCGGCCGGTGTGGGCCTCGGTCGTGATCAGGCAAGGTTGGCCGATTTGCACATCGCCCGCTTGGCTCTCGGGGATATCGACCACGGCCTCGATCTTCGAGAGATCGGCGATCGTGCAGAGGATCAAGCTGCTGCCGGGGCCCACCATCGGGCCGGGCACCACCCGTGCTCCGAGCGTTGCCCGACGCTCGATCACCGTGCCGGTGAGGGGCGACGTGATGTCCGTGGCGTTGACCACGTACTCCGCTTTGGCGAGCACCGCTTCGGCCCGCTGCACCTCGGCGTCGGCCGCGGCGATCCGTTCGGCCCGGGGGCCCTTCTTGAGCAAACCGACGGCGTGGGTCAATTGCTCGACGGTCGCCTCGGCGCTCTTGAAGGCGGACTCCGCCTTGTCGAGCTCGGCCGGCGAGATGACGTCGCTGATCGAATCGGCGCGTTCGAAAGCGCGACGGGCGTTGTGCAGCGCCGACTCGGCCTTGGCGAGATTCGCCTCGGCCTGGGCGACCTCTTCCTCGCGTGAGCCGAGCACCAGCTCGTCGCGCTGCGCCTTGGCCATGCTGACGCTGGCTTGGGCTTGCAGCAGGTCGGGGGCGAACTCCTCGCGATCGAGCACCGCGATCACTTGGCCCACCTCGACTCGGTCGCCCTCTTCGATCGGCAGCGAGACGATCGTGCCGGCGATGCGTGGCGCCACCTCCGCCGTTTGGCTCGCTTCGGTGTAGCCGGTCAGCGAAAGCTCGGCGTCGACCGGGTCGTAGAGCATCGCTGTGTGGGAAGGCACGGGGAACGGCCCGAACCAAGACTTCCAAATCGTGGCCGTTGTTCCGCTGACCCAGCCGCCGATCAAAAGCGCCGCCACGACGCCCATAGCGACGTAACGCGGAACCGCGCTGCCCGCCGACGAGGGCATCTCCGCCGCGTCGAGACGCAAAGCCTGCACACGCGACGACATCGAAGAGGCGGCCTCTTCGGTACGTGGTTCTTGTGCGCGGTTCGCAGCCGGCATGGCCGAAGAGGAACGGCCGCCGGGCGCACGCTCGGTCACTGGCATAGAACTGTGCGGGGCAGGGGAGGGCGGCGGGCCACGACGGGCGTGTCGCGGGGATGGGATGGCGTGCGTAGCGGCTTCGCAATCGGCTTGCGCGGTGGTGGGCGTGAGCCCCCCTCAATGCCGACCGGTGATGGCCGTAACTTGTTGCTGGGCTTAGAGGTTCCATCCTATCGAGCGGCAGACGGCGATGCAAATTTCGCGCGTTCCTAGGCGGCTATTTTGCTGCCTAGCCCCTGCAACCCCGTGAGCCGCGGCCAGGTTCCTATCCGGGCGCCCAAGAAAATCGCCGATCGCTGCCGCCTGAGGGCAGGTTATAGGGGCCAACTTAGATGGCCACGGCGGGGCCGGGCTATCAGACCGCCAAGAGAAACATCCCGTAGAGCTAGGCCAGAGGAACGGGCGGTTATCGCACCACGCCCGCACGCAAAGAGGGTCCCTCGGCCACACGGGCCGGCCGGACGGGGTCGAGTCGCATCGAATTCTCGCTCTCAACGCCGGGCAGCCTGAGGGCTTTGGGCTCGAACGGCAATGCGGGGGGGACCATTTCGGTAGGCTGCTCGATCGACCTCGAGCTGGCGATCCACGGGGTGACCGGCCGGCAAGTCGCGGGGGTGACCTCTCCCTGGCTGATCCGCCCCGGCCGGGTCAGCCGGTAGTCGAGCCCGCGGGCGAGATGGAACTTCTTCGCCTGGTGGGCGGCCGACCGATGGGCGGCGCCCGACCACGGCCCCTCGGCCAGATGGATGTTGAAATCCTCAAGCAGCGTGCCGCGGGCGCGGCAGACTTGGCTGATCGCCAAGTTGTATTCGACCAGGCTGCGGTAATAGAGCGCAGAGGCCTCGGTCGAGCGGCCTTGGGCCTCGAGAACGAACTCGAGCGGCACTCCGCCCGCGTCGAATTTCTTGACTACCTCACCGAGCTGCAATCCTTCCGCGTCGCGGCGGTTGTAATTGACCCGCAGAGACTCGTACGCCCTGTCGAGCTCGGCGAACGCCGCGCTGAGCTCGCTGGCGATCAGGCGTTCTTGCTCTTGAGCGATCGCACGCTCGCGCGTGAGCTGCCACTCGGCGTTCTTGATGGCGGTGTGGCCGATGCGATTACCGATCGGGGCCGAGAGTTGCACGCCAACGGTCCAGCCATCGAGCCCACTAGTGAGCAGGTCCTCCACCGCGCCGCTGTTGTTGTAGTTGCGGTTGCCGAACAGCTCGTCGCCAAAGCCGAAGCGGCGGTATTGGCCGACAAAGTCGACCCTGGCGAGACCGAAGTTACGCGCCGCGATCAGCTCGAGTTCACGCCGCTTGACGATCCAGCGTTGGCGGCGGAGCTCGACCCGCTGCGTTTGCGAAGCGAGCAACGAATCGCCCCAGTCGAAGCGTGTTTCGGCCACGGCGGGCGGGTCGCTCGGACGGATCAGGCGGCCGTCGGTGGCCGGCAGTCCTAGCAGCGATCGCAGGTTGCGTTCGGCGGCGTACACCCCGCCGCCGGCCGGCAGGCCTGGCGCCGCCGCGCCGACGCCGCTGAGAGCGTCGATCGCTCGGGCCTCGAACGCGAAGTATTGCGCCCGGGCACGAGACTCCTGCTCGCGGTCGGCGAGGCCGGCCTCGAGTTTGCGCTGCATCGACCGCCAGGTCTGCAGCGCCGCCCCACGACCGCTCACTTGGGCGTCGAGATTGCGGTAGGCGAAGTAGAGCTCCCAGTAGGCCCGCTCGGTGTCGGCCACCAAGTCGCGGACGGCGGCCTCGAAGTCGGCCAGCGACACGTCCGTATTGATCCGCCCCAGCAGCACGCCGTTGTACTGGCCCGGCCTCGCATTCGGACCGGCGATGCGGTTGAACTCGACCCCGGCGCCTTGGAGCAGCGGCTGCCGCACTTCGGCTTCGAAGGTGGTGTCGTAAGCGCTCGGAAAGAGGTTGAGCAACGCGTTGTTGCTGAGGAAGTTCGTCGTGTTTCTTAACGCGAACTGGGTGCCGGTCGCCGAGGTTTTGCTCAGCTCGGCTTGGTAGCGGCCGTTGTCTTCAACCAGGTTGCGTCGCCCGCCGGCGAGGAACAGGTTGTTGATCGTTCGTTCCTTGTGCTCCCGGAAGAGGCCGGTGGTGAACACCGCGTCGAACGCCGAGAGAGCCCCCTCTGGACCGGTGAGGGGGTGGGTCTCCTGGATCGCCGGATCGAACGCCGTTTTAGCCAACGCCGGGCTGCTGAGCACCCGCCCGCCGGCGTCGCGGATCACATCGCTTTTAGCCAACGCGATCGCCACCGCCTCGTCGAGCGACATCTCCCAGGCGACCGGCTCCGATTCCATGCGAACCCGCTGCGGTTCGGGCATCGTGACGACGCTCGTAGCGGGGCAGCCGCATGTCTCGGCGTATTCGATTTTTTGAGCCACGCCGTCGTAGTGCGGCGCCGGCCGGCAAGAGCGGGCCTTGAAAGCGCCCTTCGATTGGCACCCTACAGCCACAAGCATCACCATGGCGAGCCGCGTCAACCGCCCCAGCCCCCCACACGACGGCACACGCCCTGCCGCAGCAAAGTGCGGCTCGGTGCTATGCCGCGGGGTCTTGGCTGTCTGGCGATACATGGAGTCTTCGTGGGGGTCGATTCTTGCAGCACGAGCCGGTTATCAGGCTTATTCGGCCCCCAGCGGCATGCGCCGGAAGTATCAGTTGCGCCGAGCCGACAACCACTGCAATCGGTACAGCCGGACGCGAGCCAAACCACCGGGCCGCCCCGCTCAGGGAAGAAGCAGCACCAGGCCCATCCAAGCCGCCCCCTCCAGGGCTAGCGCGTCCGTCTCAAGGGGCGGACGCTGGCGGAGGCGAGGCGTGGGGCTGCCCGGTCGGTAGTACCCGAGCGAATAGACGCGGCTCGTGGGGCAATCAACCGCCGCCTTGTACGGCAGCAGCGGGATCGACGCGAAGAACTTGGCGCCCGACACGGCCGATTGCCACGGGCAGTCGAGGCTTTGGCCGTAACGCTCCAGCGGGGTGTCTTCGAAATAGGTTGGCCGCCACCAGCATTCCGAGGCGCGCCAGTGCACCACCTTGGGACCAACCCCTTTGGTCAGGTCGTTCTCGCCATCGGCTAATCCCGCCGCGGAACGATCGCCCGGCAAGGCGCCGCCGTCGGACGCCAGGAAATTGAGACTGATCGAGCCGAGCGGCTTCGGCTGCGCGTCGCTGCGCGTTGCGCCCGGGGCGATGATTTCCGCCTCAGCGGCGGGGGGGGCTGCCGTCGGCGTTGCTCCCGATGCGGGGGAGCAAAACGCTGACACAGCAACGGCTGTGAGCAGCGAGATGCCCACAGCCAAGGCGTCCGTTGAGGTGAATTCACCACGCATGGATGCGATTCTCCGTTCGTTCGTACGATGGGTCACGGCCGGCGGGGCAACTGCTCCTAAACCTCATTGGCATCAAAGGAGTGGCGACACTCCCAAGCCCGTGAAGGGTCACAATCACTACCCCCACCATCGAACGGCGCCGCCCTAAGTCATCGGGGCTTTCGCCAGAGCCCCCATAGGTCGCACAACCCGCCAGCCTGCCCAGGCGGCAAACCTTGCGCTCCCGGATGATGTTGCCGGTTGTGAGGACCCGCGGCGAGCTGGCCCCCACAGAAAGAGGATCCTGCCTAACTTCACGTGAGACCACCGAGGCGGTTGGGTCGAATTCTATAGATAGTCGTTCGCATCGCCGGATGGCCCACTAACGCCCCACCGCACCAGCCATCACCGCTTAAACACGAATCGGTATGGACGTCACGACGCCCCCCACGAATTCGAGTTTCAGCACGCCGTGCCCCGCGTACGTTCCTTTGGAGCAGCGGAACGATCACTCAGCTGAGCCGATGCCACTCTCCCAACCGAAGAGCGACGACGCCGGCGAACTCGTGGAGCGTATCCTCGACGCGTGCCCACGCCGACTGCCGGGCAGCCGCGACGAGCAGCGTGCTCTGCGGATGCTTTACAACGCCTTCAGCGAGAACGGCCACACGCCGGCGGACTGGCGTGTGGAGTGGCCACGCTTCCGGGCCAACCGCAGTATCTATCCGGTGCTGGCGTTACACCTGGGCGTCGCGTTAGTTGGCACATTGCTGCTGCCCGTGGCGCCATACGCCGCGGCCGCGTTGCACGCACTGGCCGCCATTAGCTATCTGGGCGACACGACTTACCGGTTTTACTTGCTACGCCGCTTGCTGCCGCGGCGGCTCACGCAGAGCCTTATGGTCACCCGTCCGTCAAAGAGCCCGCAGCCGCGACGACGAATCGTGCTGATCGGCCACGCCGACGCCTCGCACACAGGCCTGCTGTTCCATCCCAAGCTCACCCGCGGATCGACCGGTGCGGCGCCTCCTTGGCCGTTTGGCTTTGTCCGCCGTCCGATGCAGATCTTCGTCGGGGTCTGCGCGGCTCTCGTCGCGCTCGACGTGATTTACGGCCTTACCGGCGCCCATTTGAACTTGTTCATCGGAGCGACAGGATTGGCGTTTCTCTACGGAACGCTGATGAACCTCGAGATCCTTTGGCGTGATAAAGTCTCGCCTGGCGCCAGCGACAATATGAGCGGCAGCGTCGCTGCGCCGATTCTCGCTCGCCGTCTGGCCGCTGATCTGCCCGACGATGTCGAGCTTGTCTGTGTTGTCACATCCGCCGAGGAACCCGGATCGCTCGGATCGGCGGCGCTCCAGCGTGAGATGCGAGAACGCTGGAGCCGGCAGAACACATACGTCCTGGCGCTCGATTGCCTGACTAACGGCGAACTCTGCTACAAGTCGCAGAGCGAGGTCGTGCCGCTCAAGGCCTCGCCGCCGCTCGTCGCCGCGGTGCAAGCCGCAGCGGACAAACTCGGCCGCCCGCCGCTTCGCTGCTGGGACGCCCCGGCCGGCATGGACGACTCCACGCCGTTCCGCATGCGCGGCTACGAGTCACTCTGCCTCGCCGCCGTTGACCCGCGGCTTGGCGTTTCGCGTCACTACCACCAAATGACCGACGACGCCGCTAACCTGGAACGCGAAGAGTTGAGCCGTTCGATCGACTTCGCCGAAGAGGTTGTCAAACAGCTTGTCGACGCTCCCGCCGACGCGATCCCGACGTCCGAACCAACCGACTTCACGCCGCCACGCTCGCGCGATCTTCCCAACCCGTGGCGAAGCGCGGTCTTCGCGTGTTCGGTTGGCGCCGGGGCAGGGGCTTGGTGCGGCTTCGTGTCGCCGCTCGGCTTTGCCGAGAGTTTTGTGTGGCTCCGCATGGCCTGGATCGGGTTCCTGGCCTTGCTCTGCGTTTGGTGGTTTCTGCAACGGCTCGGCGTCGATCCGAATCGCTACGACATCGGCCGCTCCGCCTCACTGCTCGCCTTGGGCGGATTGCTCTCGGCCGCCGCCGGCGTGCTGGCCCACCCGATCAGACTGCATTCCTTAGCTCCCCCGCTCCTGCTGATCTCCGCAGGCGCGTTGGGTGGATTTTTGCTCCACCGGCTCGCTCTGCAGCTTCACCGGAAAAGGAACCGCCAAAACGCTATCGATTAAAGGAGAATCTAGGCCTTTTGAGATCGGCCTCGACAAGCTAAGATACTCGCTTCGCGTGCGATCGGGGCCTTCTGGCCCGCAGCACACGAGGCTCCCGAGACGCGTCGCATCGCTCCCCCAGAGCAACCAACCGCGACGCCTCAGGCCGATCGACAGGCGATCGGCCACCACCGGAGCCAAAGAAATTCTCGACTCGGGCCGTGGCGCAGGCTGGTAGCGCGTTTGACTGGGGGTCAAAAGGTCGCAGGTTCGAATCCTGTCGGCCCGACTTTCTTCAGAAAGAGGCCCTTCGGCGAGCGCGTCGAAGGGCTTTCTCCATTCAGGGACGAGAGTTACGTCGACCAGACGGAAGTTCAAACAGACGATTTCAAGCATCCGACGTTTGGCCCGGTAATCGGCCGTTAGCCGCTTCTCTTTCAAGGTTTGCGAGAGTTCAAACCCCTTCAAGGCGATCTCGCCTAACTCCACCCTTGTTGAATGGGCCTTCGAATTGCTGCGGCTGCAGCGAGCCCAAGAAAGTTCAGCATCATCGAAGGCTCGGGAATGACAGGGGCAAGGGGAGAGGAGACGGTCGAGGTTGGGAAATGCACTTCGGCCCGCTGCACGAGCGATCCGGCCGCCAGGCTGCCCTCCAGGTTTTGGTTCAATCGCACCCTGGCCGAGGGCGCAAGCAGCGACCCCCACATTTGTCGGTTAGAGACAAAGTCGGTGGCGTCGTAGAAATTCCAAACTATCGACGATATCAATTCCTCCGGTGCGTTGCTGAATGAGCCGCCGAAGTTATTGTTCATCGCCCCGCCGCCAGAGACATTGATGATGACCTCGTCGGCGCCGTTCGCGTTCAGTTCGAACCTCGCGTTCGGATTGTTGAACAAATCTTCGAAGTTTAAATCGAAAACGGCGCGGTGGTCCGAATCGGGAGCGGCGTTAAAATACGTGGCGTTCTGGTCCGAGGTGTCGATCGTGCTGTTGGGCGTCAGCGCCGCGAATGCTGCGGATTCGGCGGTGAGTTCCGCGATCAAATCGCTGATGTCCGGAATCCCTCCGGCGATCACCGGGCCGCCGTTGACGTTCCCAAATTTGGTCCCAGCGAGGGCGACGTGATTGCCGGCCTGATTAAGGTTGATGTTCGCAACGAGATCGCCGCCGATGCGGGCGCTGCCCTTCTGCATGTTGACGTTGCCGTTGGCTAGATCGCCAACAACGGTCAGTGAGACCTCACCGGGAGTAACCATGCCTGTGCCGACGGCGACATCGGTGGCTTGGCCGAGCACGTTCCCGCCGACCACCACACTTCCCGCTGTGTTGGACCCCGCGTCCCAATCCTGAAACACCACGATACTGTTTCGAGAGAGGGCGGTCGTCGAGGATCCTTCGCAGCGATCCGGCGCGGCGCCCAGAGCCAGTAGTGCGGCGCAGCCAAAGAATCGGTGAGTGATCAATCGGAGTAACATAGGATACTTATCCCTATTCGCCGCCCTAGGAGAGAAACGACCTACGCCGCCCTCCGCACGTCGATTAGTACTACCCCGGCGACAGGAGCGGTGATTCGGTCTTCCGCATAATGTACTCCCGGCGAGCACCAGATGCTGACGATTGCTAGCGAAAAAAGATTCAAATAATCAGACCCCGGATAGACGCCCAGGATTCCTCAATCAAGCGATGCGATTAGCCTCGCCAGCAACCACGCGACCGATTCCGTCTGGCTGCCGCTGCCGCTGCCGCCAGCGCCAACATGCCCAATCCCGAAGCGGCGGGTTCAGGCGCCGAAATCGAGGGCGAGGCTACGGAGGCGCCAAAATTGCCGGAGAGCAGTGAGAAATCGGTGATGTCGATGAGCCCGTCGCCGTTGAGGTCGCCGTCGGTCCATCCCCCCAGGCTGCCAGTACACGAGCGACGCGTCCAGAAGACGTTAAGAACACTCGGCGTCGAGTGCTCGATGAGCCGCCGTGGCGACTGCTACGATCCGCCGAAGGCGGACGTGGCGGACGAATCTTCTGGTCGATCAAGCACGAGGGGACGAACTGGCGTTCGTACACCACGATGGAGGACGCCCGGCTGAGCGTCTTCAAGTACATCGAGACGTTTTACAACCCGAGGCGTCGGCGCCAGACGCTCGGCTACAAGTCTCCTGACCAATTCGAAGCCGAACACGCTACGACGCACGCGGCGTGAAATTCACCCCGTCGGTGTCCGGAATTGGTGGGCTATCGCATTGGATGCGCCATTCTTCCACGTGCATAAACCCCAAATACTCTGCATTGCTTTAGTCGCCCATGCGACGTTCCGCACGCAATAGGCGGCCACCGACGAGCTTACTGCCCATGCACTCGTCGGTGGTCACCGAGGCTTCGGAAAGCTTTCATCGAAGTCGCCGAGAAGACCCTAGCAGGGCGCTAAGCATCGCAAGCAGGACCCACGAACTCGGTTCTGGAACATTGACGCCTACCGACAATCCTAGAGCGGTAGCACTGCTCGAACCGAAGTTCAACACCCACTCGTCGTAGTCACCCACGTCAACCGTGCCCGACCCGTCGCCAGAGCCAGCCGCCAATACCGACTCATCGGCGTCGAGATTGTCCCGCCACGTGGTGAAGTCTGCAGCGTCCACACTGCCATCCCCGTTAAAATCGCCTCGACCGAATGAAGGATCTCCCAGTTCGAGCTGAAGGAACGGCGCGTATTCACCCTCGGCGACAGGCTCGGTTAGAAACAAATCCCCATCGCTCGGCTGGGAGAATCCGAAATTCGCGTCAAGATCTGCTTGAGTGAGCTCGTAGTCACTAAAGAAAATGTCAATCGTGTTCCTGGCGTTGGCAAACAGGGTTACGAAGTCGCCCTCGTACTGTTGAAGAAACGAAACGAAGTCATTGTTGTTGTCCTCTAGGGCAAACGGTTCCCCAGGAATGGGCGTGTTCAAGCAAGCCACTGGGTCGGCATCGCATAATGGGTCATTTCCATCACGTCCCACATCGGTGGCCTTCGACCCTTGAGCAAGAACGTCAAATGCGCCCTCATTGTTGTACCAGGAGAAGAGGGTAACGGAATCTTCAACGGCTACTTCAGTGGCCAGAGTCTGGTCATTAGGGCAGTTCTCTGGATCAATAGAGCACGCGTTCTCCCACGCTGTGAAAGCTTCATGGAAACCCAACATGCTATTGGCCCCAGGAACAGAGCCATTCGTCGTCGTTGTGGTTTCGTCCCAGGTCTCCGTGTCATAGGTTAATCCATCAACGCCAGGCTGAAGTGCTGCAGTGCCGTGATGCACCGCGCCCCAGGTCCACCGCCTGTTGCGCTCATGGACGCTTGTCAAATATAGAGCAGCATCTTGAATCCTACTCTTATCGATTCCCCGCAAGTCGAACTTAGCGAACAAGGCTGTGCCCTGCTTTCCTCGCACCCGCGCCACAGTTTCGTCCTCCTCAAAGTCGTCAGGTGCGCCGGCAAGAAACTCGTCATATCTTAACATCTTGCCATCCGCTCCACCTGCATCCGCGGTGCTAAGAGTGACAATCGTTTGAGCAGAGCCTACATTCGAGAGCGTCAGCGCGAAGATTGCTCCCATGCAGGCTAAAATGCTAGATCTCATCGATTCTCTCCTTGCTGGACTAGATGGATGCCTCGCAGAAAGGCTCACCTAGAAACGTGAAAAGATTTTAACGCGAAAACCCGAAGAGGACGCCAACCAATTAGTGAACCCAGTCGGCGTGGAAAAGAAAAGATAAGTGTTGCTGCTATCGACTGGCGATAAGCATTCGCAGATATGAAATCAAATTAGCCTGCTACAGAGCGCCGGGTCAAGTTCTTCGCCCAGTGTGAGGTCGTTGAAGGTTAGGCGAGCTGCGGCTATCGCGTTACAACTGCTATCATTCTAAGTCGGAGTACCTGCATAGTAAGGGCATCGTTTCCGTTGCTCTTAGAGGTCGCAGTGACTCGTGCCTGCGGTAGCTCTGCCCATCGATGTGTGCGTATGGAGTTCCGACACGACGATCCTGTCGATCTACATTATCGGAAGGCGGTTCTAACACGTCTCCTTTTCTGCTGATCAACCCTGTGGCATGAAGAGGATCGCGTCCAGGCAGCAAGCTGATCCTCGATACGACTCGCAGCTAACTGATCGGCGTCATGGCTTCGTCAGCCTACATCGACAATGCACCGCATTGCCTGCTTCGGCTTCCTCGCCACGCCGACAATCGCTTCCCCCCTCGTCCACACCAATTCGAAAACCGCTCTAAGAACGCGTCTCATAGGTTGCTCCGACCTACTTTTTATGGTCCGTCGGCACTAGCAAGCGGGCGTGGCCAAGGAAGCACCGTCCCTCGTCAATCGCCACGTTCGCGTCCGGCTTGGCAATCTCGCAATCGTTTGAGCCATCTTTACGCGCTTGACAATAAAGAGGGCGGGAATGGCGCCGAAGTAGGCACGATTCCCGCCCCATGTTGAGGTCAACGAAGCGGAGGCAGCAAAGCCTAGCGGCGACGGCGCCGTACGGTTAGCGCCACACCGCTCAGGCCAAGCAGCGCAACGGTGCTCGGTTCGGGAGTGAGAACCAAGTTTGCTCCTTCTAAGCCTGTGAGTGGGTTGAATGGATCTAGGACATGTTCCCGAGTGTTGATGCGGAACGTCCCGGTGCTGTCAACACCACCAATAAGGAAATTCGCATGGTCCCCTGGAGCCAAGCTTTGCAGGTAACTAATGAGGGTGCCCTCGGCAGCTTCAGCTGGTCCGCTATTGTCCAGCATTGCTTGGGTGAGATGAAAGAAATTGTTCGCACCCGGATCGGAACCGAAGAATTCGAGAACGTTGAACGTACCAAGAAATGTGGTGGTTGCGTCGTCCACGCCTTGGGTGGAGCGGTCGAAATCCTTTAACATGCCGGGAATATCGCCATAGTCGGTAGTATCAAGATCTTCCCAGGTATTCAGGTTAGCCGCTCCCGAATTAACACCCCACAGACGTTGGTCTTTACCGTTATTGCTTGAAGAGCGAGCCAGGTTAATTTGGAGATAAGCACCTGGCTTAGAACTCAAGTCGGCGGCAGAGGTATCGAACCGCAGGGCAATGATATCGTTGTCCGAGTCACTGAGAGGATCGCCCGGATCGGCAGCGGCGAATCGCGAGTTTATGTCGTCGTCATCGCCGTCGACGTCGTAGCGTGTGTTGGTGGCATTTGGCGGATCGACATTGGTATCAAAGACCTCCCTGACTTCTGCGTCAGCAGCTACGTCGATCAACTCCAACTCAGCGTGAGCTGTCGTAACAGCGAGAGTCAGCACGACCGCAATGGTCGTAGCTGGAAAAACAAAGATAGTGCGCATCATGAGAACCCCTCACTTGCAAGAAAAGACTAAAAGAGAAAAGACGTGGGTGTGTCTCGTGCGATAGTGCTCCTTAGTTGGAGGAGAAGTAAACGCGGCGAGACTTGTGCATCGTTGGGCCCCCCGCAGCAAGCTACGCGTCGACCGCCGACAAGCCACTCCACGGTTGCTTGTCTAACACGGTTGCTAGCCTAAGCGGTTGGGGGTAACGAATCAAGCGAATTGCGGCCGGTAAACACGTCACCGGTCCTGGCATATCGCATCTTCTGAGTACGCCACTGCCGGGATCCTCAGCAGCTATCCCGGTATGCTAAGGCCCGTCGAATAGGTGAGCATGCACCAGCCTCGAAAGGCTATGAGGGGCGTTCGATCCGGTGCGCCTTTCGGTAGTCTCGAGGTGAGCATTTACAGGCGGCCTTGAAAGCCTCATTGAAACGGCTGAGGCTTTGAAATCCAGCCTCCAATGCAATGCCCAGGATTCGCTCGTCGGTCGTCACGAGCATCCGTTGCGCGTGCGAAATACGATGCTGGGTGATGAAGCTCGTCATCGTCATGCCGAACGCTTCTTGAAACAGGTTCATCGCGTAGTTTTGGTGAACGCCGACTGCCTCGGCGATCGAGCTTGCCGTTAGCGGTCCTTGATAGTTCTTTGTGATATGGCACGCCAATTCGTCTGCCCGCGAAAGCTTTGCCGAGGGCGGTGAGCCCCCGTGAGTGCTAGCCACGTCTCGGGCGACGCGGAGCAGCCGAGCCTGGACTTCTAAGCACACAGCATACTCGCTACTTTGATGTCCGCTCTCGATGTCTCGCTCCCACTGACCGAACTTACTCGGATCCAATGGGTCTGCGGCGACATCCAGCAGTTCGCCATGCAAGATTCGGGTGACCACGCTGCGTTCTAAGCCCAAGTCGAGGAAGTTGCTTAGAGGCAGCGTTACAACAAAGTATGGCGCCGCCCCTTCGAAGCCTACAATCTGGTGCGGGATTGCGGCCCAGAACACTGCGAGCCGCCCCGACTCGACGACAACTCTTCGGCCACCCAATAGGTATGAGATAGATCCCGAGTGGACCAGATTTATCTCAATCTCGTTGTGCCGGTCCGGCCTCGGCATGCGAGTAGGCGACCATTTCTCGCACGTGATACCGTAGGGCGAGAAGTCCGGGCGACTGCTATCGAAGCGCCTCATTGGCATTAGTCTGCCGTGACTTTGTGTGACTTTTCCGCAGGAAGTGCGGCTACGATAAGGCTACTCTTGTATCAATGTAGTGCGCCTTCTAGTTTGTCAAGAGGGAGCGTTGCTGTGGCGCAAAGCCGCAGTCAGTCGGTAGAACCAGCCGCAGAAACAGCCACCATGGATATGGAGATGGAGAGCGCTGGCGGAGTGCGAGCGATCCCTTTGTGAATACTAGAGCCCGCCTTGAACTACCGACGGGAAATGGACCCTAGCGGCGCGGCGTGTGAGCCGGCGCCGGTGTGTTTTGGGCTGGCCGCAGCTGAAGGCGCGCTTGGGCCCACTTTCCCCGCCTTAGGGTTCCGGTGATTCTGGGTTACGAGAGGGGGAGGCTCGGCGGTCCGGGGAGGTATCCAGTACACGGAGTGAGTTGCCGCGTGTTCGCTATTCAGCGACAATTGGATTGTCGAGCGTAGCGAAGTTCACGACGGTGGCCTGAGCGAGTCGCCCCGCTCGTGCTCATCTTATTCCTTTTCTATTCGTGGAGGTCGGCGTCATGTCAGTTCAAAGAATGAACGCCCCACGGGGATTCACCCTTGTGGAATTGTTGGTGGTCATCGCCATTATCGGGATACTCGTCGCTCTGCTGCTGCCGGCTGTGCAAGCGGCTCGTGAAGCCGCGAGGCGTATGGAGTGCGGCAACCACCTGAAGCAGATAGGCTTAGCGATTCACAACTACGAGTCCGCTCACGGAGCTTTTCCTGCGGGGAGCAAGGCGATTCGTGGTAGTTCTTTGGGTCCCTACACAAGCACCTGGACGATCGAAATTCTGCCCTTCATTGAAGAGCAAACTCTGTTCGACACCTGGGTGCGAGTGAGCCCGAGCGGAAGCATCGTGGAGACTTGGGAGCCTGCGAACAAGCAACTACGCGAGACCATCGTGTCCGCCTACCTCTGCCCCAGTGACCTGGAAACGCGCGAACTCGTGGTTCCGTGGAAAGGGAACGCCGATTACAACAAGGCCCAATATGCCAGGGGGTCGTACAAGGGGTGCGAGGGCATGGTTGTGGGCAACCTTCGGCCCGATGGTACCTGGGGGAAGGCAAGCCACATCTACTGGGACGATCCCCGGTCAGCACGAAAGATTGCGGAAGCGACCATGCCGAATTGGAGCCGCGGCGCACTGCCCTTTGTTCCGGATGATGCTTGGCAGGACGCCAGCGGGCACCGGAAGCTGCCCGACCCAAGCATGAAACGAATTCTCGATGGCACATCGAAGACCTACCTTGTAGGCGAGTACGCCTCGATCAGCGACCTCGGCAAAGGCTACGAAGTGCTTTGGGCGTATGAACACGAATCGTCCAATCAGTCGGCTACCTCCATCGAGCCGAGGACCTTGATCGCTGACCACGCCAGGTGCGTTGAAGCCGGCGGCAGGTACAACGATTGCAAACGGGCCTGGGGGAGCATGCACGCTGCGGGCACGATCAACTTCGTGTATTGCGACGCGTCGGTTCGCAGCGTGACCACAGACGTGGACATGTTGATTCACGCTGACCGTGGGACAATCGCTAGTGAGGGAGCGAACATGTTTGATCTCCCTGCGTTCTGACGGGATCCGGAGCGGTGAGCGCACCCGAGAGCACCGCGCCGCCGCGGTAATTGTCGATGTTGTCGCGCCAGCCGATGCCGGGCAGGTTCCCCGCCTGGTGAAATTGCGGCCCTGCTATCTGGTGCGAGTGACACCCTGGCATGGAAAACATACAAGCGAACGAAAGCTACGAATGGTTCAGATAGGCGGTTGTGCGATGTCGCTCGGTTTCGGCGTCGTGTTGTGCTTAGCGGTCGCGGGGTGCGACTCAAGGCCGTATTCCCTGGCGCCGGTCAGTGGAACGGTGACCCTTAATGGCAAACCCGTACCGAGGACTCTGGTCAAGTTCGTTCCAATGACCGTCGACGGCAAGACGCCTGGTCCGGTGTCTACAGGGCGTTGCGATGGGGACGGCCACTACTCACTGACGACGTTGGACGGTGGTCGCGGCGCTGTCGTCGGTAAACACCGGGTCAGTATTTTCTCGGACAGCCCGGCGGTCGCGCCCCCGCCAGACGCGGAACCGACGGTAGAACTGTTTCCATCTCAATACAACGTTTTGACAAAGCTTAGAGCCGAGGTGCCGGAGTCTGGCTTGGAGGACGCGGACTTTGAGGTAACTACCAGGTGAGTCCAACGGCAGCACACGCAAAGTATCCGGCTGCCAACACTCCGTTGTTAAGGAGTGGCATGCAGTTGGCGAGCAAAGGTCCAAGGCGTGACGCCCTGGGGTGCGTCACGCGCGTGGAGATCTCGCGTTCGGCTCCGCTGGAGTTCTGGCGACGCCGTGGCTGCGCCGTTACTCTGACGTATGCATATCGGACTTCCCAAGAGCGTGCGTTGTCGAAGCACATCGTCAGGCGTTGCGTTGATCGCCGATCTCGAAGGCGCTCTACACCGAACGCGCAGGTGGTGATCGAGCGCGCGTTGTGCACGTGCGTGCTGCTAGGGCTTTGGAAGCCGGCTATACGGCCGGAGGCGCGACCGCGGGGCGCCTACCGACGCAACACTACCGGTGAGCCATCGCGAAACCACAGCGTGAAGTTGTTCTCGCTGTCGGCTGCTGCTAAGGGATTCACAGCCTTTTGCAGCTTCTTATGGGTAGTATCCCCTGCAAGCCTGACAGGCCTGCGATGAGCCGGCGCACAGTTTTAACGTATTCTCTTTCATGAGCGAATCGATGGGTGTGAGACAGGTAGCGAAGCTGTGCTTAGTGGTGTTGTTGAGCCTGCCGGCCTCGGCCGCTGAAAAGCCCCGGGTCTTCGTGCTCACTGACATCGAGAATGAGCCGGACGATGCCCAGTCGATGGTGCGGTTCCTCGCGTACGCGGACCAGTTTGACGTAGAGGGTCTCGCTGCGACGACCTCGGTTGACCAAAAGAATAAGACGGCCGCGTGGCGCATCAGGGAGATTGTCGAAGCCTACGGAAAGGTTCAGCCAAACCTGCTGTTGCACGCACCGGACTTTCCGGCGGCCGACGAACTGCTACCCGTCGTTCAAGAGGGGCTTCCCACTTACGGAATGAATGCCGTAGGTGAAGGCAAAGACTTGCCGGCATCAGAGATGCAAATCGAAACCGTGGTCGCCGATTCGCGGACGATTTGGGTCACCGTCTGGGGCGGACCCAACGTCTTGGCTCAAGCGCTTTGGAAGGTGCGCGAGACGCGATCCAAAGAAGAGTTGGAAGACTTCGTCGCCAAGCTTCGCGATTACACGATATCGGACCAGGACGACAGCGGCCCGTGGATCCGCAAGAACTTCCCACAGCTGTCCTATATTTGCAGTCCCGGCTTTCATGTGGGCGGCGCGTCATGCCGCCTGGGACGGTCACTATATATTCTATTCTCGCGGTGACAGACGATTGTTCGCCGCCGCTTACACGATACCAGCGCGTTATCGTGGACGTGCAGAACTAATACTGAGGACCGATAGATGATACACCTCCTTCGATGCAGCACACTCGTCCTTGCGAGCCTAGTCGTTTGTGGCGCTAGCTCTACCTGCAATGCGCAGCCACGTTTCCACCGGAACCTCCTGAGAAATGACACCGAGTGGTTCCGCTCAGAAGAAGCCAAAGCCATCGCGGACAGTGTGCTAGAGTATCAATCGCCCCAAGGCGGCTGGCCGAAGAGCACTGATCTGAGCAAGTCGCCCCGTACACCGGACGACATCCCGCAACCAGGAAGCGGGCGTGCGAACAGCCTCGACAACGAGGCAACCACGTTGCCCTTGCGGTTTCTGGCCCGCGCCGTCAACGCGACGGGGGAAGCCAAGTATCGAGATGCTTTCGAGCACGGCATCGAGTATCTGCTCAATGCTCAGTATCCCACCGGGGGTTGGCCCCAGTTCTGGCCGTTGCGTGACGGCTATTATTCGCGCATTACCTTCAACGATGGCGCAATGATCCGCGCGATGACGGTTTTGCGTGACGTTGCCAAAGGAGAACCTCCTTACGACTTTGTAGACGGCGAACTGCGTTCCAGAGCAGCGGCGGCGGTAGAAAGGGGCGTCGATTGCATTCTCGCGGCGCAGATCGAGCAGAACGGCAACCTTACCGCTTGGTGTGCGCAATACGATGAGGAAACACTCAAACCGGCGTGGGGTCGGGCATACGAGCCACCGTCCCTCTCCGGCGACGAGAGCGTCGACATCGTGCGATTCTTAATGTCCATCGAAGAGCCGAGGCCGGAAATCATCGCGGCGATCGAAGGCGCCACCGAATGGTTCAGAAAGGTCGCCATCCATGGTTACCGGTTTGAGGAGTTTGAGGACGAGAACGGAGAGAGGGATCGACGGATTGTGGCTGATGCCGAGGCTCCGCCCCTTTGGGCAAGGTTCTACGAGCTTGTAACGAATCGTCCGCTGTTCCTTGGGCGCGATTCCGTTTATCGGTACGAGGTCGTAGAGATCGAACTAGAGCGTCGAGCAAAATACGACTACTACGGCGACTGGGCTCAAGATCTGCTCGCCGAACACTATTCAGCGTGGAGCTCACGACACGACGTGGCGAGCTCAGGCGGGCCCGACGGCGGCGGCATTTGAATCACGTCTCGACAGAGAAACGGGGACTCCGCTTCCCATTCCCTTCAGACCATGGTCGCTTCCGATCAGGGGGAGGCGACGACAAGCCCCGATCGGCCCGCCACGGGCATGACCTAGTAGATCGACTGCGCCTTATGGCGACGATATTGAACGCAACGCCTCTCTTATAGCGACACGTCACCAGTTGCTCTGCTGTTCACTAGGTCACCGTAGTAGAGCTACGAACGATGATCAGATCAGCGCCCTCCATGTCGTGCGGGAACGCACGCCAAGTGCAGCCGTTGCAGGTGGGGGAGTACGGTGACGTAGCGGTTCGCATTGAGGTTCTCACGCTTGGCGTGTTTCGGCGGTCGGCCGTCGGCCGCGTCAAGTGGTATCCACGGCTCGATGCGTTTCTACTGCGCGTCCTTCAGGTAGGTCAGGTAGGGCTTCCTGCTCAAGCACAACGCGATAGCGCACTCGAACCGGGCCTCAATTAGCGGTTATTGAAAGCCTCTTAGCATAGGGCCCAGATCTGGCAAACGACATAAATGCCGTGCACCTTGGACAATAGGAAAATATCATGAAACGAACCCTACGGATATGCTGGTGCCTCCTGCTAGCAAGCATACCCGCCATCGGTGGCACCCTTAAGGCTGCCGAAGGACCGTCTCCGATCCGGCCCTACGCGAAGAATCCATGGTACTGGGAATACCATGGTAAACCCATCTTGTTACGGGGCGGCAGCGATGAAGACAATCCCTTTCAGTGGCCTGAATCAAGGCTTCGCGAGCAATTGAACCTTCTTGCGTCAGTTGGGGGAAACTATCTGAGAAACACGATGTCGTCACGCGACGAAGGGAACGTCTTCGCGTACGACAAGACGGAGAATGGCCTTTACGACTTGGACCGGTGGAACAATGAGTACTGGCGCCGCTTAGACGTCTTGTTGCGAGAGACGGCCAAGCGCGGCATCATCGTCCAGTTAACACTCTGGGACAGCCACGACCTCAGGCGCCCCGACAATCCCTGGCTGGGACGGAACAACGTTACTTACAGCGCAGATGTCGTTGACGATCGTGAAGACTTCTACGGCACGATCGGCGCCAGCAACCAAGCAGGCATGGAGGTCCAGCACAGGTACGTCGACAAACTAATGGCGACATCCTTGGCCTACGATCACGTGCTCTACAATATTGATAACGAGAGCAGTGCGGGTGCTGAATGGGAAAGCTATTGGGGACGATACATCCACGAGGCCGCGAGACAAGCACGCCGCAAAGTCTTTGTTACGACTATGCAGTACGATGCGTCAAACTCGGTACGGGCGGCTATGTCGTATCCTGACGCCTTCGACTACGCAGATATATCGCAGAACAATCAGGATTCACGAGGAGGGAGGGGCCCGGCGCACTACGATAACATCATGAAATGGCGGGAGAAGATGGCGTGTTGGGGGGGAGCCCCTATGCCGCTCAATAATGAGAAAATATACGGCGCGACGGATTCGAGCACGAACTACTCGGCGGGAACAGAGACCGAGGCAGTTAATCGATTCTGGCGTATAGTCTTTGGTGGATGTGCTTCTGCTCGCTTTCACCGCCCCTCTGTTCCCAGGAAGCTCTGGGGGGCAGGCCTGAATGAGCGTGTCCAAACAAATCTCAAGGCGATGGACATGCTATTGTCTGAGTTCGCTCTGTTTTCGGCGGCGCCCCACAACGACCTGTTGTCTCACATCGTGGCAGCCGCCCCGAGCACGGTGGAGGCTTATGTGCTGGCGGACATAGGGCGACAGTACGCCGTGTATTTCCCTAGGGGGCGCTATAAGATTGGCCTGGATCCCTGGGTGTACGTGAAGAAGGCCCATCTCAGATGGCTTGATGTCGAAAATCTAGAATGGACGGAACCAGAGCTTGTTGAGGTCAAGTGGAACGGAGGCCCTCGTGATTGGGGGGATCGAGGGTGCATAACATTAGCAACACCGGGCAATTCATCTTACGTGGCGTTGATAACGGTCGCCGGGGATGGAACGCTACCGGCTGCCGAGGTTGGGGCGTGGTCTCAGAACTAGGCCGACGTCACGCATGGATGTGCAGGCCCTAGAGAGGAGGTGCGGCAAGTTCGCGATCGGAATTGGGCACAAAAACCTTGCAACGTTGTCGGGGATAGATGCCCGTTTCCGGGGAAAGGCAATTAGCAGGATAGCGCAAGGGGAGGGCCAGGCCGAGGCGTTACTGGCCTTCCCCCCTCGAATCGAGCCATTCTGAATGAGAGAATCCCGCCCGGGCGGTTTCCCGGACAGGAGGTTCTTTCGATGAAGTTGCCCTTGCCGAACCGCGCCGGGAGATCCTCCCAAGGCACGCCCGTCTTCAGCACGTACAGAACGGCATCCACAAAGAGACGGTTGTTCTCGCCCGAACGCCCCGGGTCGCCTTCCTTGCCTGGCAGCAGGTCGCGGATCGCTTCCCACTGCTCCTGTGTCAACGCGTGTCCCTTCGCCATAAAAGTCCTCCTTGAACTGCATGAAGACTCCCAAATCCATCAGAATCACGCGAGATTAATGTCCACGCTGCCTAGTCACATTGGATTGGTGTCCTATCGATATCATCGCCGTTGAAATTGGTTTTCCTGGCCAATGCATTAGAGATTCTCAGGCAAGTTCGTAAGGCACACAGAGCACTAATAGATGCAGGACTGGTTTCCCGCGTTTTCCTCAGTTTGAGGAACCTTCTCAACTGGCTTACTAGGTCGTCTTGCTCAATAATTTGCGGCTGTTGACGCGAGGGCATCGACTCTTTATCCGGAGCACTGCCGAAAGGAGCCGGCCCCCAAGTGACGGTGCTGGCTAGCGTATCGACGCAAAGGGTCGCGCCGTGTTCGTGCATCCACAGTCGTCGCTCAGGTGTGGGGCATATTCGGCTCGCGCTGAGCATGGCAATCTGCCCCGCAGGAAAGACCAGTCTGGCGCAAGCCTCGTCGGTTGAGTCGGAGAGCAATCTCGCGCCGATGGCCTCGATGCTACAGGGCTCTTCGCGCAACACCGATTGGACGATGTGAACATCGTGAATCATGAGATCGACGACCACGTCGACGTCGGTGTTGCGGCCACTAAATCCGCAAAACCTGCGGCCAGCAAAGTAAGTGGGGGCGTCCACCAAATCTACAGCCGCCTGTACGGCGGGATTCCACCACTCTTGATGACCGACGTACAGACAGCGGCCCAACTCTTCGGCTGCGGAAACCATGGCCTGGGCGGCGACCATCGAGCTGGCGATTGGTTTCTCGACGAGTGTGTCGAGCCCTGCACGCATCGCGGCTAACGCCACGTCGCAGTGGCTTGTCGCGGGGGTAGCCACAACCACGGCATCGGCTTCCTCGAAAGCCCTCTCTGGATCGCAGCAGCCGATCGCCCCATACGGGAGAGCAAGATCGCGTGCACGCGATCTGTTTCTGTCAGCCACAGCCGTGAGTTCCAGGCCCTCGTCACTCATCCTCGCAATCTTCTCGGCGTACAGTCGGCCCATGTGGCCGGCGCCAACAATCGCAAACCGTACTATCGGAGTGTTGATCACCGGCCTTGTAGCTCTTCGGCCACTCCCATCGAGAGTCGTTCGACAGGTTTTGCTCTGTAATATCCACGGACCGCTTCGATAACAGAATCGACTTGCGAAGAAGTTAGGGCGGGATGATTCGGTAAGGACAGAACACTCCGTGTCGCACTCTCAGCAACGGGGACCCCGTCAACAACGTCTGGGCGAGAAGAATGTCTCGCACTGAGCGACAGATTTTTGGTGGCCTGAGTCAAGAGCCTGTCGTAAAAAACTCTCGCCTCGATACCTTGCTGCAGAAGGTGGTCGCGCATGGAGTCGCGGTGCTGTGGTTCCGCCATGATTGTGAACAGGTGATGCGCTGAGACCGTCCCGTTCGGATCCGAGATAGTTCGAAGCGGCAAGCCATGGAGCATCCGATCGTAGCGTGCGGCAATCTCGCGCCGTCGCACGTTCCATCCGTCGAGGCGGCGTAGCTTTACGCTTAGGACTGCCGCTTGGACCGCGTCTAAGCGGCAGTTGTAACCCGTAGCCGCGGGCCGACCGGCAGCATCGCGCCCGTGATTCGCAAGGGAACGGATTCGCTCGGCGAGTTCGGCATCATCGGTCGTTACCGCTCCGCCATCACCGCAAGCCGCCAAGTTCTTGGTAGGGTAAAAACTGAAACACGCCGCGTCGCTGAGCGCCCCCACACGACGGCCTTGGTAAACGGCGCCATGAGCCTGGGCCGCATCCTCAATGACTTTGATTCCGTGTTTCGCGGCGACTTGATTGATGGCTTCCATGTCGGCAGGCAACCCGTACAGATGAACGGGCAAGAGCGCTCGCGTGCGGGCCGTGACGCACGACTCCAGCTTGCTCGCATCGATATTGAGCGTCTGGGGGTCGACATCGACGAAACGGGGATACGCCCCCACGCGTAGAATCGCTTGCAGCGTGGCGACGAAGCTCAGAGGCGTGGTAATCACCTCATCGCCCTCACCTACCCCCAGGGCCCGCAGCGCAAGGAACAGCGCGTCGCTGCCGTTGCTTACCCCAATGCAGTGACCCACTCCGCAGTAGTGAGCAAAATCACGCTCAAACCTCTCAACGTGAGGCCCTCCGATGAAAGACTTCGAATGGAGAACTTCGGCTATGGCGGCGCCGATTGATTCTCCAAGCTCGGAATCGAGCTTGAGCAAGTCGACAAAAGGGACTTTGACCGCCATTCTAAGGATTCTTTGATCGTCTCAAGACTTGTCGTTGGAACAGCACGATCGCTTCAAAGTGAGCCCGGTATAGCTGCGGATTCCGAATAGCCCTCAGACGCAGGAAAGAGTAGGGCAATAACTGCCATCGGCAGTAAACTAGAAGAAAATGCTTGCGTGCTCTCCTTCTACCGTACTCTAATGTAGTAGAAGCCGATGTGTCATAATGTGCCGCGAAATCTGGCGATCTTTTCTACCTGAGCGTGGTTTCCATGACCATGATCGCGTTCGAGCATATAGAACGCGCACTAGTTTTCCAGCAGTAAGTTAGCAATAGGCAGTCGTAGGCGACTCGATCGAAACTCACTGAGCCGAAGCACATGAGAGTTTGCTTAGCGAATCCGTCATGGCGAGTCGACGGAAGGAAAGGGATCCGCGCAGGCTGCCGTGTGCCCAATTCAATTGGAGACGGCCAGCACACCTTCATGCCGTTCCCCTTCACGCTGGCCTACGCCATGGCGATGGTCGAGCGGATCGAAGGAGTCGAGGCGATGATCATCGACGCCATCGCCGAGGACCTCGATCGCGACGAGTACCTCCGCCGGGTCAAAGACTTCGGCCCCGACCTCTTGATCAGCGAGATGTCGACCGAGTCGCACCGCATGGACCTCGAGGTCGCCGAGGCGGCTAAAAGGGAGACCGGCGCCCGCGTGGCGGTTTGCGGTCCGCACGCCTCGGCGGTCGCGAGGGAGTTGCTAGACAACGAGTTTCTCGACTTCGTTCTCGTCGGCGAATACGAGCAGACGACGGTTGACCTCATAGGCTGTCTCCGTGGCGGTGAGTCTTATGAAGGGATGGGGGGTCTTGGGTACCGCACCGCCGATGGCGAGATAGTCGTTGGCGAGAAGCGGCCGCTGATGCCCGAGCTCGACGCGTTGCCCCTCCCGCACCGAGAAACGCTTCCGATGAGCAGCTACAGCGTGGCCGGGTTCCCCGGGCCGGTGCTGTTCATGTACGCCTCGCGTGGGTGCCCCTATCGCTGCACCTTCTGTGTCTGGCCGCAGTGGTTCAAGTCGGGCAGCTACCGGACGCGTTCGCCCGAGTCGGTCATCGACGAGATTGAAGACGCCCAGAAGCGTTTCGGTCCGTTCGGCTCGATCTACTTTGACGACGACACGTTCAACTTGGGCGGCGATCGGATGCGGCAGATGGCCCGGTTGTTTAAGGAGCGGGGCATGAAGCTGCCCTGGGGCTGCAACGCACGCCCCGACCAGTTCAACCCCGAGATGATGCGCGAACTGGCCGAGGCCGGGCTGTTCAACATCCGAATCGGCGTGGAGTCGGCCGACCCCGAGGTGCTCCGTCGCACGAAGAAAGACCTCGACATCTCCAAGGTGCAGCCCTGCATCGACATGGCCCACGACAACGGCGTGAAGGTGCACGTTACCTTTACGATCGGTTTGTCAGGCGAGAGCTGGGACTCGGTCAAGCGGACGGCCGCGTTCGCTAAGTCGATCACGCCCGACAGCATCGCCTTCACCGTCACCACGCCCTTCCCGGGAACCGAGTACTACGATGAGGTGGTGCGCGACGGGTTCCTTGAGACCCGTGACTGGGACCAGTTCAACGTGGTCTCCAACAGCGTTGTGCGAACCGAGACCATGTCGCGTGCCGAGATCCTCAAAGCAGAAAAGTACGTGATGCGGCAGGTGTACTCGTCGCCGCGTTACCTGCTCCGCCGCCTTTCGTACGCGGGAAGTCCTTCGGAGGTGCTCGCCCTGGCTCGCAAGGGAACTAGGTTCCTGATGCGGCGGTTCTAATCTTATCTCGGAGCGTCGTGATGCGGGTCTGCTACTTCAATCCTCCTTGGGAAACCGATGAGCGGTGGGGAATCCGCGCCGGGTGCCGTTTCCCGAACCTCACACGCAAGAACAGCAACGCCTACCTGCCGTTTCCCTTCCTGCTGGCCTACGCCGCGGCCTACGCCGAGGAACAAGGGGCCGAGGTGCTGTGCATCGACGGCATCGCCGAGCGGGCGAGTCCCGCTTCGGTGATCGGGCGGATCGATAGGTTCCGCCCCGACCTTGTAGTGGTTGAAACCTCGACCACGTCGCTCGGCCACGACCTGCGTGTCCTCACGAGCCTCAAAGAGAAGCTGCCCGAGTGCCGCGTCGCGATGTACGGACCGCACGTCGACGTGCGGCCGCAGGACGCCTTGGACTGTGCGGCGGTCGACTTCGTGATCCGCGGCGAGCCGGAACGCACGTCGGTCGAGCTCGCCAAGAAACTCGCCGCCGGCGAGTCGGTTGACACGGTCGCGGGGCTGGTGCTGCGCGAGTCTGCCGGGGGCGAGGGCCTAGCCGTGCTGGGCAGCCACCGGTCGACCGACCGCCGGGCGCTCATCGAGAACCTCGACGAGTTGCCCTACCCCCACCGCGCCACGCTGCCGATGGACCGCTACAACGTCCCCGGCTTCCCGGCGCCGGTGATGTTCATGTATGGCAGCCGGGGCTGCCCCTACAAGTGCAACTTCTGCCTCTGGCCGCAGACGATGCTCAAGGGGAGCTACCGCACAAGGTCGGGCCCGGAGATCGCCGCCGAAATGGACTGGGCCCTCAAGGCGTATCCCAAAACCAAGAGCTTCTTCTTCGACGACGACACGTTCAACCTCGGCAGAACCCGTGTGCTAGAGTTCGCCGACGAGATGAAGCGACGCCGATTGGTCGTGCCGTGGGGCATGAACGCCCGGGCCGACAACTGGGACCGGGAACTCATGGAGCGACTGATCGAGACCGGGCTGTTCACGCTGCGGATCGGCGTGGAGTCAGGAGACCCCGAGGTGCTACGCCGCACGCAGAAAGACATCAATCTCGACCAAGTCCGCGAGACGCTCGAGCTGTCGCACTCGCTGGGGATCAAGAACCACGTGTCGTTCGTCATCGGCATGATCGGCGAGACCGAGGAGTCGGTCTCCAACACGGTGCGCTACATCAAGACGCTGCCGGTCGACTCGGTGCAGTTCTCGGTGGCGATCCCGTTCCCAGGCACGAGCTTCTACGACCACGTCGAGAAGCAGGGCCAGCTGATGACCAAGGACTGGGACAAGTTCAATGGCTTCGAGGACGTGGTCGTGCGGACCGAAACGATGACCTCCGACGACCTTCAACGCGCCGTCACCCGCGCCCGCCGCCAGGTCTACTTCTCGCCGACCTTCATCCGTCGGCGTCTGAGTTATGTGCGGAACTTGCGAGACTTATCTGCTCTCACACGCAAAGCCGCGAGGCTGCTGCAATGGCAATCGAATTGAACATCATTGATGCGACAGGCTCGGGCTGCTCGAGCGGATCGTGCGAAACCGACGTCGCCCCGGCGCCGCTGGCCCCGACGACGGCCAAGGGCCGGCTCGCCGCGCAGCAGTTGGCGGCGATCAACCCCGAGGGGCCGATCGACTGGCGATTCCGCCGCATGCTGAGCCTCACCCCCGCCTACCCCGGCCGCTGGTTCGGCGGCGTGAGGCCGCCGGTCGGCATCAGCTACGTCGAGGAGTTCGTCGCCTCGAGGGGCGTCGACACCGCCGGCATCGACATGAACACCACGCGGCGCAAGAAGGAACTCTTCCGCAAGATCGAGGAGTTCAAGCCGGACGTCGTTGGGGTCACGATGATGACCTACCAGTACATGTCGACTTACGACCTGATCGACGAGCTGAAGGCGCGCTACCCGCACCTGAAGTTCGTGCTCGGCGGGCCGCACGTCAGCGCGCTCGAGGCGGGCGTGCTCGATCAGTGCCAGTCGGTCGACTACGCCATCGCGGGCGAGGGGGAGATCCCCATGCTGCAACTCTGCCAGGGGGCGCCCCCCGAGTCGATCGCCGGTCTCCACTACCGCGACGGCGAGTCGGTCAAGAGCGGGCCGCCGCGCGAGCTCGTCCAGGACCTCGACCAGTTCCCCTACCCCCGCTTCAAGAGCTACGACCTCAGCAAGTACACCAACGAGGTCGAGATCAGCACCAGCCGGGGCTGCCCCCACAAGTGCATCTTCTGCTCGGTCCCCAACATCATGGGCAAGCAGATCCGCTACCGCAGCGCCAAGAGCGTTGGCGACGAGATGGAGCACTTCTACAAGCTCGGGATCCGCTCGTTCCAGTTCGGCGACGACAACTTTCTGGCCAACCGCCACCGCATCAAGGAGCTGATGCACGAGATCGAATCACGCAACTTCGAGGGCGCTGTGCTGCGTTGCGGCCAGGGGATCCGGGCCGACTTGATCAACGAGCAGGTGCTCGTCGCGATGAAACGGGCCGGCTTCAAGCAGCTCGGCATCGGGGTCGAGTCGGGCAGCGACCGCATCATGGCGATCATCTGCAAGCACCTCACCGTCGAGCAGGTCGACAAAGCCGTGGGCCTTGCCTGCGAGCAGGGATTCGACGTCACGCTGCTGTTCGTTTACGGCACCCCGGGCGAGACGCTTGAGGACGTGCAAAAGTCGATCGACTTGGCGAAGAAGCACCCGGTGATGAAGGCGTTCTTCTTCAACCTCGTCCCGTTCCCCGGCACGGCGCTGAGCGACTGGGTCAATGAGAACGCGGCGCTGCTGGGACCGTTCGAACACATGTTCAACCGCGAGGACGAGTGGAAGCTGCGTTCGCAGCCGTTCTTCGAGACGCCCGAGATGCCGACGGCCGACCGCCACAAGGCGCTCAAAATGACCGTCCGCGCGAGCCAAGACATCCAGGTGGCGACCCTCAAACGCAAGCTCAAACGCTTCGGCGTGCTGGGCGACGTCGCGGCCCAGGCGGCCCGTTTCAACACGTTGGAGAGGCTCTTCGTGCGTAACCGAACGTTCCGCCGGTTGCTCGACAGGGTCATGTTTAACTAAGTCATGTTCAACTAGCCTCGCGAGTGCGGCCATGAAATTCACCATGCTGATGCTCGAGATCCGCGGCAACATGCCCGGTTTCTCAGGTCATTACTCGGAGGGGGTGGCGTCGATCGCCTCGGTGATCAAGAGCGCCGGCCACGAGTTCGAGCTGATGCACGTCACCAGGCCGATCGACCCCGACGAGCTGGCCGAGCGTGTGGCGGCCAGCGGGCCAGACGCCATCGGCTACTCGTGCATGACGCACACGTTCCGATACCTCGTGGAATTCGCGGGCGCCATCCGCCGCCGCTTGCCCGACACGCCGTCGATCATGGGAGGCGTCCACGCGATCCTCAACCCCGAGGAAAGCATCAACGTCGACGGGATTTCGGCCGTGAGCCTGGGCGAGGGCGAGGCGGTCATCCTGCCGTTCCTCGATCGCGTCGATCGCGGAGAGAGCTTCGCCGACGTGCCTGGCATCTACGCGAAGGAAGGGGGCGAGATCACCCGCAACCTCGCGGCGCCGTTGATCACGGAGCTTGACTCTCTTCCGGCTCCCGACCGCAGCGTGTTCGACTTCATGAAGCTGGTGAGCACTCGCGAGGGCGTGCTCTACGTCCATTGCTCACGGGGGTGCCCCTACAAGTGCCCGTTCTGCTGCAACGAGGCGATCCGCGATCGGGCGCCCAACGCGCAGAGCTATCTCCGCTACAAGTCGGTCGAGCGGGTGTGCGAAGAGATCAAACAGTCCCTGCGGTACTTCCCTGGCAAGCTGCACGGGATCTACTTCCAGGACGAGATCCTCACGATGAACAAGAAATGGTTCCGGGAATTCGCCGAGGTTTACCCTCAGCGGGTAGGAATCCCATTCAACTGCAACCTGAGGGCCGACCTGGTATCGCTCGATGTGGCCGAACTGCTGCAGCAGGCTGGCTGCAATTCGGTTTCGCTCGGCCTGGAGAGCGGCGTCGAGCGGATCCGCGCCGAGATCGTCGGCAAGCATATTCCTGACGAACAGTGCCACGAGGCGTTCCGCCGGCTGCGCGACCGAGGAATCCAAGTGAACACCTTCTCGATGATCGGATTGCCCGGCGAGACGCCCAAGGACGCCTTGACCACGGTGTTCTTCAACGCCGAATCCAAAATCGACAAGAACATGGTGAGCATCTTCTGCCCCTACCCGGGCACCCCTTTGCACACGCAGGCGTTGGCCAACGGCACGCTGTCGAGCCGCATGCCCGACACTTTCTCCGACGACACGCCGATGAACCAAGAGTGCATCAGCGCCGACCAGATCAAGTTCATCCACGACTACTTTGGCATCATCGTCCGGCTGTACCGCACACGCTGGCCCGGCAAGGCGATCGTCGGCCCGCTCACGCGGTACGTCGAACGCGACGGGTGGTCGCTCAAGGCCTTGGTCTCGGCCAAGCGGGCGCTGAAGAAATCCGTGACGGCGCCCTACCTCTGGTTCGGGCACTACTTGATGAACCGCCAGGCGCAGGTGTTCCGCAAGGGCGCCGTTGAGGTCGACTGCAGCCACCTCTCGGGCCCCGCCGCCATGAAGACCTCCAAGGAGAAACCGTCTTCCGAGCCCACTGCCGGACCGGAAACCGTGGCGCCGCCACCGGCCGAGCCGCAGCCGGTTTCAGTCGGGGCGACCGACCCAATCTTGCCGATCGTCGATCCCGCGATGGCCGTCCGCTCGGTGAGCAAAAACTGATTCGGAATCAGCTGTCGTGGGGCGCACGCTTCGTGAGCGCGTTGCGCCACGAGGGAGGGAGCTCCCGTTCTATTTCAATCGTCAGATCTAGCCGCGGCGGGCCGAGCTCAAGGTCGGCCGCCCAAGCGGCGACGCGACGCAGGCCCTCCGCCAGCTCGACCCCCGGTCCAAGGGCGAAAACCCGCCGGGCCTCTTCGTGGTTCGTCTTCACGTGCGCCGCCTCACGCCTCTCCGGCAGCCGCGTGACGCCCACCCGACAGCCAACCGCGTTCTGGACCATTTCGGCGATTTCGTTGAGGCTGGTCGCTTGATCACTGCCAATGTCGAAGGCCTTACCCCACGCTTCGGGCGCTTCGACGCAGCGGGCGATTGCTGGCGCCACATCATCCACATGCGTGAAATTCCTCGTCTGCTTTCCATCGCCAAAGATGGTGCAGGGCTCGCCAAGAAGAGTCTGCTTAAGAAATATCCCGATGACGTTCCGGAAGGGGTCGGAGAGGTTCTGTCGCTCGCCGTAAACATTGTGGGGGCGGAACACGACATGGCGAAGCCCGAACATCTCTTCCGCCGCCCGCAGGTCCTGCTCCACGGCGAGCTTCGCCACGCCGTAGGGGTCGACCGGTGTGGGTGTCGGCGAGGCGGCTCCATCGGCGCCACTGCCGTACACCGCCGCCGACGAAGTGAAGACGAAGCACTTCACGCCGTGATTGACCGCGGCGTTGATGAGGTTGATGCTCGCCAGCAGGTTGTTCTCGTAATTGAACCGACGGACGAAATGGCTGAGCCCTTCGGCGGCGTATGCCGCTAAGTGATAGACGTGCGCGATCCGATTCTCGGCGAAGACACGCTCGATGAGGACCCGATCGGCTACCGACCCCCTCACGAATTCACAATTCGAGGGCAAGTTGCGGCGGTAGCCGCCGGAGAGATCGTCGAGAACAATCACCCGGCGCCCCTCCCGTACGAGCCGCTCGGCGACATGGCTGCCAAGAAACCCAGCTCCGCCCGTGACGAGTGCGACGCCGCTCATGGTTGCGCCCCCTTGTTCTTGAACCAAGCAACGGTCTCCTCGACGCCTTGCTCGAGCGTGTAGGGCAGGGCCCCCGTGAGCTCGCGGATCGCTTCAATCGACTGGCCGCTGCTGTCGCGTCGCATGTTCTTTAGCCGGAACGAGTGGATGGGAGGGTCGCGGTAACCGAGCAGCTTGAGTGCGTCGCCCGCCAGCGCAGCGGCTCGGACGAGCGCTTCGGGGGCAGCGGGCGGAGGACGGCGGCCCGCTTTCTCGGCGATCATTTGTGACCACTCCCTCAGCGTCGTTGTCTCATCATCGGCGAGAACAATCATGCGTCGATCGACGAACTCGGCCGGCGCCTCCAGCAGCTTGGCCATCTGGAACACAGTGTTCTTAACGTAGCCCATTCGCTTCGGCGGGTCGACGTTGCCCGGATGGAAGTAACGCCCGGCGATCACCCGTTCAAAAAAGCCTCGGAAGGGAACGCCGCACCCGGGGCCCCAGATCGAGCAGGGCCGCATTGTCACGCATACCTTTTCTCGGGAGCCCCACTCACCTACCAGCCGCTCGATCGCACGTTTGCTGTCGGCGTACCGGCGTCCTTCTCCAGCCGCAAATAGGTCCTCGTTGGCGACCACGTGCGACGAGGCGATCAGACAACGCCTCACGAGGGGCTCATCGGCGACGCACCCGATCACGTTGGCCGTTCCGTCAACATTCGTTCGGTAGCCCAGATCGTCGTCGCGGGTCATGAAGTGAGAAGTCGCCGCGAGATGCACCACTTCGTGAGGGTGAAAGTCACGGAACACGGCGGCGAGCGCGTCGCGATCCAGCACGTCGACCATGCGATCGGGCCGGCAGTCGGCCCGATCGCCACGAGACACCGCGAGCACCTCACGTCCGGTACGGGATAGCAGGTCGGTGAGGTGGCTGCCGAGAAAACCTGTGCCCCCGGTCACCAGCGTGCGTGTTTCATCGCCCCGGGCCAGCCGGTCGGCGCCGCCTCGGAGATGGTCTGCGCCGTTCACCCCCATCCTGCGAGTGTCCTGTAGGCGATCATCATCACCATCCGCATCCGAACCCCGGCATAGATCAGCAGATTCACCGGCGCCGAGTACTCCGACGCGAAGTGCTTCTTATGGAAGCGGATCATCGAGTTGTGGAAGTCGCGGACCGCCTGGGCGCGGCGGAACCGCGCGCTGTAGGCGTGGTGGTGCTCGATCACCGCCGAGGCGACGTACCACACCTCCCACTCGGCTCGCTTCGCACGGAGGAACCAGTCGACGTCTTCGCAATAGATGAAGTAGCCCTCGTCGAGCAAGCCGATCTCGTCAAGCATCGCTCGACGGGCGAACATGCAACACCCGGTGCAGGCGTCGACCTGGTGGGTCGCATCGGGGTCGAGGTAGGTCACGTTGTAGCGAGCGAATCGCTTGCTGTCGGGAAACAGCTTGCTGATCCCAGCAGCCCGATAAACGGCGTCCATCGGGGTAGGAATCGACCGTTTAGCGGAGAGCTGAAAAGTGCCGTCTTTGTTCAGCACCTTTGGGCCCGCGAAACCAGCCCGCGGTCGTTCGTCCATAAACCGGACCACTTCTTCGAACGCCCCTGGGTGGACGATCGTGTCGGGATTGAGCAAGCAGACATACTCTCCACTGCTCCGGTGGATCCCGATGTTGTTGCCCCAGGCGAACCCCTTGTTCGCTCCATTGCGGAGCACCTCGATTCGGTCGCCCCATTTCTTCTCCGCCAGCCCTAGACTCTCGTCGGTGCTCTGATTGTCCGGAACAATGACCTCCACAGGCCAAGGGAAAGGTTCGGCGAACAAGCTGTCGAGGCAATCAACGAGCATCGTGCCGGAGTTGTGATTCAACACAACGACCGATAGTTTGACCGAGGGCTCATTCATGTACGCAGCCGCTTACTTGCGTGAGTGCTTCGGCATCGGATAGACGTTGTCGAACTGGAGCACAGCGAAAGGCGTGCGCAGCAGGATCATGAGGTCGAGCCAGAGGCTCCATCGACTCACGTACACAACGTCGAGTTCGAGCCTTTCCGCCCAACTCAAAGCGTTCCGTCCACTCACCTGAGTGAGACCCGTGACGCCCGGTTTAACCTGGTACCTTTCACCGTAATCTTGGTCCGCCTCGACCGACTCCCATTCCACCAAGGGCCTGGGACCAACGAGGCTCATGTCCCCAAGCACAACATTGAACAACTGCGGAAACTCGTCGAGGCTCGTCTTGCGAAGGACCCCCCCGACCTTGGTAATCCTAGGGTCGGTCTCAACCGTTTCGTAGCGTTCGCAAGGGTCTGGATTTCCGGTCTTTAACGTCCTGAACTTGTAGATCGTAAACGGCTTGCGCCGCAGCCCCCACCGCGATTGCGTGTAAAACACCGGGCCCCCCGAATCAGCCCAGATCAAGAAAGCAACCAGCGTCATCACCGGCATGAACACGAAAAGTAGACCAATCGAAACCCCGAGATCGATCAACCTTTTCATCGCAAACGAGAGACGTCTTTCCAATGGTTGAACCCGCAGCGCATGGCTCAGTGCATCGGAGACCAGCACCTCTTCACCGCCCCCATCGCGTAAGGAAGTCTCGATATTCAAGAGCGCACCCGTGACCTTGATCAAACACTCAATTAAAGAAGGACATCGACGTTTGGGGCAACGCTCATCCAGTGCAGAGTGTCCCAGCCACGCCAATCCGGTCGGCGCATTTCCACATCATCGATTGTACTCCACGCCTTGCTGCGTCACCAACAACTCGACCAAATAGCCGCTTAGTATGGGCATGCTCGTAGAGAGCGGAGAATTCCACCGCGGACGCTGAAGTGCGATAGTTTCTTGAGCTAGCGTTGGAAGGAAGGCCGAGACTGATTGCCCCGAGGCGATACCTTTCAGAGCAGATCGCGTACGGACCACTTCGTCCCGATTTGGGGGAAGGAATCACCCAAAAACCGGGGCGTCTAGCAAAGGGCCGACTGACCGGAAGAAGGGGCAGACGATCGTCCCGAAACCGACTGACGGGTCGTTCAAACCGCGATGACGAAGAAGCAAAATCGGCTGTAGAACATATTTCTGCGAGTCGTCGTTGCTACGTCTTCGGTGACTGCACCTTCTCGCTATTGGCTGAAGCACTGAGCGGTTGCGGCGATTGGGAGCAGCAACGATTGGCCGAGACTGAGCAGGCCGACAGAACACGCAAGGAGATCGCAGAATGATCGGGGTTTTGGCGGGTTGCCCCGTTGAGACTCCCCGGGCATAATCACGCAAGTCGTTGCCATGCAACACCTTGCCGGAGTGGCGGAATTGGCAGACGCGCTGGATTCAAAATCCAGTGGGAGTAATCCCATGAGGGTTCGAGTCCCTCCTCCGGTACTGGCGGGCCTAGCGGCCGCCTGGGCCTTGGCCGCCCATCTCTCTTGTTCCTCAGGCTAGCCTTGGCATGCCTGAAGGCCCGGCTCACTCGGCCGGTTTCACGCAGCGGAACCCGACGTGCGTCGATCCGGTGTCGGTCGGCGTGCCTCGGCGGGCGGTCGGGCGGTAGCTCTCGCAGTAATCGACGTGGCACAGGTACGAGCCCCCTTTGATCACGCGGCGCACGCACCGCGGGTCGGTTGGATCGAAGGTGCGGTCCGGGCTGGTGGGGTTAGAAACCACCCCCTGCTTCGCGAGCCGCGTGTGCCGGTCGAAGCGGTAGAGGTCGGCGGTCCACTCCCACGTGTTGCCAGCCATGTCGTACAAGCCATAGCCGTTCGGCGGGAATGCGTCGACCGGAGCGACGGCGGCGAAGCCGTCCTCTTCGGTGTTGTTGTAAGGGAACTTTCCGGTGAAGGTGTTGATCATGTAGCGGCCCTCGGGGCGGAACTCGTCACCCCAGTAGAACCTCGTGCCCTCGCTGCCGCCGCGTGAGGCGTACTCCCACTGGGCTTCGGTCGGCAAGCGTTTGCCCGCCCACTTGGCGTAGGCCGCGGCGTCGTCCCATGAGACTTGCACCACGGGGTGGTCCATGCGGTTCTCGATCGAGCTGCCGGGGCCCTCGGGCGTGCGCCAGGTGGCGCCGGTGGTCCAGGTCCACCAGGCGGCCATGTTGTTCAGCGGGACCGCCCCTTCGGGCGGGGTGAACACGAGCGAGCCGGGCTGCAGCAAAGAGTCGTCCGGCTTCGGCGTGCCGGGCGGGAGTTGCTTTTTGAGCTCCTCCCAATCGACCGCCCGCTCGGCCGTGGTTTGGTAGCCCGTCTCCTCGGCGAACTTCGCGAACTGGGCGTTGGTGACCGGAGTCTTGTCGATCCAATAGCCGTTCAGACGCACCCGGTGGGTTGGTCGCTCGTTGGGAAAACTCTTGGGATCATCGGTTCCGAACGTGAACTCACCGCCTTCGATCCAAACCATTCCCTCGGGGGCGTCACTCTCGGGCGGCGCGGCGTGCGCTACGGTAGTGGCCGCTAGAAACAGAAACGAAGCCAAGAGGCCCGTCGTAAGTCCTTTGGCGAGCACGCGAGGAGAGGTGTTCGGCAAGTAGGGAGCAGACGATCGAGTCGTCATAAGATGAGTCACCAGTTGCTGAAAGGCGGGGCATGGAAGGGGGAGCCGAAAGCTCGGCTCCCCCAGTATACGCCTCACGCTCGTCAGCCGTGCAGCCTCCCCTTGCCTTGGCAATCAAGGCCGAATGGGAGGGCTGCGGCGAGGCTACGCCGTCAGCGCCATTGGCGCCGAGACGAGGCGTCCGGCGATGTAGCCGCGACACCCTGCAGCGCCGCATTGGCACTCGAACGCACGGTACAGCCGGTCCTCGGTCGTGTCGTAGTCCATCGTCACAAGTTCGCCCGCTCGTAAGTCCGAGATTGCGCTGTAGATTCGCGTCTGCGGGTCGAGCATCGCGTTCGGCTCGCAGCAGTGCAGCACCTTGCCGGCGACGTGCGGGTCGTCGAGGTGGGCGTTGGGGCCCACCTGCAGCGTGTACTGCGTGACGTAGTCACGCAGCACACCGTTCATGCGAAACAGCACTTCGCCCGCCGCGAAATCGCGGAGCACGCGGAGTCCAAAGCCACGGCCGTCGCCGACCTCAACCACATCAAAGTCCTCGCTCTGCGGCTCGCCTGGAACCACGGGAAGGAAAGAAGGGTACATCCTCATCGGCGGTAGAACACCTCGCTGGTCGTAGTGGTGGGGGAAAGGTACTCGTCGAGCACGCGCTCGACCGTGCTCTGCTCGAACGCCTTGCAACTGAAGACGTCGAGGTAGAGGTCGCGATGGGCGTCGTTCGTGTGGATCACGATCGCGCTGGTCTCGATCAGCTGCACGCCCGAGATGCCGGTTTCGATTCCACCGCCGAATCGCGCGACGATCGGCTCGCCGAAGCGGACCATGTCGATCTCGTCGGCCATCGTTTTGAGGAACTCGGACATCGTTTCGATCGACAAGATCGACTCGTTGCAACCGAGCGCCGTGGCGATCAGGTGCTGGCCGTAGTGAGGCAGCCCGTTGTGAACGAGGCGGCGATACTCGGCCAGCTTGGCGGGGGCGGCGGAGGTGGGAGAATCTGGCATCGGCCCGTAAGGCTCCTTGCGTGGAAGCGACGCCTCCGGAGACCACGCAGAACGGGTGCGCAGACGCCTGGGGGCAAAGCGTGAGACAGAGAACAACTGAAAGGTGAGACGCCGCCCGAGCGTCCCTGGGCGGGGACACGGGGGTTCCGAGCGAGTCCGTTTCAGTGCCGATCGCTGGGGCTCTGTAGAGAGAGCCCGATATTGATTACGTGGGCAGGGGTGTTGCTTCACGATCGGTACAAGGATTAATAACGTCGCCCTCGGTTAAAATCTAGATCAAAACCCCTCGTTTCCGACAAATGGCTGGCGGCCGCTCCCAAGCAACGTCACCCTACGGTTGCCCCCCCGCCTTAGAATCGAACCACGTTCCCGCCTGCAAACCGATGAAGACTCTATCCGCCCCGCAGAAGCTCGCAGCCACAACGCTTGTCACCCTGACTTTTTGGTGCGCGGGTTGCGATTTTCAAGGCGGTGAAAATATTGCCACCGCGGGGCAGGACAGTCTGCTCGTCTTCGCCGCCGCCAGCACGACCGACGCTCTGGGCGAGGTGATCGAGCGGTACGAATCGCTCTGCGGCGTGCGGGTGCGAGTCAACTTTGGCGCCTCATCGACGCTCGCGCAGCAGTTGCTCCAAGGGGCGGGCGCCGATGTTTTCCTCTCGGCCAGCCCCGACTGGGCGGAGGCGATCGACGACGCCGGGCTCGCCGCGGAGCGTCGGCCGGTCGTCGGCAACCGGCTGGTCGTGGTCGCGGTGACTCTGGACGCAACTCCGTTGGCGCCCCCTGGCGCGGGCGACGCCTTGGCCTGGCTCGCCTCGCCTGCGGTCCGGCGTGTCGCGATCGCCGATCCCGAAGCTGTTCCGGCGGGAGTCTACGCCCGGCGTGCTTTTGAAGCCGCGGGCAACTGGGAACGCGTGCGTCAGAAATTGCTGGTTGGCTCGCACGTGCGTCAGGTGCTCGCCTACGTAGATCAGGGGGGCGCCGAGGCGGGCCTCGTCTACGCCACCGACGCCGCCGTTTCGCCTGCCTTGCGAGTCGTGGCCGCGGTCGATCAGGAGCTCACCGGCCCGATCCGTTACGAAGCGGTGCTGCTGCATGGCGGTAACGCAGACCCTCATGAGCATTCGTCGTTGGGGCAGGGGGGGGGGGGGCGTGAAGGGGCGGAGCGGTTTTTCGAGTTCCTCTTCACTGCAGAGGCTCAAGCGGTCTTTCGACGCCACGGCTTTACGCCAGCCGGCGAGGGGGGCGGGCTAGAGGGCGGATGACGCAGGCGCTCGGCGGCCGCTAAAATCAGCGTTCTTACCCAAAACACTAACCGCCCCCCCTCACTGCGCGATGCTCAGCCCCGAAGAATGGTCCGCGCTCGCGCTCAGCTTGCAGGTCGGCGTCTGCGCGGTCTTGATGAGTCTGCCGCTGGCGATCTTGGTGGGCTACGTGCTGGCCCGCACCAATTTTGCCGGACGCTGGGCTCTCCAAGGGCTCGTCGACCTGCCACTCGTGCTGCCGCCCGTCGTGACCGGCTACCTGCTGCTGGTGCTGCTCGGACCGCGTGGGCCGGTCGGCTCTTGGCTCGAGGGGCAACTCGGCGTGCGGGTCGCGTTCGCCTGGCTCGGGGCGGCGGTCGCCTCGGCTGTGGTGAGCTTCCCGCTGATGGTCCGGGCGATCCGCGGGGCGTTTCTTGGCGTCGATCCACGGCTGGAAACAGCCGCCCGCGGCTTGGGCGCTAGCCCCGTGCGGGCTTTTTTCACTGTAGCGTTGCCGATGGCCCGCCACGGCGTGGTCGCCGGCTGCCTGCTAGCGTTCGCGCGCAGCGTCGGTGAGTTCGGCGCCACGATCATGCTGGCGGGCGACATCCCCGGCGAGACCCGCACGCTGCCGCTCGCCATTTACAGCCACGCTAATCGTGTCGGCGGCATGCAGCAGAGTTGGCGTCTGGTGCTGCTCTCCGTGCTGCTGGCGGCGGCGGCGCTTGCGGTGGGCGAGTTCCTCGAACGCGGCCGGCTCGACGGTCAGCGAAGAGGGACCACATGAGCACGCTCAGCTTTCGTGGCCAAGTCCGCTACGCGTCGGGCGCCACGGTCGACGTGGCCTTCGACGCGGAGGGCGGCGTTACAGCCTTGTTTGGCCCCTCGGGCAGCGGCAAGTCGAGTGTCGTGGCGGTGATCGCAGGCCTGCTGCGGCCTAACAACGGTCTGGTTCGCTTGGGCGACGAAACGCTCGTCGACACCAGCCGCGGCGTCTGCTTGCCACCCGAGCGGCGTAGGGTGGGCCTCGTCTCGCAGGATCATCTTCTGTTCCCCCACATGACGGCCGAGGCGAACCTGCGGTACGGCATGCGTCGCGCGGGGCCCGCCCCCACGATCGGCTTCGAGCAGGCGTGCGCGGTTCTCGACCTGACGGAGTTGCTCGGGCGCCGACCGGCCGAGCTATCGGGAGGCGAACGCCAACGGGTGGCGATCGGTCGGGCGCTGCTAAGCCAGCCCCGCCTGCTGCTGCTCGACGAGCCGCTCGCTTCGCTCGACGCGGCGCGGAAGGGCAGGGTGCTGGCGTGCCTCGAGCGGATCGTCGCCGAGTGGAACACGCCAACCGTGTTGGTATCGCACGACCAAGCCGAGGTGCGCCGTCTGGCCGACCGCGTGGTGGTGCTCGACGAGGGCCGCGTGATCGCCACCGGTGCGCCCGACGAGGCGCTCGCCGCCGCCGGGCCGCTGAGCTGGCGTGACGAGACCGGCCCGATGAACCTGCTGCGGCTTGAAGGCGTCACGCAATGCGACGGGGCGTGGACCGCTCGTGTAGCGATGCAAGAGCTTGCGTTGCCGCCGCTCCCGGCTCCCCCCGATGGTCCGCTGTACGCCCGCTTCCCGCCGCACGAGGTAACGGTCGCCCCGCCAGGCGATGTCGGCGTGCTGAGCGCGCGTAACCGGCTCCGGGGCGTCGTGCGACGCACCGTGGAGGTTGGCGGCGCGGTGTTCGTGGCGGTCGAGCTTTCGGCGGACGCCGAGACGAGCCTGTGGGCCGAGGTCACTCCACAATCGGCCGCCACGCTCGGCCTCGCCCCCGGCGCCGCTGTGCAATGCCTGGTGAAGACGAGCAGCCTGCGAGTGGGCAGCTGAGGCGTTGGTACATAAGGCCTGCGGAGTAGTTGCCTTGCCCCTGCTCAGGTCGTCTCGCTGAGCCCGTAACCGGCCCGCCGCGGGCGGTCCATCAGCATGACGGCTTGCTCGTCGCCCAGGAACGTGCGGGCCTCGGGGTCCCACTTCAGATCGCGGCCGAGCATGAGCACCACGTTGCACATGTGGCAGCACTCCATCGCACGCACGTGCGACTCGACGTCGGAAACCGGCTCGCCGCCGTCCGCGATGCACTGGAAGAAGTTCTTCATGTGATCCTCTTCCGGCTTCTTGCCTTTGTAGAGGTTGGTCATCTCGGCGAAGATCTTCTCGCGGTCGTCGTCGGTCAGCTCGCTGTAAGGCCGGCCGGTGGTGCGGTTGCGGTTGACCATCATGCGGCCCTTGGTCCCCTCGAAGAGGATGCCGTTGCCCATGCGGGTATTGGACGACTCCTCTCGGTAGGTGTCGTTGACCGTCATGTTCAGCCCGTCGGCGAAGGCGAACCGCAGGCCGAACTCGGTCGGCGTGTGGTTGGCGTTGGGCAATGTCGCCTTGCCGTCGAGGTAGGCGTTCCAGTTGAAGTTGTCCGGCACGATCGGGGGGAACTTGCCGGCGCCGCTGACCGACACCGGGCCGGTGTCGCCCTTGTCCATCGCGAGCATCGCGATGTCGATGTGGTGGGCGCCCCAGTCCGTGGCCTTGCCGCCGGAGTAGTCGTAGTACCAACGGAACATCTGCTGGCGGTGCAGCGAGTAGTCGGCCTGCTGCGCCGGCCCGAGCCACAGGTCCCAGTCGAGCGTCTTGGGAGGCGTTGTGGTGGGAGCGACTTCGCTCGTAGGGCTGCCGTCGATGGCGATGTGGACCGTGTCGACCTCGCCCAAGTAGCCGAGTCGCACCATCGCGGCGGCCTCGAGAAAGCGCATGCCCCATTGGCTGCGCTGCTGCGTGCCGACTTGGAAAACGCGGTCCGACTCGCGGGCCGCCTCGCGGATGATCTCACCCTCGGCGATCGTGAGCGTGAGCGGCTTCTCGCAATAAACATGACAACCCGCTCGCAGGGCGGCCACCGCGATTGGGACGTGCCAATGGTCGTTCGTGCCGATCACCACGACGTCCGGACGCACCTCTTCGAGCATCTTGCGATAGTCGGTGTACTTCGGAAGGTCGACGGGCGATTCTCGCCACTTGTCGTTGAGCTTGGCCTCGAACTCGTGGCAATGCAGCAAGTCGGCGTCGCAAATCGCTACGCAATCCGAATGCTCCGAGGCCCACAACGCGTCGGCCGTACCCTGGCCGTAACGCCCGTTGCTGCCCCCGACACCGATGGCCGCCATCCGCGGACGCGCCGAAGGCGCCTGGGCCCACGAGGAGGAAGCGGTCCACACCATCGGGGCGGCCGCGGCGCCAGTGACGGCGGCCTGCTTGAGAAACTCTCGGCGTGATTGGCTCATAGTAGGTCGGTGCCTCAGAGATGGGCTTAGGAATCTAATGGGATGAGCGCGGCCCGGGGGCCGTAGCCCCCCAGTTTACTCAATCGCGGGGCTGGATACATCCTCTTACAGCCTGTCGCCCTAGGGGCTAAACACCCTGAAATCGAAGATTTTCGTTGCCTCCCTTGCGATCTTACCGCCAGCGACCCGTTTTTCAGTCGCCAATTTGGCCGCCGAGGGACCCCGTCTTGGGGGTCGATACCGACGCTCAGGCCGACAGCTCCGAGACCAGCCGCGTCATCGTGTCGTGGGCGTCGCCGAAAAGCATGCGGGTGTTGTCGTAGTAGAAGAGCGGGTTGTCGACTCCCGCGTAGCCGCTCGCTCGGCCCCGCTTGAGCATCACCACCCGCTGGGCTTTCCAGACCTCGAGAACCGGCATGCCGGCGATCGGGCTGCCGGGATCGGTCAATGCGCTCGGGTTGACGATATCGTTGGCGCCGATCACGAGCACGATGTCGGTCTCGGGCAGGTCGCCGTTGATCTCGTCCATCTCGAGCACGATGTCGTACGGGACCGAGGCCTCGGCCAGCAGCACGTTCATGTGCCCCGGCAGCCGGCCGGCGACCGGGTGGATGGCGAACCGCACCTCGGCGCCCTTTTTCTTCAGCAGCATCGCCATGTCGTGCACGGCGTGCTGCGCGCGGGCCACGGCCATGCCGTAGCCCGGCACGATCACCACGCTCTGCGCGGCTAGAAGTTCCTGAGCCACCTCGTCGGCCATGGTTTCACGCACCTGCCCCGCCTCGGTCAGCTCGCATGAGGCGGATTCCCCGGTCGGCGCGGCGCCAAAGCCGCCAAACACCACGCTGAGGATAGAGCGGTTCATCGCCCGACACATGATGTAGCTGAGGATCGCGCCGCTGGCGCCGACCAATGCTCCGGTGACGATGAGCAGGTCGTTCGAGAGCATGAACCCGGCGGCCGCGGCGGTCCAACCCGAGTAGCTGTTGAGCAGCGAGACAACGACCGGCATGTCGGCGCCGCCGATCGCGGCCACCAAATGCACGCCGACCGCCAATGCAATCGCGGTCGCGACAAGCAACAACAGCAAGGGGTCGGGCCCCCAGTGGGCGACAAACATCACGGCCAGCAACAAACTCACCACGACCGCAGCCAGGTTGAGCAAGTGGCGTCCTGGCAGCAACAGCGGCGAGCCCGAGAGGGTCCCCCGCAGCTTGAGGAACGCGACGACCGAACCGGTGAACGTGATCGCCCCGATCCAGACGGCGAGAAAAATCTCGCCCAAATGGATCGCCTGGCCGACGGGTGTGTCGCCGTGCGGCTGGAAAAAGCTGGCGTAGCCCACCAGAACCGCCGCCGCCCCAACGAAGCTGTGCAGCAACGCAACCAGTTCCGGCATCGAGGTCATCGCCACCCGCGCGGCCAAGACCGAACCGACCGCGGCGCCGACCAGCACCGCGACAAAAACATAGATGAGGCCCTGTCCCGTGATGGCGTGGGCGGTGAGCGTGGCGGCGAGCGCGATCGCCATTCCGATGACACCGTACAGGTTGCCGCGCCGGGCGGTCTCCTGGCTGCTCAGCCCCTTGAGGCTAAGGATGAAGAGCACCGCGGCGACAAGGTACGGGATCGATAGAAGGACTTGGTCCACGGGCGGATTGCTTGGGTTGGGAGTTGAGCTAAGCGGGAGGCCGATGGCCGACCCGTATTCCCCTCTGCCGTTCAGGGAGAGGGTAGGGGAGGAAAATCTGCTGAAGCCTTGGCTTCAGACCCGATTCACCCGCGCCTGAACATCGCCAGCATGCGGTGCGTCACCAAGAACCCACCCGCCACATTGATCATCGCCAGCAGCACAGCAAGCAAGCCGAGCATCACGGCAGGCGTCATGCCTCCCTCGCCCACGGCGCCACCGGTGAGCAGACCGCCCAGGATGATGATTCCGCTGATCGCGTTCGTGACGGCCATCAGCGGCGTGTGCAGCGCGGGGCTCACGTTCCAGATCACCTGCCAGCCAACAAAACAGGCCATCACGAACACCGTGAGGTGTTGCACGAAAGCCAACGCCTCGCCGCCGGCAGAGCCGGGCTCGGCGCCCCAGGTGAAACGCAACCAAACCCACACCGCCACCAGCAGCAAACCACCGGCGATCATCAGCGAATCGAGCCACGCCGGCGCCTCGACCGGCTCCTCGGCCGCCGCGGCGACCGGTTTCGCCGGCTTCGGAGCGGGCGCTGGCGGGGCAGGGGGGGTGGGCGGGGGCCAGGTCACCGCCCCGTCGTGGGTGACGGTTATCGCACGGGTGATCTCGTCCGACATGTCGATCTTGGGAGCCTCCGCTCCCAAGTGCTTGACCAGGTTCACCAAGATGTTCGCGTACAGCGAGCTGGCCGTGTCGGGCATGCGGCTCGGCAGGTTGAGGTAGCCGAGCACCTTCACGCCATCGACCGTCACAGCCTCGCCCGGCGTGGTGCACTCGCAGTTGCCCCCCTGTTCGCCGGCGAGGTCGACGACGACCGACCCCGGCTTCATCCGCTCGACCATGTCGCGTAGCCACAACTTGGGCGCCGGCTTGCCGGGTATCAGAGCCGTGGTGATGACGATGTCGACCTGCTCGGCCTGCTCACGGAACAGGGCGAACTCGGCCTCGATGAACGCCTCGCTCATCTCGCGGGCGTAGCCGCCGGCGCCCTCCCCCGTCTCTTCGAGTTCGACGGTGAGGAACTCGCCGCCGAGGCTCTCGACTTGTTCCTTGGTGGCCGAACGGGTGTCGAACGCCCGCACGATGGCGCCCAGGCTCTTGGCGGCGCCGAGCGCCGCCAGGCCGGCGACGCCGGCGCCGATGATCAGCACTTTGGCCGGCGGCAGCATGCCGGCGGCCGTCATCTGGCCCCCCATGAACCGACCGAAAGAGTTCGCGGCCTCGATCACGGCGCGGTAGCCGGCGATGTTGGCCATCGCGCTCAAGGAATCGATCGACTGGGCCCGCGTGATCCGCGGCACCGACTCGAGCGACAGGCCCGTGACCCCCGCAGCGGCGAGTTTGTCGAGCATCTCGGCGTTGCTCGCCGGCCTGAGGAAGGCGGCCACAATGGCGCCGCGCTTCATTCCTGCGATCTCCTCGTCGGTCGGCGTGCGGACCTTGAGCACCAGGTCGGCCGCGGCCAGGTCCGAGGCGATGTCCGTGCCGAGCGTCACGCCCGCATCGCGATAAGCGGCGTCGCTGAAACCGGCGGCCGCGCCGGCGCCCGCCTGGACCGTGACCTGGTGCCCGAGCTTGAGCAGCTTGGCGGCCGAGTCGGGGGTCGCCGCCACGCGGGTTTCACCCGGGGCGGTCTCGGTGGGAATCGTGATCAGCACGTGTCGTCCCTGACTAGTGAAGGGGCGCAAGGAAAGAACCATCCGCTCCTGTTCAAGATACCGGCGGCCGCGTCGGTTGTCACGACTCGGCTGTGCGCAGCAACATCACGATGTCGCTCAGCGGACGGCGCCAGATTCTGGGTGACACGCTTCGCCGCGAGGCGTAGAATCCCGGCTAGGCAGACGCCCACTCTTTTCCATTTACCGTCTTCGCTCGAAGGGACCCACAGCCATGTCCACCGCCGCCCCCGCCCCGGCCGCGCCCCCGAAGGTACGCCACACCGAGTGCTTGATCGACGGCGAGTGGCGTCCCTCGGTGAGCGGCAAAACGTTCGAGACGATCAACCCGGCCACCGAAGAGGCAATCGCCAACATCGCCGAGGGGGACGCGGCAGACATCGACGCGGCGGTCAAAGCCGCCCGTCAAGCGTTCGACCACGGGCCGTGGCGTACGATGGACGCCCGCGACCGCGGCCGCATCATGCTCCGACTGGCCGACCTCATCGAGGAGAACCTCGACGAGCTGGCGGCCCTCGAGACGCTCGACAACGGCAAGCCGATCAGCGTGTCGCGCACGGCCGACATCCCGCTGGTGATCGACTGCATCCGCTACTACGCCGGCTGGGCCGACAAGCTTCACGGCGCCACGGTGCCGATCCGCGGTGAGCACTTTTGCTACACGCTCCGTGAGCCGGTCGGTGTGGTTGGGCAGATCATCCCCTGGAACTTCCCAGCCTTGATGGCGGCCTGGAAGTGGGGCCCCGCGTTGGCGGCCGGCTGCACGATCGTCATGAAGCCCGCCGAGCAAACGCCGCTCACTTGCTTGCGGATGGCGGCGCTCGCTCAAGAGGCGGGATTGCCCCCGGGCGTGCTCAACGTGGTGCCCGGCTTTGGCCCCACGGCCGGCGCGGCGCTCACCAAGCACCCGGGCGTCGACAAGATCGCATTCACCGGCGAAGGGACGACGGCCGAGATCATTCAGAAAGCGACGCTCGGCTCGATGAAGCGGCTGACGTTCGAACTCGGCGGCAAAAGCCCCAACATCATCCTCAGCGACGCCGACCTCGAAGCCGCCGTGGCCGGCTCGCACTTTGGCCTGTACTTCAATCAGGGCCAGTGCTGCTGCGCGGGAAGCCGGGTCTACGTCGACACGAAGGTGTACGACGAGTTCTGCGACCGCATGGCCCAGCGGAACGATGATTACGTGGTCGGCGACCCGTTCGACCCCAACACCCAGCAAGGCCCGCAGGTCGACAAGGCGCAGTTCGACAAGATCTTGCGCTACGTCGATTGCGGCGTGGAGGAGGGCGCCAGCCTGCTCACCGGCGGCAAGCGGCACGGCGAAGAAGGCTTTTTTGTCGAACCGACGCTGTTCGCCGGCGTGACGGACGACATGAAGATCGCCCGCGAAGAGATCTTCGGGCCCGTGATGAGTGTGCTGAAGTTCGATGGCGTCGACGAGATCGCCGCCCGCGCGAACGACAGCGAGTTCGGCCTGGCGGCGGCCGTTTGGTCGCGCGACATCGCCAAGGCGCACCGCCTGGCGGGCCAGCTGCGAGCCGGCACCGTTTGGGTCAACTGCTACAACGTGTTCGACACGGCGGCGCCGTTCGGCGGGTTCAAGAAATCGGGCCTCGGCCGCGAGCTTGGCTCGGCGGGTCTCGACGCTTACACGGAAACGAAAACCGTGACGGTTTCGTTGGCTTAGGCGTTGCGGCTGGCGTGCGCGATGGGTTGTGTGGTCCCCGACCAAGCATGGTCGGGGCTATACAACCTCTCTTCTGCTGAAATAGCCTTGCAGTTCGTCCCAGCAGACGCCTCGATGCAAGGGTAAGCAATTTTCGATTAGGTGATCGAAGTGCTTTCGGTCTTCGACTCGCTTGCGACTGCCACGGTGCTCGAGCCATCGTCACTTTTGGCGGCTGTTCAGGCGTCTGGTGATTGATTCGCAGATCCCACGACGGAGTTGCTTGAAAGCCCGCTCTCCTCGCCAGCTAGTGAGCACGTGGAGATGCGTGGGATTTGAGGCAACGGCGTGTAGGTAAAAAACCGCTACAACAGCCCCGACCAAGCTTGGTCGGGGGCCGCCCCACCAAAAAACATCACGCATGCTGCCTAGCTGGTTCAAGAAGCGTCGCCGTGAACGTGTCGCTAGCGCGGGACTCGATGAGGAGTGGCGCGACCGCGCCCACCAGCTCTGTTGGCAATACCCGCGTCTCGATCCCGTTGAACAGCGTCGCCTCGAAGAGCTCGCCGCCGTATTCATCGCCGAGAAGAAGTGGGAAGGCTGTGGCGGTTTTGAAGTCGACGATGTCGTCAAGCAGACCATCGCCAGCCAGGTCGCGCTGATGACGCTCGGCTTCGACGACGAGCACTTCGACAGCACCATGTCGGTGCTCGTCTATCCCGACGCTTATGTCGCCCGCGACTACCTCGCGGTCGATGACCACTCCGTGCTCGAGTTCGATACCGCTCGCCTCGGTGAGGCTTGGCGTCGCGGGCCCGTGGTCCTGTCTTGGCCCAATGTCGAGGCGGCTGGCCGTGGGCCCAACAGCGGTATCAGCCTCGTGCACCACGAGTTCGCTCACCAACTCGACAATCTATCGGACGAGGCGAACGGCCTGCCTCCGATGCCGTCGCACGAGGCCGCAAGGAGTTGGCTCACCACGTCACGCAACGCTCGCAAAAGGCTCTCCCGCGAGTTGCGCAGCGGCGTCGACGCGCCGCTCGACGAGTACGCCACCACCAACGCCACCGAGTTCTTCGCCGTGGCGACCGAGGCTTTCTTTCAAACGCCCCGTCTCTTGAAACGCTGGGACGGAGAGCTCTTCACCCAGTTCGTGGGCTTTTTCCGCCAAGACCCGATGCGGTGGGCCGACCGCTGAGGGCGTGGTAATCTAAGGCTCTCGTCCACTAGGTTCTGGACCCATCGGCTCCCGCCGCGATGCCTCACGACGCCGCCACCGCCCGCTACGACTCGATGCCCTATCGCCGCTGCGGCAAGAGCGGCGTGCGGCTGCCTGCCGTTTCGCTGGGGCTGTGGCACAACTTCGGCGCCGTTGACGCCTACGCCACGGGTCGCGAGATCGTCCTGCGGGCGTTTGACCGAGGTGTGACGCACTTCGATCTGGCGAACAACTACGGCCCTCCGCCCGGAAGCGCCGAGGAGAACTTCGGCCGCATCGTGCGCGAGGACCTCGCCGCGTACCGCGACGAGCTGATCGTCTCGACCAAGGCGGGCTACCTGATGTGGCCCGGGCCGTACGGCGAGTGGGGATCGCGTAAGAACCTGCTTGCTAGCCTCGACCAAAGCCTCGCGCGAATGGGGCTGCCGTACGTTGATATCTTCTATTCGCACCGTCCCGACCCCGACACGCCGCTGGAAGAAACCATGGGCGCGTTGGCCCACGCGGTGAGGAGCGGCAAAGCGCTCTACGCGGGGATCTCGAACTACCGGCCGAAGGAGGCGCGCGAGGCGATCCGCTTGCTCGGCGAGATGGGCGCTCCGTGCCTGATCCACCAACCGCGCTACTCGATGTTCGACCGCTGGGTCGAAGACGAGCGGCTGCTCGACCTGCTGGGCGAAGAGGGGGTCGGCGCCATCGCCTTCTCGCCGCTGGCCCAAGGGCTGCTGACCGACCGCTATCTCGAAGGCGTGCCGGCCGACTCGCGGGTGGCGAAGGGCGTCGGCTTTCTCCGCCCAGAACACCTCAGCGACGAGCGTCTCGGCCGCGCGCGGCGTCTGAATGAGGTCGCCAGCGAGCGGGGGCAAACGCTCGCTCAGATGGCGCTCGCCTGGGTTTTGCGCGACTCGCGTGTCACGTCGGTCCTGGTCGGCGCCAGTTCGGTTTCGCAACTCGAGTCGAACTTAGACGCGCTGGGCGGGGTTGGGTTTCGTCAAGCGGAGCTCGACGCGATCGAAGCGATCCTTGCCGAGTGAACGCTTCGGCCGCAAACGCCATTTTACTTCTTCCAACTCCACCTCTTGACTCTTTGGTATCGCAACGCATGGGCGCACACTACGGACCCACCAACCCCTCGCCGGAAGAGCAGGTCGCAAGCGGCGTGCGTCGTTTCGCGTCGTTCGTCGAACTGGTGCCCGAGCAAGAGCAGCAGTACCGCAAGATGCACGCCGAGGTCTGGCCGCAGGTCGTGGCCGCTTGCAAGCGGGCGAATATGCGGAACTACTGCATATGGATCCAAGAGATCGGCGACAAGAAGTACGTCTTCCGTCACTTCGAGTACACCGGCTCGGATCCCGAGGCCGATTTCGCGGCTGTGGCTGAGGACCCGACGATCAAGGAACAGTGGTGGCCGCTCACCGATGGCTGCATGCGCCCCGTGCCGGGAACACCCGCAGACGAAATGTGGCGAGAAGCCGATTTGGCGATGCACCTGCCGTGAGGTGGATTACTATCATCGCCCGGCGCGTTCGGTTAGCTTGAGGCGGACATCGTCTCCGTCATACGCAGGCCTGCTCTTCTCTCAGTGATTCCACGATGATTCTCCCATCCGACTGCGCCCGTTTTGCCCTTCTTCTCGTATCGTTAGTCGCGATGGACGGCGTCTGGCGGGGCGGGGCGGCGTCGGCCTTCGAGGTCGAGATCGCCATCGACGCCACCGAGCCGATCGGCCCGCTGCGGCCGATCTGGCGGTTCTTCGGCGCCGACGAGCCGAACTACGTGTACATGAAGGACGGCGAGAAGCTGATGGAGAAGCTCGGAGGCATGCGGCCAGGGGAGGTGTTTTTCCGGGCCCACAACCTGCTAACGAGTGGCGACAAAACGCCCGCGCTCAAGTGGGGCAGCACCAATGCCTACACCGAGGACGAGAACGGCGACCCCGTTTACGACTGGGAGGTCATCGACCTGATGTTCGACACGATGCTCGAGCGCGGCGTGCGGCCTTACGTCGAGGTTGGTTTCATGCCCGAGGCGCTCTCGCGCAAGCCGACCCCTTATCGTCACGACTGGCGGCCCGGCATGCGGTACTCACGGATCATGACCGGCTGGCGCCACCCGCCCAAGGACTACGGCAAGTGGGAAGAGCTGGTTTACCAATTGGCCCTGCACTGCGTCGAGCGTTACGGCATGGACGAGGTGCGCGGATGGTACTGGGAGACCTGGAACGAGGCGAACATCCTGCCCGACGGCTACTGGGGCGGCACACGGGAAGAATTCTTCCGGCTGCACGACCACACGATCGCTGCGGTTCGACGGGCGATCCCCGATGCGATCGTCGGCGGCCCCGACTCGGCGGGCGACGGGGGCGACTTCACGCGGGCGTTTCTTGAGCACTGCTTGCGCGGCGACAACGCCGCCACGGGCGAGACCGGCGTGCCGATCGACTTCATCGCTTTCCACGCCAAAGGGGCTCCGACCCACGAACAGGGCCACGTGCGGATGGGCATCGCTAATCAGTTGCGCACCATCGATCGCGGCTTCGGCATCGTCGCCTCGTTCCCCGAGCTGAAGCGGACTCCGATTGTCATCGGCGAGTCGGACCCCGAGGGGTGCGCGGCGTGCCAGGGGCCGATGTTCAGCTACCGCAACGGCACGGTTTACTCGAGCTACACCGCCGCGAGCTTCGCCCGCAAGCACGAGTTGGCGGACAAGCACGGCGTGCGGCTTGAGGGTGCGCTCACATGGGCGTTCGAGTTCGAGGACCAACCTTACTTCGCCGGCTTCCGCCAACTGGCCACCAACGCCGTGCCGCTGCCGGTGCTGAACGTCTTGCGGATGATGGCGCGGATGAGCGGCGAGCGGCTCGCCTCGACGAGCAGCTCGCAGGTCGCGCTCGATGCGATCCTGCGCGACGGCGTGCGCGGTGAGCCGGACGTCGGCGTGCTGGCCAGCCGCGACGGCGGCACGGTGTGGGCCCTCGTGTGGCACTACCACGACGACGACGTCTACGGCCCCGACGCCGAGGTGACGCTCCGCCTGACGGGCTGGGGCGAGAGCGACGCCGCGGTCACGCACCACCGTGTCGACGAGGACCACAGCAACAGCTACGCCGAGTGGAAGCGGATGGGCTCGCCCGGGGCGCCCAACGAGAAACAGTACGGCGAGTTGATGGAGGCCTCGGAGCTGGCGACGGTCGAGCAGGGGGCCGAGCGGGGCGAAGGGGCCCTGACCCTGCGGTTCGACCTGCCCCGACAGGGGGTCTCGCTGCTAGAAATCTCCCCGAATTAGGCCCCCACCGCGTCCCTGAGGACGGTTTTCGGGGGTTTGGCAGCGCCGCAAATCGTTTGACAGCCCATCGCTGGGGATTCAAAATAGATGGGTCGTCGCTTTTCTAGGCGGCGCCAACCTTTTTTTCTTGAGCCGCTTGCCAATGCACGCCTGAGGCGCCACGCCAAACGACCCTTCCTAGCCGCTTGCGGCGGGTCGTTGCGCCTTCAGCTCTCTCGCATTGCCCATCGCTCCGCCGTTGGCGGGCGGTCGCGTCGCACATGTTTTTTTCTGCGGAGCCTTGCGCTCGCCGCACGCGTCGCGGCGCCCTCGACCCGCCCGCCGGGCCCTAGCGCTCGTCGCCCACACTCCACACACAACACCCCCCTACTTGAGACTCAACACCATGCACAGCTACCTCTGGCGGAAGCTGCCGATCGCTTTGCTGCTCGTCACGCTGCAGGCCGCCCATGCGTCGGCCGACCCGGTCATCTGGAACGGCCCCATGATCAGCTTCGAACGCGGAAGCATCATCATGGACGAAGACGCCTGGATGCTCGAAGAGAACCAGGACCGCATCACCGACAACGTATGGATCACCCGCGGCGCCACCAAGGGGATCTTCAACGCCCGCGTGGAGGGCTTTCCCGATGGCGTGCCCAACCCGGGCCCCGCGGGAACCGCGTGGGCCATCGGCAGCACGGCGGACGACCTTTCGATGCTCCCTTTCGGCACCTGGCTCGACGCCGTTAGCAGCAACCCGCCAGGCTCGGTGGGCGTGAACTACGTGGTCCACTTGATCGAGGACGATATCTACCTCGACCTGAAGTTTACCGAATGGGGCCAACGCACCAGCGGCGGCTCGTTCAGCTACGTCCGCTCGACTGCCGTCCCCGAGCCGACGTCGGTTGCGCTGTTGGCGGTTGGCGCCGCTTCGCTGGGTTGGCGTCGCCGGCGCTGAAGCACCGCTTCGCGGTGACAAGCCCCCTCAGCGACACACCACTACGACAGAGCCGCTCGCGTACTCGACACGCGAGCGGCTCTTTCGTGCGCGCACGGCTGTTGTGGCATTTCGATTCTCCGACGTGACAAGTCGACGCACTGGCGTGGCGACAGGCGAACAGTAAACTGATCGAAAAGATCCGCCCGCCTCACTCACCCGCTCGGTGTGCGATGCCCGATTCCCTCTTATTGTTCGCCCAGTCCGCCGCCGGCGCCGACACGGCGTGGGGGCTCGACGTGGTCGTGCTGTCGCGGTTGCAGTTCGCGCTGACGATCATGTTCCACTACCTCTTCCCGCCCCTGACGATCGGGATGAGCGTGGTGCTCGTCTACCTGAAGGGTCGCCACCTGGCGACCGGCGCCGCCATCTACGACGACGCCGCGCGGTTCTGGACCAAGATCTTCGGCCTCAACTTCGCCATGGGCGTCGTGACCGGCATCGTCATGGAGTTCCAGTTCGGCACGAACTGGGCCGCCTACTCGCGGTTCGTCGGCGACGTGTTCGGCTCGGCCCTGGCGGCCGAGGGGATCTTCGCGTTCTTCCTCGAGTCGGGATTCCTCTCGCTGCTGCTGTTTGGCTGGGACCGCGTAGGACCAAAGACGCACTTCTTTGCGACGCTGATGGTCGCCGTGGGGGGCATCTTCTCGAGCGTCTGGATCGTGATCGCCAACAGCTGGCAGCAAACTCCGGCCGGCTCCGAGATACGCGACTACGTGGTGAACGGCCAGGTCTACCAGCGGGCCGAGATTGTCGACTTCTGGGCGCTCGTCTTCAATCCCTCGAGCATGAACCGGCTGGTCCACGTTTGGCTCGGGGCGTTCTTGCTGGGGGCGTTCTTCGTGATGAGCATCTCGGCGTGGTACCTGATCAAGCGGCGTCACGAGGAATTTGCTCGGCGCTCATTCGTCGGCGGCCTGCTGCTCGCCACCGTGGCGGCTTTCGCCCAGTTGCTCTCGGGCCACGAGCAGGCGAACGCCGTGGCCGAATACCAACCGGCCAAGCTCGCCGCGATGGAGGGCGTCTACGAGACGACCGACAACGCCCCGATCTACCTGTTCGGCTCGCCCAACGACGAGACCGAAACGGTCGACTACGGCCTGGCCGTGCCGGGCATGCTGAGTTGGCTGCTCGCTTTCGATACCTCGGCCGAGGTGCAGGGGCTCGACGAACTGGACCCGATCTACGGCCGGCCGCCCGTCTGGATCACGTTCCAGGCGTACCACCTGATGGTGGCGATCGGCTCGGCCATGATCGCGATGACGCTGCTGGCGTGGCTGTACTACTGGCGGGGCCGGCTGTTCACCACCCACTGGCTCTTGTGGCTGTTCGTGTTGATGGTCGTGCCGGCGTTCGTTGCGAACGAGGCGGGCTGGGTCGCCGCCGAGGTCGGCCGCCAGCCATGGATCGTTTATCCTCGGGTGGTCGATGGCGTTGCGGTCGACGGGCTGAGGACTTCCGACGGCGTGTCGGAGGCCGTGAGCGCCGACCAGGTGCTCGGCTCGATCCTGTTCTTCGGACTGATTTACACCGTGCTGTTTGGCCTGTGGATCTCGTTGCTCCACACCAAGATCTCGCACGGCCCAGCCGGTGTGGCCGCGGGAGACGGGCGTGCCGGTCACGATGAGCATGGCGGGTTCGTCGAGGCGGTCACCGAGATGGTGAGCCACCGCGAGGGCATGACTGGCGATAAGAGCAAGGAGTAGAACGATGGACTACGCGCTACTCTGGTTTGTGCTCTTGGGCGTGCTGCTCGCCGGCTACGCCGTGCTCGACGGCTTCGACCTCGGGGTCGGCATGCTCACGCCCGTGGCGAAGAACGACCACGAACGGCGGATCCTCTTCAACTCGATCGGCCCGCTCTGGGACGGCAACGAGGTTTGGCTGGTCACGTTTGGCGGAGCCCTGTTCGCGGCCTTCCCCGAGGCGTACGCAACGGTCTTCTCGGGCTTCTACACGGCCTTGATGGCGGTGCTCGGCGCGCTGATCTTCCGGGCCGTCTCGATCGAATTTCGCAGCAAGTTCAAATGGGGCTGGTGGCGCGGTTTGTGGGACGGCGTGTTCTTCCTGTCGAGTCTCGTCGCGTCGCTCGTGTTCGGCGTCGCCATCGGTGGGGCGATGGTCGGCGTGCCGCTCGACGAGCGCGGCGTGATGCGCGCCACGCTCATGGACCAGCTCGGCTGGTACCCGCTCCTGGTCGGAGCGATGACCGTCGCACTGTTCGCCCAGCACGGGGCGTTGTTCCTGCGGCTCAAAACCAAAGACGAGCTGCGCGAGCGAGTCGACCGCTGGGCCTGGCGGCTGCACGGGGCGTTCGCCCTGCTGTGGATCGCCGTGACTGTGGCCACGATGGTCGCCCTGCCGCACGCGCTGACCAACTTCGCCCACGCCCCCTGGGCGCTCTTGGTGCCGGTGCTCAACGTGCTGGCGATCCTCAACATCTCGCGATCGATGAAGAAGGGCCACGAGCTGGCGGCGTTCTTCTCGTCCGGAGCGACGATCCTCGCGCTCGTCTTCCTGCTGGGCGTAGCGATCTTCCCGAACCTAGTCGCCTCGAGCCCCTACCCGGAGCACAGCCTGACGATCCACAACGCCGCGTCGAGCGAGAAGACGCTCTGGATCATGTCGATCATCGCGCTGCTGGGCATGCCTTGCGTGCTGGCCTACACCACGGTGGTCTACTGGACCTTCCGCGGCAAGGTGGAGCTCGACGAGCACAGCTACTAAGCGTTGTTCTCGCCGCCAGTCATCACAATTCGCGTCGGCCTACTCGCGCGCCGAGTCGAGGCCGCCGGTCAGCAGCAGCCCCTCGATTTGGTTATACGCCCGCCAAGCGTCGCGGACGGCGGCAAGGTAGTTGAGATTTGTGCGGTAGAAAGTCCGTTGCGCGGTGAGCAGATCAAGGTAGGGCGACTCGCCGGCGGTGTAGCCTTTTTCCGTGAGACGGAGCGTTTCCTCGGCGCGCGGCATGAGCTCTTCGGCGTGTCGCTCGGCGCTCGTGCGGCTGTTCTGGAGCGATCGATAAACGGTCGCCAGCCGGGCCGCCAAGTCGAGCTCGACACGGTCCGCTTCGCGGCGGGCGGCGGTCAGCTCTGATTGAGCACGACGCACGCCTCCCTGGTTGCGGTCGTAGAGCGTCAGCGGCGCCGAGATCTGCACGCTCGTGAGCGTGTCGTGCGAAGCGTCGTCGCGTTGCAATCCGACCTGCATCGTGAGGTCGGGCTTGCCCTCGGCGCAGGCGCGGCGCACCTCTGCCCGGGCGCGGTCGACGCCCGCCATCGCGGCCGACATCTCGGGGCTCTCGGCCAGCAAGCGAGCCAACGCGGTTTCCCAGCTCGCCATGGCGGGCGGCACGCTTGCTTCACCGAGGAGCGGCGCTGGCGCCAGCGACGCGTCGCCCGTCATCGCCGCCAGCCTCCGCCAGGCGGCCTCGGCTTCGCCTTGGGCGGTGATCCGCTCGACCGCAACCGACTCGGCCTCGACCTCGGCTTGCAGCTGTGCGACACGCGTCGCCTGCTGCGCGTCGAGCAGACGCGTAACCGTCCCGGCGGCCTGACGCGCAGAGTCCTCCAAGCGGCTGGCGACGCCGACTCGGGCCTGGGCCACGAGCGCGTCGTAGAACGCCGCTCGCACGTCGGTCAGCACCCGCTGCTGTTGAGCGGCCAGCCGCTCGTTCGCTTGTCGGATCTCGTAGGCGACCACGTCGCGGCGTTTTTGCAGCTTGCCGCCCGTGATGAAACGCTGGCTGACAAACGCCCCCTGCTGGCCGGCCGACCCTTCGGAGCCGATCTCCTGACCGGAGTAACCGACCCGCGGGTTCGGCTTGAGCCCGACCTGCAGCCATTCGCCGCGCAACGCGTCGGCACGAGCCCGCTCGCGGGCGATGGTTGGGTTGTTGGCGAGGGCCATCGATTCCACGTCCGCCAGACTCAGCGGCGACGGCCCGCCGGTCAGGGCCGTGGGCTGCACCGGCGACGCCTCCGCCGGCGTGAGCAATAGCACCGGCTCGTCGTAAGAGGCGCGCGCGATCCTCTCTTCGGGCGCGTAACGCGTCGCTGGCGGGTCACTGACTTCCGCCACGCGCGGACCGCCGGCGCAGCCCGCGATCGCGCAGGCCACGCTAGCACTGATTATTCCGTACCGAATCCGCACACCAGGCCTCCTTGCCACGGTAAATGGACGTTCGCATGCAACGATCGCCCAAGACTAGGGATCGGTCGGTTCGGGGGGCGCCTTGCCGAATTTCGCCTCGTATCGGGCGGCAAAAGGCTCGGCCAGCGCAGGCGTGCAGAGAAAGCAGAGCGATTCCGGGCGGTTGTGCTCTTCGCACCAGTCGCCGTCCGCCTTGTACCCGGCGATCAGGCTCAGGTCGCAGCGGGTGCAGACCTCTTCAGGAATCGCGTGCTCAACGCACCACCAACCGCTGTGGTCGTGCGCCACGGTCTCGGTTTCCGCGTGCTCGTGCTCATCGTGCTCCGCAGTGTCCGAAGGGCCGCAGCCGGCCATTGCTAGCAACGCCGTCGTTAGCGTCGCGGCTAGGAAATGGTTGGTCTTGTAGTTCATTGCTTCCGTTCCATGGGTGAGAGGTACAAAAAGAATCAGTCGATTGCCTGCTCGGCATTGGTTGTTTTGGTAGGCGCCACTGCAGTACCGCCGACCGGGTCAGGCGCAGCCGTGGCCCGCGTGTCGGCTTCGGCCAACGCCGCCTGGCGGGAGCGGCCGGCCCCGGGGAACACGACGTACAGCACACGCAGCACCAGCAGCGACATGACCATCGCGCTGATCACGCCGCCGATCACCACCGTGGCGAGCGGCCGCTGCACCTCGGCGCCCATGCCGGTGCTCAGCGCCATCGGCACGAAGCCCAACGCGGCCACGAGCGTGGTCATGAGCACCGGCCGGAGCCGGGTCATGGCGGCCTCCTCGACGGCCGACTCGAGGTCGCGCCCGCGGGCGCGGAGCTGCTTGATCGTCGAGACGAGCAGCATGTCGTCCAAGACCGCCACGCCCGAGAGGGCGATAAAGCCGATCGCCGCCGAGATCGAGAACGGCATGCCGCGGACCCACAGGGCGAACACGCCGCCGGTCCATGCGAACGGCACGCCGGTGAAGACCCGCAGCGCGTCGACCCAGTTGTGGTACGTCAGGTAGAGGAGCCCGAAGATCGTGGCCAGGACGATCGGCACAACGATCATCAGTCGAGCCCGGGCGCGCTCCATGTGCTCGAACTGGCCGCCCCAACTGAGGTGGTAGCGGCCGCCGGGGAGCTGGATCTGCTGAGCGATTTTTTGCTGCGCCTCGGCGACAAAACTGCCGACGTCGCGGCCGCGCACGTTGGCCTGGATGCTGATGCGTCGCTGGCCCCATTCGCGGGCGATCTGCGAGGGGCCCTCCACCAGCCGCACCTCGGCCAACCGGCCAAGCGGCAGGCGTTCGCCCGCCGGGGTGGCGACGAGCATGCTCTCGATCGCCTCGGGCGAGGCGCGGTCGGCGCTCGGTAGACGCACAACGAGCGGGAAGCGGTATTGCCCCTCGTAGACATCGCCCACGCGGCGGCCGCCGACCGCCTCGACCAGGTCGAGCACCGCCGTGGCGGGCACGCCGTAACGGGCGATCGCCTCTTGGTCCACTTTGACCTGCAGCACCGGCTGACCGGTCACCTGATCGGCCGCCACGTCGGCGCCGCCCGGCACCGAGGCGAGCACCCGCTCGATGAGGCCCGCGATGCGGACCATCTCGTCGTAGTCATCGCCGAACAGCTTGACGGCCACGTCTGACCGGACGCCGGTGGCGATCTCGTCGAGCCGCAGCTTGATCGGCTGCGAGAAGGCGAGCCGCTGCCCCGGCAAGTCGCGCAGCACGCGCTGGATCTCGGCGGTCAGCTCGGTTTGGGTCGATGCGCGCTTCCATTGGCTGCGCGGGTGGAGCGTGATGAACACGTCGGTGAGCTCGACCCCCATCGGGTCGGTGGCGATCTCGGCCGAACCGATGCGGCTCCAGACGTGGGCCACCTCGTCGGGGAAGGCGGCCAGGATAGCGCGCTCCATCTCGGTGTTGTAACGGGTCGATTCTTCGAGGCTTGTGCCGGCCAGCCGCACGACGTTGATCGCCATCGCCCCCTCGGAGAGCTGAGGAACGAACTCCGACCCCAGGTTCGGCGCGATCATGCCGAACGCCACGAAAAGCACCGTCAGCGCCAAGGCGATGACGGCCGACTTGTGGCGCATCGTGGCGTGCAGCACCGGCCGGTAGAGCCGCTTGGCGAGGCGGATCGGCAGCGGCTCGCGGCGCTCGCTACGCCGCGGCAGCACCAGGCTCGCCAGCACCGGCATGAGCGTCATCGACATCAGCATCGACCCGGCCAGGGCGAAGATCACCGTGAGCGCCATCGGCCGGAACAGCTTGCCCTCAACCCCCTCAAGCGTGAGGATCGGCAGGTAGACGATCATGATGATCAGCTCGCCGAACAGCGTAGGCCGACGCACCTCGAGAGCCGCGTCGCGGACAATCGCCAGCCGGCTGCGTCCGCTGTTCGCGCTGTCGCCCAGCTTGCGGGCGCAGTTCTCGACCATCACCACCGAGCTGTCGACCACCAGGCCGAAGTCGATGGCGCCCAGACTCAGCAGGCTGGCCGCCACGCCGAACTGCAGCATGCCGCTGAAAGCGCACAGCATCGATAGCGGGATCGCAACGGCCACAATCAGCCCCGCCCGCAGACTGCCGAGGAACATGAACAGCACCGCAACCACAAGCAAGCCGCCCTCGAAGAGGTTCTTGCGGGCCGTGTCCAAGACATGGGCCACCAGCTCCGTGCGGTCGTAAACGGTGGTGATCTTCACGCCGGGCGGCAGCGAGCGGCGTATCAGGTCGAGCCGCTCCTTCAGTTCGGTGGTCACCTGGTGCGTGTTCTCGCCCATCAGCGAGAAGCCAAGACCCATGACCACCTCGCCCAGGCCGCCGGCCGTGACGGCGCCGCGGCGGATGGCGTGGCCGATGACCACTTCGGCCACGTCCGACACCCGCACCGGCACCCCGTCTTCCGCCGCGAGCACCACCTGGCCGATCTCGTCGGCGGTGACCGTGCGTCCCTGCCCCTGGACGAGCAGCATCTCGGCGCCGCGGGTGATCGACCCGCCGCCGACGTTGCGGTTGTTGCGTTCCAGCGCCTCGACCAGGTGGTCGAACGTTAGGCCGTACCGGATCAGCCGGTCGGGGTCGACGAGCACTTGGTGCTGCTTCTCGTAGCCGCCCCAGGTGTTCACCTCGGCGACGCCCGGCACGGTGCGCAGCTGCGGCCGCACGACCCAGTCGTGCAGCGTGCGCAGCTCGGTGAGCTTCTGCTCTCGCTCCTCTTGAGGAAGCCGCGAGAGATCGTACCCATCGTACGTGAGCACGTAGTGCAGCACCTCGCCCAAGCCGGTGGCGACGGGCCCCATCTGCGGCGCGTCGACGCCCAGCGGCAGGTTGACCGTGGCGAGTCGCTCGCCCACGAGCTGGCGGGCGAAGTAGACGTCGACGCCGTCCTCGAACACGACGGTCACCTGCGAGAAGCCAAACTTCGAGACGCTGCGCATCTCGTCGAGCCCCGGCAGCCCGCCGATCGCCTGCTCCACGGGGAACGTGAGCTGCCGTTCGACCTCCTCGGGCGTGAGCGCAGGCGCCACGGTGTTGATCTGGATCTGCACCGGCGTGGTGTCGGGGAAGGCGTCGATGTCGAGTTGTCGCAACGAAGCCACCCCCGCCGCCGCCACCAGCAACACCAGCATCACCACTGCCGATCGCCGTCGCAGCGACGCTTCGATGATCCAATTGAGCATGGGCAGGAGTTCCGAGGGTAGCTATGGCGTAGCAGTAGGATCAAAGAGGTCGGGCGGATGCAGAAGACTGCTATGGGTAGGAGATCATCTGATCGCGGCAGTGTTTTTTTGAACGACGAACACTAATCGGCTCAAGTTAGCGAGAATAACTGTCATCTTGCATTTGCATCGATTAGCGAAGATTGGTGTTCCGCTTCCGTCCCCTTAGTGACCGCAGGTGCAGCCCGCTCCGAGGTTGTTCTTGAGGATCTGCGAGCGCAGAACGCCGCTCCCCTCGGTCACGACCACCTCGCCGGGCCAGACGCCGGCGATCGCCTCGGTGAAGCCACCCTGGCTCACGCCGCGTCGGATCGGGCGGGTGTGGAACACCTTCGGGCCGTCGGGTTTGAAGTAGTCGCGGTCGCGCACGAACACCACGTAACACGAGCCGTCCCATTGCACGGCCGACTCGGGAACGACGATCGCTTCGGGGTCGTCACGCAGCAGCACGCGGCCCTTGCCAAAGGTCTCGCTCCGCAACTCGCCACGGGGGTTCTCGAGCACCGCCCGGGCGGAGACGGTGCGGGTGTGGGGGTCGATGTCGGTGCTGATCCAGTCGAGTCGGCCGACGATCGGCGTGCGCAAGCCTTCGGCCTGGAACCGCACCTCTTGGCCTCGCATGAGGTAGGCCGATTCCTCGGTCGGCACGCTCAGCACGAGCCACATCTCGCGGGTATCGGCCACCTGGAACAGCGGCGCCTGGGCGCCGACCACCTCGCCGGCCACGGCGTCGCGACGGATCACCTCGCCCTCGATCGGCGAGACGATCGGCAACAGGTTGCTGGTCGTCGACTCGGGGTCGAGCGTCGCTTTGAGCTCGTCACTCAACCCGAGTAGCCGCAATCGTTCGGCCCGCTGGGCGGGAGACAACCGGGCGAGCTCCTCGACCGGCGGCGCGAGGCCAAGATTCACGAGCGATTGCTGGGCCTGCCGCAGCTTGATCTCGGCCTGCTGCAAGGCGGTTTCCGACTCGAGCATGCGGGCGCCGGGGATGATCTGTTCTTCCGCTAGCGGTCTTAAACGGTCGACCGTTTGCTGCTGGTAGTCGACATCGGCCAACGCGTCGAGCAGCTCGGCCTTGGCCCGGCCGACAGCGGCGGCGTCGACCAGCGCGAGCACGTCGCCCGGCGAAACACGGTCGCCCAAGCTCTTCTCCACCCGCCACAGACTGCCCGCGGCCCGCGACGCGAGCCTCGCCAAGTGCGTTTGGTCGTAGGTAATCTCGCCGTTCGCCTCGACCGCCTCGACCAGAGCGCGACGCTGCACCAGATCGACATCGATGCCGGCCTTATCCACCGCCTCGACCGAGGCGAACTGAACCCGCTGGGCGTTGAGTGGGCAGCCGACCACGTTCTCGGCCCGCTCCCGCAAGTCGAGGACCGCGGCGACTCGCTCCAGCTCCTGCGTCGCGATCACGGGCGGCGATTCGATCTGCACCACTTCGGGATGGCAGAGCGGGCAAGGCTCGAGGCCGTGCTCGTCGCACCAGCCGTATGTTTCGGCGTTGGGCAACAACGAGGCTTGGCACTCCACGCACTCGGCCGCCGGAACGTTGTGCTCTTCGCACCATGGGGTTTCGGCCTCGACCGATGCGCCAACGAGTTCGTCGAAGCTCGGCATGCGCCAGTCGGTCGAGTGGCCCCAGTAGCCGACCAGGCCGATCGCCACAACAGCGGCGACGGTTGGCGCAATGCTCAGCAGCCATCGCAACGGCGAGGCGGCGGCGGGAGCCGGGGGTTGGGGTTGGGGCAGGGTGGCGTCACTCATCGAACGGGCTCCGGCTGGGCCGCAAAGGGAGAGCAAGATCGGATCACGCAGTTCAATTCGCCCCCCACGTTCAGGTGCAAAGCGAATAGTTGCGATCGTGAACGTCGCAGAGAGGCGGGCGTAGCGCGAAGATGCGTCCGGCTAGATCAGCCGAGCGCGTGCGCAAGCCGCGAGAGCGGGCGCAGCGGATCAGATCAAACGCGTGCAGAAGTGCGCGCAGAGGTCCTTGCCCCAGGCGGGGGGGCAGGGGTCGTCGCCCGGCCGGCCAGTGGCGAGCGGCGCCAACGCTTGGCGGCTGAGCGCGGCCGCCAACGGGGCGAAGGTGGGAGCCAAGAATGCGTCGAGGTCGATCAACCCGTCGGCGTAGCCGCGTCCGAAATCGGCGACCGCCGCTCCTTGGCAGATGCAGTCTTGATGTTTGCCGCCATGATCGTGCCGGATAGGCAGATCACTCGTATCGGTGGAGCAAGAGGAGCCAACGCACCGCGCTTCGCAGGTGCGCGCTACGGAGACCTTCGCCACCTGTTCATAGTCGTGGGTCTGAGACACACGATGATGACCGGCCTCTGCGGTGACCGCTTCGCAACCAACGCCGCACGCATGCCCCCCCAGCGCCGGACAAAGCGCGGCGACGAAGGCGAGGACGATCGTGATGGTCCGGTGAAGCAGCAAAGCGGTCGGCGAGGGGTGGTCTATACTGGTAGCGGAGACGCAGAGGCTGCTCCGCCCGAAAAGGTTTTACCTAGCACTATTCTAGGTTTGTGAGCCGGGGCAGGCAAATTCGCGGTCCCAGTTATGCGGCGACTGCTGATTTACCCGATTTCCGGGCAACTGGCAATCGCAAAGCACGCGGGACGGAACTTTTGCCGCACCGACGCGGTCGAAGCCGTTGAAATACTGCCCCCCATAAAAAACGATCGCTTGCTCACTTTGAAACGCCCGACGATATCACCGCCGTCTTCTCGACGCATGGCGCTCAGCCGGCTAGCCCTTGGCTTCGTCCTGATGCTTGCGGGCGCCTTGGCCGCCAATGCCCAGCAGCCGTATCTGAACATCGCCGACTACGGCGCCGTGCGGGGCGACGTGGATTCGACCACGCGGGTGCTCAACACGGCCCTCGAAACGGTCGCCGAGCACGGGCTGCCGATCTACATCCCGGCAGGCGACTGGCCCTGCGGGCCGTTGAAGTTCCCCTACCGCGTGGGCGTACGGCTGATCGGCGCAGGCAACGGCGAGGCCTTCACCCGCCAGCAGCGAGAGAATTTTGGCGGGGCGATGACCCAACTGATCGCGGTCAATCCCAACGAGCCGCTCTTGAGCATCCCCGGTTCGCACGCACGCATCGAGGGGCTCAACCTGCTGGGCGACGGCGCTGGCGTAGGCGTGCTGATCTCCAAGGGCGACCGCAAGGGGATCGGCTCCGGCAAGCACACCTTCGAGCGCGTCACGATTTCGGGCTTTGACGTCGGCGTGAAATGCGGACTCGAAGAGGGGGAGCACAATAACGACATGCTCACCTGGCGCAACTGCCTGTTCGACGACTGCAAGGTCGCCTACCAGACCAACAACCACCAATCGATGGGGCACAGCTTCGACGGGTTGCGAGTGTGGGATTGCCCCTTGGTGTTCGACATCCGCGCCGGCGGCGAGCTCGCCGTGCGTAGCGGTCTCTTCTTTGGCAGCGAGCTGCTGCGGCTTGGCAACGTGGGCGTGAACAACCGCCGCTTCTCGATCCATGGCAAGGTCGACGCCCTGCACGGCGGAAATCTGGTGGCGGTCACTTCGACACGCAAGAACCCGGCCGTGGTGCGTCTTGACTTGCTGGTGAGCGGTCCCCACCCGTGGGTCCTGAGCCGCGTGCACCCCTCGGTGACGGTCGAGGCCGACAAGGTCATCTCGCAGGTCAAGCCGAGCGTGCTTGCCCCCGAGTAGGCGATCTCTCGTACCGCTCCGAGAATCTTGGCCGCAGTCGCAGCCCCTCACGTGCAACCAGCGATCCGGCGGCTATCAATGCGCCCCTTCCGGAGTGGACCGCGAGGCAAGGCGTCGGACCCTTTCGTCAACACGCGGGTAGCATGCCGCAAGGGTGTCTCATAACAGACCCACGGCTCCGTTGCTCATAACGGGGCGTGTGCCTAATGTAGAGGGTGGCCATGCACATAGCAGTGAGCCCTTACAGGTAAAGACTTTTCAAGCTACCGACTTCTCCCCTCTTCAATCACGCGACGCCCTAGGGCGTCGCTCTAGGCCGGGGTCCGGCCGCCTAAATCCACCCGAGAACACACAGCCGCGCCCGGAGACTCCCGGGGGCAGAGAAGGAGCACCGATGAGGCGTCACCGACCCCGCAAGGACCGCCGCGCGCGGACCTCGGCTAAGCGTCGTACGTTGGCCTGCGAGAACCTCGAGCCGCGGCTCGCGCTCACGGTCGTCATCGGCGAGTTCCTGGCGAGCAACGACTCGGGCCTCGAGGATTTCGAGGGCGACAACAGCGACTGGGTCGAACTGCACAACAACGGCGCCGCGACGGTCGATCTCGGCGGCTGGCATCTCTCGGACGACGCCACGGAGCCGACCAAGTGGCAGCTGCCCGCCGGCACGCTGCTCGGCGCCGACGAGCGGCTCGTCGTGTTCGCCTCGGGCAAGGACCTGACCGGGCCCGAGCTGCACACGAACTTCTCGCTCAGCGCCGACGGCGAAGACCTGCTGCTCGTCGCCGCGAACGGCGTGACCGTCGTCGACTCGTTCCTCGATTACCCCGCTCAGCTGAGCGACATCGCTTACGGGGTCGGGGCCGACCGCGACGCCACGGTCGCGGAATCGCTCATCGGCGACGAGGCCGACGCCACGGTGCGGGCCTACCACTCGTCGAGTCCCGACGCGGCGGTCGACGACTTCTGGCGCGACATCGGCTTCGATGATTCTTCTTGGATCCAAACCAAGACCGGCGTCGGCTACGACCGCGACGACAACGCCCTCGACTCGCTGATCTACCAGGAGCTCTCGAGCGGGCAGATGGACTACAACAGCGGCCACGTGAGCGCCTACGTGCGCGTGCCGTTCAACGTGGACAACCCGGCGCAGCTCGCCTCGATGCAGCTCGAGCTGCGTTACGACGACGGCTACATCGCCTACCTCAACGGCGACGAGATCGCCCGCAAGAACGTCGACACGACGTACCGCAACGGCTACAACTTCCTGCTGAACGCCCGCTCGAACCGACCCGACAGCGAAGTAATCAGCACGCCCGACGTGCTGGACCTGTCGGCCTGGATCGAGAAGCTCGAGGAGGGCGAGAACGTGCTGTCGTTCTACGCCGCGAACCACACCAGCGGCTCGCAGCGCAACGACTTCCTGATCGACCCGCTGCTCACCGCCGAGCGGGCCACGGGCGCTGTCGACAACAGCTTCCTGACGGTCCCCACGCCCGGCTCGGAGAACGGCGCCGGCTGGGACGGGCTGGTGGTCGACACCACGTTCTCGGTTGATCGTGGGTTCTACGACGCCCCGTTCACGGTCGAGATCGCCACGCCCGACGCCCCCGGCGCGACGATCCGGTACACGACCGACGGCACGGCGCCGAGCGCCTCGCACGGCGCCATCTATAGCGGACCGGTCTCGATCACGACCACCACCACGCTCCGCGCGGCGGCCTTCCAGGACGGCTACTACCCGACCGACATCGACACGCAGACTTACATTTTCCTCGACGATGTGCTTCAGCAAGACGGCTCGGGTCTGCCTGACTACACCGACTGGGGCTCGCCGCCCGACTGGGATGTCGACCCCACGATCGTCGCGGCGGTCGGCGCCGAGAACCTGAAGGAAGACTTCCAAGCGATCCCCACCGTCTCGCTCGTGATGAACTGGGAGGAGCTGTTCGGCGACGGCGACGAGGACGGCATCTACACCGAGACCGAAGGGTGGAAGTACGAGAGCGACGAGCGGGCCTCGTCGGTCGAGTTCTTCACGGCCGACGGCGCCGAGGAGTTCCACATCGACGCGGCGGTCGAGATCCAGGGCAACTCGACCGTGCGGCGTTGGAACACCGACAAGCTGTCGTTCCAGGTGAAGTTCAAGCACCCCTACGGCGAGGGCGAGCTGAAGGACTCGACGGTGCTCACCAACTCGGCCGTCGACGGCGAGAACGCCGTGGACGACTTCGACACCTTCATCCTCGACGCGCAATACAACTACACCTGGCTGCACGCCAACCCGCAGCAGAACGCGGTGGCCAAGTACATCAACGACCAGGTGGTCTCTGACTACGTGAACCTAGGCGGAGGCTTGTCGCCCCACGGGCGCTGGGTGCACCTCTACCTGAATGGCCAGTACTGGGGCATCTACAACCTGCACGAGCGGCCCGACGACTCGTTCATCCAAGAGTACGAAGGCGGCGACGAGGACGACTACTACGCCATCAAGGCGTTCAACGGCACGTCCGAGCACCCGGAAGAGTTCATCTACGTCGACGGCGGGCTCACCGCCGAGCAGGAGTACTTGCGTTTGCTGGACGAGGCGAACGACGACGTGTCGAACAGCTCCGAGTACGACGACGTCAAAGCGCTGCTCGACATCGACGACTTCATCAACTACATGGTGGTCCACTACTACGCCGGAAACTGGGACTGGGGCCAAGACAACTGGTACGCCACGTACAACCACGTCGACCCCGAGGGGCAGTGGCGGTTCCACGCCTGGGACCAAGAGCACGCCTTCCCCACCGACGACAACCAGGTTTACGGCGAGAACAACTTCGACGTCGGCTACGACCTCACCGCCAAGTACATCGGTGAGGACGAGGACCGCGACGACTACGCCCCCACGCAGATCCACTTCGACTTGATGGAGAGCGAGGAGTACCGGCTGCGCTTCGCCGACCATGTCGAGCGGCTGATGACCCAAGACGGCCTGCTCACTCCGGCCGGCGCGGCGGCGGTGTTCCAGCTGCGAATCGACGAGCTCTCGGGCGCCATCAACGCCGAGGCGGCCCGCTGGGGCGACAACCGCGGCGACTACGACGCGGACGACTGGCTCGCGAACGTGGGTGGCGTGCTGACCGACTTCTTCCCCGTCCGCACGAACATCGTGCTCGGCCAGTTCGACGACCGCGGCTGGCTCGTCGACACGGCGGCGCCGGTGATGAACCAGTACGGCGGCGAGGTGGCGAGCGGCTTCGACTTGACGCTCAGCAACCCCAACGGCGGCGGCGTGGTCTACTACACGCTCGACGGCAGCGACCCGCGGCTCGAGGGGGGCGGCGTGGCGCCGTCGGCCTTGGTTTACTCCGGGGCGATCGACCTCATCGAGTCGACCCAAGTCCGCACGCGCGTGCTCGAAGGGGGTGACTGGAGCGCCGAGGTCGACAAGTCGTTCTTGGTCGACGACCCGCTCACGCTCCGCATCGTCGAGCTCAACTACAACCCGGCCGAGTTTCAGGAGCACGAGTTCATCGAACTGCTGAACTTCGGCGCCGAGCCGATCAGCTTGGACGGCGTCGAGATCGCCGGCTTCGCCAACGACCCCTTCGCGCTGCCCCTGGGCGTCACACTCGGCGCGGGCGAGCGCTACGTCGTGGCACGCAACCCGACGGAGTTCGATGCGCAGTACGGCGCAGGAATCAACCGCGCCCCCACAGGCTACGCCGACGCCAACCTCAGCAACGGCGGCGAGGTCGTCACACTCGTCGGGCCGTTCGGCCAGCTCCTGCAGTCGTTCACTTACAGTGACGACTCGCCATGGCCCGAAGCGGCCGACGGCGACGGTCACTCGCTGGAGTACATCGGCCCGTTCGACATGGACCCGGCCGACGTGACCGCCACAGCGGGCGACCCCTACGACAACGCCGCCAACTGGCGCGCGAGCCTGCTCCTGGGCGGCTCGCCGGGGACCGACGGCTCGCTGGTGGGCGACTACGACGGCAGCGGCGTTGTCGACAGAACGGACTACGACACCTGGGTCTCCGAGTTCGGTGACGTGGTCACGCCGGGAACCGCGTCGGACGGCAACGGCAACGGCGTGGTCGACGCCGCCGACTTCACCGTGTGGCGTGACAACTACACGCCGGCGCCGCCGGCGTTGCTGGTCGCCGAGACGGCAGCCGATGAAGCGATCGCCGAAGAAGCGGCTGACGCCGAACCGCCGGCAGTCGAGACCGACACGACCATCGCCGCCTCGCAGCCCGCGTTCGCATTCCTCATGACGCCGACCGGCGAGACACGTGAAACCGAACTCGCCGCGAGCGAAACAGCGCCGGCCGCCGTGGCGTTCGATCTGGCGATCGAAGATTTGGACCGCCAGCGCGGCCGCCGCGGTAACGACGAAAGCGGCTCCGACTGGGGCGACCGCCCGACGCGTGACGACCACGCCGACCACCGCCCGCAGCACGATGAGGCCCTCGGCGAATCGGTCGGTCGTCGACTGCGGCACGGGTGGAGCTGAGGGCCCGCCCGACCGGCCTGAGGCGCCAGCCTTAGAGCGGTTTTCGAATTGGTGTGGACGAGCGGGGAAGCGATTGGCGGCGTGGCGAGGAAGCCGAAGCAGGCAATGCGGTGCAATGTCAATGCAGGCTGACGAAGCCATGACGCCGATCGCGAGCCGAGCGTCTACACCAATGAGCAAACCGCTCTAGGCGTGAAATAGCACAAGCGCCAAGCCGCCACGGCTGATGGCTACAACCGGCCTGCGCTTCGGGGTAATATGGGAAGACCGGCTGGCCATTCGGCCGCCGCCACTCCTCTCCCCCCTTCTTCGGCGCCACCATGCTCAAGTTGTTTTTCTCGGCTGTGTTGCTCGCGATCTACCTCGGCGCCGGTTCCGCCGTCGCGCAAGAGCCGGTGCTGCTGCTGCCCTATTTCGACAGTAACGGCGAGAACGGCGTGTACCTCGCTTGGAGCGAAGACGGCCGCGAGTTCCACGCCGTCAACAGCAACGAGGCGATTTTCACGCCCCCCGCGTGGAAGAACCAAAGCCTGACCCGTGACCCGTCGATCGTGTACCACGACGGGCGGTTCCACATGGTCTGGACCTCGAACTGGAAAGGCGAGGTTTTCGGCTACGCCTCGTCGCCCGACCTGAAGAGCTGGTCCGAGCCGCTGATGATCGAGCCCTGGCGGGGCGAGGGCGAGAAACCCAACAACGTGTGGGCGCCGGAGATCTGCTGGGACCACGTTGCCGACGAGTTCAAGGTCGTCTGGTCGTCGACCCTGCCGAGCGAGCTGGCCGACGGCGACGGCAACGACGACCGCCACGGCGGCGACCACCGGATGTACTACCTGACCACCACCGACTTCCAGCAGTTCAGCGACCCGCAGCCGATCTTCGAGGGCCGCGACGAGGACCTGATCGACGCCCACCTGGTGTTCGACGCCGAGGGCGACCGCTGGGTGATGAATTACAAGAAGGAAGTCTCCGCCGCGCGCGGCGGCAAGAACATCCGTTTGGCCTTCAGCCCGCCGGAGATCACGCCCCGCAGCTTCAGCGACGCTGGCGGTCCGATCGTGGGACAGGGGACGTCGATCAGCCCGATGAACGCCGAGGGCTCGTCGCTCGTCCCGTGGCGAGGCGAGTGGCTGCTCTACTGGGACAGCTACTCCAACCGGCACTACTCGATGGCGTCGTCGTCCGACCTTCAAGAGTGGTCCGACGAGAGCGACCAACTCCGCATGCCGGTGAGGCATCCGCGTCACGGCACGGTCTTTATCGCCGACCGTGAGAATATTGGCTGGGAGCTCACCAAGTCTTCTGACGAGTAGAACCACGACGGAACAAAGCAGCGACGAAAGAAGCTGCAAGTTTCAACCACATCGGTGGCAAGGAATGCGTTCCTAACGGTAAAGATGCGCCGGTCGTTAGACCGTTCCTCTTCGTTTCCTCGTTGCTCCATCGTTCCTTCGTGGTTCATCGCTTTACTTCTCTTAGCCCGACGAGCCCCCCGCCGATGCACCGCCTGCTGCTAGTCGTCGCCCTGCTGGCCCCCTCGCTCGCCCACGCCGCGGAGGCGCCCGATTGGGAGAACCCCGCCGTTGTTGAGATCAACCGCCTGCCGGTTCGGTCGACCTTCACGCCGTACGCCGACAAGGCGGCCGCAAACGCCGGCGGGGCGTCGGACCGCGTCGTGAGCCTCAACGGCGCCTGGCGGTTCCACTGGGCGCCGAAACCCGAAGAACGGCCCGTCGATTTCTACCAGCCCGCGTTCGACGCCAGCGGTTGGGACGAGATCCGTGTGCCGGGCAATTGGCAGATGCAGGGCTACGGCGTGCCGATCTACACGAACACCAAGTACCCGTTCCGCAAGGCGCCACCGCGGGTCACGCTCGACCCGCCCAAAGACTTCACCCAATCCGAGCTGCGCAACCCAGTCGGCAGCTACCTTCGCACTTTCTCACTCCCCGAAGGTTGGGACGGCAAACGGGTCACGATCTTGTTCGCCGGCGTGAAGAGCGCGTTCTACGTCTGGCTCAATGGCGAACGCATCGGATACAGCCAAGACAGCATGTGCCCGGCCGAGTTCGACCTGACCGAGCACCTCACCGATGGCGAGAACCTGCTGGCCGTGGAGGTCTACCGCTGGAGCGATGGCAGCTACCTCGAAGACCAAGACATGTGGCGCCTGAGCGGCATCTTCCGCGACGTCGATCTCGTGGCCCACTCCGCCGTGGCGTCGTTACAAGATTTCTATGTGACGACCGACCTGGACGACGACTACCGCGACGCCGAGCTCAAGATCAGCGCCCGTCTCGAACGGGCCTCGGACGCTAGCGACAAAGCCTTCACACTAACCGCCCGCGTGTACGCCCCCGGCGGCGACGAGCCGATCGCGGAACTCGCGAGCGAGCCTGTCGAGTGGGACGCCGATGGCGCCGCGCAGGTCGCGCTGTCGCATCAACTGACCAGTCCCGCGTTGTGGTCGGCCGAGAAGCCGGCGCTCCACCGGCTGGTGCTCACGCTCCGCGGCGCCGACGGCGCTGAGCTCGAATCGATTCCCTGGCGGTTCGGCGTGCGTGAGTACGAGTTCCGTGACAAGAAGTTCTGGGTCAACGGCCAGTCGGTCAAGCTCAAGGGCGTCAACCGCCACGAGCACCACCCACGAACCGGCCGCCACGTCGACCACGCCACGATGCGGCTCGACGCCGAGCTGATGAAACGAGCGAACGTCAACTTCGTGCGCACCAGCCACTACCCGAACGACCCCTACTGGTACGCCCTGTGCGACGAGCTCGGCCTGTACGTCATGGACGAGGCGAACCAAGAAAGCCACGGCTTCGGCACGGGCAGCCGCGCCTTGGGCGACAACCCCGACTGGGAATTCGCCCACGTCGATCGCGGCGTTTCGATGGTCGAGCGCGACAAGAACCACGCCTCGGTCGCCGTGTGGTCGCTCGGCAACGAGGGGGGATCGGGCCGCTGCCTCGTGGCGATGCGGCGCGCAATGGAGCGGGTCGACTCGACCCGGCCCTACTTCTATCACGCCGACGAGGCGACGACCGATTGGCGTGACATCGACTACCCCACGATCGATCAGGTGGAGGAGTATTTCGAGGAAGCCAAAGACCGGGGCCCGCGCGGCAAGGGCGTGCTGGTGCGCGAGTACGCCCACATGATGGGCAACTCGGGCGGCAACCTGCGTGAGCATGTCGACGCCCTCTACCGCCACCCGAACTACGTCGGCATGGCGATCTGGGACTGGGTCGATCAGGCGATCGCCAAGCCGCGGGACGGATCACCGCTCGCCTACGGCCAGGACCCGGCGAGGCTCACGCTCGACGACAGCGAGTACTGGGCTTACGGCGGCGAGTTCGGCGACAAGCCGAACGATCTCGATTTTTGTATCAACGGCGTGATCGGCGCCGACCGTCAGCCGCACCCGCACTACTGGGAGGTACGCCACGCCTACCAGCCGGTCTTGCTGGAAAGGATCGACGGCCAGCCAACCGTGCGGTTGACGAACCGTTTCAACTTCACCGATCTGAGCGAACTCCGCTGGAAATGGTCGGTCACAGCCGACGGCGTGGAGGCTGCCGCGGGCGAGCTGGCGTCGCCCAACGCGGCGCCGGGCGAGTCGATCGAGGTAGCCGTACCGGGGTTCGACGCTCCCTATAATTCAAAAGCCGAAGTCCGCGGCGTGCTCTCCGCCGAGCTCAAGGAGGCGCCCCCCTGGGCGCCGGCCGGGTTTGCTGTCGCACGAGAGCAGTTCCTGCTGCAGCCCAAGCCGTACGAACCGATCACGCCACGCCAGGGATCGGGCCTCGCGGTCGAAGAGAGCGACGGGAAGATCGTCGCTTCGAACGCGCGCACGCTTTTCATCTGGGACGCATCGAGCGGCGCCCTGGTCTCCTGGAAACGCAACGGCGCCGAGCTGCTCGCCCAGCCGCTCGAGCCGCACTTCTGGAAGCCGACCAACCGCAATCAGAAGGGCAACGGCTACGCCGAACGCTTGGGCGCGTGGCGCACCGCGGCGGCCGATCGCGAGCCGCTCGGTCATTCCGCCTACCAGGCGGGCCTCGGCGTGGTGATCGCCAGCTTCGATTTCCGGCTGCCGGTAGGCGACTCGTCCTGCCGCCTCGTCTACTCGGCCTTGCCGACGGGGCAGATCGAGGTTGACCTACAGTACACGCCCGGCGCCGAAGCGGGCGAGACGCCCAGCCTGCCGAAGTTTGGCGTGCGACTGGCCCTTCGCGGCGCCAGTCGCACGGTCGCCTGGCAAGGACGCGGCCCGCACGAGAACTACATCGACCGCAAAGACTCGGCGTTCGTCGGCAACTACGAGTCGCCCCTCAGCGAGTTCGTGACCCATTACGCCTTCCCCCAAGACAACGGCGCCCGCACCGGGGTGCGTTGGCTCGAGCTGCGTGGCGGCGCCGAGCCGGGGCTGCGTGTCGAGGGGAGCCAGCCACTGACGATCCGCGCGTGGCCCTTCGACGAGAACGACCTGGAGAACACACAGCGCGATCACGAGCTGCCGCAGCGTGACTTCGTCTACCTCAACATCGACGAACGCGTGCACGGCGTCGGCGGGGACAACAGCTGGGGCAAACGGACGATGGACAAGTACACCGTCCCCTCGAACGAGCCCCGCAAGCTGCGCTTCGTGCTCACACCGATCGAGTGAATCGCGTGTGCCCGGTCTGACGCCGCACTCTTCTCAGCGCGAAGCGACAACTGCAATAAAGGCCAGTTTTCCGACGAACAGCCTGTAATGCTCGATATATTTCTTTTTCTTCTCGAGGCGCGGGCTATTTTTGACATGCTCGTTGAGGGCTTGCCAACAGAGTGAGCTACGCGCAAGGCTCAGCCAAGGAGTCGGTTCTTATGCGGTTCGTCCCCCCCCTGCCTGCACGCAGATTGAAGATCAGTCTGTTTATTGTGACGGCATTCGGCCTTCTTTCTTGTTGGCCGACCCACGAGTCTTCTGCCGCGATCACAACTAACGGCAACCTCACACCGGCGTACAACGGCGTCGAAGACCCCTGGAACACCGGTGCGGCGGCTCTTGTCATTGGCGACTCACACAACGGGTCTATCGAGGTCGACGCGGGGAGCGAAATCGTTTCTCGTGAGACTCGCCTTGGCGTCCACCAAGGCGCCAATGGCACGTTGCGTATCAGTGGCGATGATTCTTTCTACGGCGTCTATCTCGGGGGCTCCGTCGTCGGAGCCGAAGGGCTAGGCGCCATCGAGGTTCTGGATGGCGCCGGCTATTACCAGAGCTACCTGCTCAAGCTGGGCGACTCGCCGGGATCATTCGGCTCGGTAACCGTGTCGGGGGAAGGCTCCTCTTGGGAGCAGAGCGCCCACGCTCTGCCGGGTAAGAGTGTTTATGTCGGCAACGCCGGACGGGCAGAACTCTCCGTGCTCGACGGCGCCGATTTCTTGGCGTCTCACCTGCGAATCGGCGTCGAGTTGGGCAGCAACGGCAATGTCGTTGTGTCCGGCGCAGGTTCGACTTTGCACTCGAACGCGTTTGGCGACCAAGGATTACTCCAAGTCGGCATGGCGGGCGCCGGCTCCTTGAGCGTGGTTGAAGGTGGCTCGGTGAAATTCGCCGGGGGCGGGATCTCAGGCGGCGATCAAGGCGAGTTGAGTCGGGTTGTCGTGTCCGGTTTGGGATCGACGCTCGAACTGCGCGCGTTGCTAATTGTCGGTTCCGAACGGAGCGCGTTGCTGATCGTTAAGGAAGGGAGTCGGTTCGTATCGCCCGGATCATTACGGATTGGCAACCTGCACGTCGACGAGAAGCAACTAGGCACGGTAGCGGTTGCTGGCGAAAACTCTCTTGTCAGCGCCCATGAAATCAATGTCGGCGGCCATAGCAACGGCTTGAATAGCAGCGGGGTCTTGCGAGTCACCCACCAGGCCTCCGTCGCTGTCAGCGGCGCCCTCGATATCGCCGACCTCAGCGGCACGCCCACCGGTGTCTATCTGCACTCGAGCGGCTCGCTCGCGCTAACGGGCGACACGAGCGCCTCGCTCGAGGCGTTCCTCGACCAGATCGAGGGCCGCAGCGACGCGGTCTACTACCCCACGCCCCACGGCTGGCGGTCGATCACCGAGGCGACGCGCGGGGTCGACTACACGCTCGACTTGATCGTCGGCGGCGAGTTCGACGGCTACACGCGGCTCACCGTGCTCGCCGTGCCCGAACCGGCGGCTGGCTTGTTGGTTCTGCTGGCCGTCTCGGTAATAGGCTGCGGCCGACATGGGCTGTGCAGGTGAGGCAAAAACCGCCCACCGATACAAGCGAATAAGACGCGGATCCGGCCAGGGGATTCACGCTTGATTCACGCGTATTCGCAGGCATTTTCTGAATCACCGCGAAGAGGTGAGCTCGGCGGTCGCCGGCTGCAGGCCGTCGCTCGCGGCGGTCACCTTGAGCGAACCGCCCGCGCCGCTCTGCGTGCGGACGATCGCCACCGCCTTGCCGCTGAACAGTACCAGCTCGTCGGATTGGAACGGCTCGAGCGACAACGGGTTGCCGTTGCCGACGCCGGCCACCTCGCACGGCCCCTCCAATTCGAGCCGCACGCGGGCGTCGGCCGTGGGGCAGGGGACGCCCTGCGTGTCGAGCGCTTCGACCGTGAGGTAGCAGAGGTCCTCGCCGTCGGCAGCGAGTTCCGTGCGATCGGGCGTGAGCCGCAGTCGGGCCGGCTCGCCGGCGGTGCGGACCGTCGTCTCGCCGAGCGGCTCGCCATCCTTCTTGACGACGACCTTGATCTCGCCCGGCTCGTATCTGACATTGTTCCACCGCAGGCGGTAGTCGTACGTGGGGGCGTAGTAGTCGTTTTCCTTGGGCGACTCGTAAACCGCGAAGCTCTTGATCGCAGGTTTGGCCCGTTCAAGACACTTGCCGAACACGAGCCGCACGTGGCGCCCCTCGCCATCGACCGAGAGAAACGCCTCGGGCACGCCGCCCCACATCGGCTCGCGGGTCTCGGTGTGCCGGCCGATCTCGCGCCACGTGTTGCCGTCGTCTGACGCCTCGACCGTGTAGCCGTACAGCTTCGACTGGCGGGGAAAGACGAGGCCGATCGTGGCGAGCTTACGCTCCTCGCCCAGGTCGACGGCGAACCACGGGTTTTGGTCGTCTTCGGCCACGGCCCAGCCGCCGCCTTCGGTGGCCAGTGCTTGCTGCGCGGGCTTGCCGTCGGCGTGCGAGCTCGCCGTGGCCGTGGCGCGCACGGCCACGTTGGCGGGTTGCGGGGGTCGCTCCCCCTTGCGCCGCACGCCCTGCGAGCGGCCGTTCACAAACAGCTCGCCCTCATCGCCGTTGGTGTAGACCATCACCGGCACGCCCTTACCCTTTTGACCAGCGGGGCCTTCATGGCCGGACCAATTCCAGTGCGGAGCGATGTGGATCGTCTTCGCCTCGGGACGCCAGTGGCTGCGGTAGAGGTAGTAGCGGTCCTTGGGCAAGCCGACCAAATCGACGGCGCCGAAGTACGAGCTGCGGGCCTCCTGCGAGAACGGCGTCGGCTCGCCCAAATAATCGAAGCCGGTCCAGACAAACTCGCCGGCGACGTACGGGTCGTTCTTCATCAGGTCGAACTCGACCTCGGCCAAGTCGGACCAGCCGGCCGCGTTGAGCTCGAAGGCGCTCACCTGGTGCTCGTCATGGGCGTAGTCGCACTTGTCCGTGGCGAGCGGCAGGTGGTACCAGCCGCGGGTGCTCAGGGCCGAGGCCGACTCGCTGTAGACGATCGGCTTGTCGGGGTACCGCTCGCGGTAGCGGGTGTAACGGCGGGCGTAGTTCCAGCCCGTCAGGTCGAGCGAATCGAGGATCTTCGTCTCGGCCGTGCTGGGGATGAAGCAGCCCAGGCCGACCGGCCGCGTGGAGTCGTGCCTTAAGAACTCTTGGCGTGCGAAGGCGACCCGCTCGGGCGACTTGCCCTCCTTCTCGTGCGGTTGATTGAGGATCTCGTTGCCGATCGACCAAACAACGACCGACGGGTGGTTGCGGTCGCGGCGGACGAACTCGCGGGCGTGCTTGGCGACGTACGGCTCGAAGGGCGGCTCGCCCTCCACTCGGCCGGCGGTTCCGCCCCATTTGTCGAACAACTCGTCCCACACCAAAATGCCCATCCGGTCGCATAGGTCGAGCACCTCACGCGCGGGGGTGTTGTGGCTGGTGCGGATGGCGTTGGCGCCCATCGACTGCATGATCTCGAGCTGCCGCTCAATCGCCCGCGTGTGGAAGGCCGCGCCCAGGGGGCCGTGGCCGTGATGCAGGTTGACGCCCTTGAGCTGCACCCGGCGGCCGTTCAGGTGGAACCCGTCGTCGGCGGTAAACTCGAACGTGCGCACGCCGAATGGTGTTTCGCGGCGTTCTACCACTTGGCCGTCGACCCGTAGCAACGTGACGGCTGTGTAGAGGTGGGGGTGGTCGACATCCCATCGCCGTGGGTTGGGGATCTCGTGCTCGCCTTCGACAACCGGCGTCTCGCCCTGACGCGCCTCGCTGGCGTAGCTCTTGCTTGCGACCACCTTGCCGTCGGGGTCAAGGATCTCGACCTCGACCTCAAACGGATCGGAGAGCCCGGCGTGGCACTCGATCTCGTTGGAGATCACGACCCGCGCTGCCGAGTCCGACACGTGGGACGTCGTGATGCGGGCGCCGTGCCGCGCCAGGTGCACCGGGGGGCTCACCACCAGAGAGACTTTGCGGTAGATCCCGGCGCCGGGGTACCAGCGGGTTTTGAGCCGGGTCGTGTCGGCGCGCACCGCGACCACGTTCGACCGGCCGAATCGCAAGTAAGGCGTGGCGTCGACGCGGAACGAGGCGTAGCCGTAGTCGCCCTCGAATGCCAGCTGGCCGTTGATGTAGACCTTGGCGAACGCCATCACACCGTCGAAGTCGAGGTAGACACGCGAACCCTTCTTCGCGGCGTCGAGCGAGAACCACTTGCGGTACCAGCCGACGCCACGCCAAGGCAGTTTGCCGGCGTAGCCATTTTCTTCGGGGTTGAAGGGACCGGCGATCGCCCAGTCGTGCGGCGTGGTGACGCTCGACCACGCGAGGTCGTCGAAGTCGATCTGTTCGGCGCCTTCGGGATCGCCACTGGAGAACCGCCAGCCATGGTCAAAGCCGCGCGTGCGGGCCTCGGCGGAAGCCGCCGCCATGACGCCGAGCGTCGCTGCCGCCATGAGGACGCACCGGAAGCCGTACGTTCGTGATAAATTCATAAGGTGCTAGCCGACAAAGATGAGACTTCTGGGAGCAGCCGCGCTGAACGCGACGGCGCGCGGGCAGAGCGGCTTTCGTACATGAGCAGCGTCCGCTCGGCAAGGAACGCTAACAAAAAGCTTCGTTCGACTGTAGAGCCCCCCATCGCCGCGCCGCCAACCTTTCTCTATTCAGCCACGACCGCCAAGCCGTACATCGCCCGCGCCTCGTCGCCATCGCCCATCGAACCGAGGACCACGGTCTCGCCCGCGGCGCAGCGGCGGCGCCAGACGTCGAAGCGGTTGTCGACGCTGCGTCCCGCCCCCCGCTCCAACACGTACGACGGATTGCCCTGCCAAGCGTCCTCGTCTAGGCCCACGACCATGGCGGTCTTCTCAAAGCCCGCGGCGAGCCATTCGGGCGGCGCCGTCCGCTGGTCGAAAAAGAGATAGAGAGTGGCGTTCTCGGCGAACTCGACGTTCAGTGAGAGCCGCGGCAGGTAGCGATAATCGTTGGCGGTTCGCACGTAATCGGCGCCGCGCAGTTCGCTCGGCAACCCGTCCGCGTCGACGCCGTTCCACTGGTGCGGATGGTCGACATAGGCGGGCGCGTCTTCCAGCAAACCGCTGGCGATGACTTGATAAAAGCCGACACTCTCCCGCGCCTCGAAGTGATCCCACACCGCCGCGATGGCGCCCCCCTCCGGCCGGTCGAGGGTCGACCAGTGGCCGCCGAGCGACTCGCCGTGGACCTGGAAGATGCGTTCGATCTTGCCACGCGGGTCGACGCGGGCCGCCTCGCCCTGCGTCAGCCGCCGCTCGAAGCGTTCTTCGCTGGCGGCGGGCGCCTTGAGGTCGACCTCGCCTTCGAACACCACCACGTCGGTCTTTCCACTGACGCGGGTCGCCACGCCAAACCGCGTTCCCAAGTCGACCACGTCGATCGCCGGGGTGGCGATCGTAAACCCGCGGGCCCAGCGCGGCACGTCGGCCGTCGCCTGCCCCTCTTCGAGCCGCACCAGCATGCCGTCCACCACGCTGCAGCGTGCCGGCCCAATAAGCTCCACCGACACGCCACTGGCAAACTCCAACGCCAACCGCCCCGAGTCGATCTCGATCACGCCCGCGGCGAAGCGGTCGCCCGCCTCGGCAAGCAACGCCGTCGTGGCCTCGCCAAAAGCCACGCCGCTCGAGTCGAGCACCTTGCCGAGCGCTTCGTGAGAGGCCCCGCCCAATCTCCCCCACAGAGCGCCTGCGGAGAGCAACGCCACGAGGATCGAGGCGGTGAACCAGTACCAATACCGCCGCTGCCCCGCCACGACCGATCGCAGGCTCGGCACGGCCTGCACGGCTTGGTAACCGACGAGGTGGGGCCCCGCGTCGCCCTCCGCGCCGGCGGACGGCGAGAGCATCCACATCAGCAAGCTGTGCGTGCGCAGCTGGGAGATCACCGACGGGCGGAGCTCCGGCTGTTGGTCGAGCAAGCGGCGCAGCTCGTCGCACTCGGCGTCGGTCGGGGCGCCGCCGAGCACCGTGTCGAGCAACTCCTGAACGCGTGCTTCTTGCTGGATCATGGGGTGAACCGTTTGCTGGGTCCCGTTGGCAGGCGAGCCTCAACGCAGCGCGAGAGCGCGGCGCGGATGCGGTACAACTGCGCCGAAACGTTGTTCGGCGTCACTCCCATCCGCAACGCTATCGATTTCACGCTGAGCACGCCCTGGTAGCGGTCGTGGATCAGCTTGCGTTGCTCTTCCGGGAGGCTTTCGAGACAGTTCCGCAGGGCGGCCAGCCGCGTGTCGGCCGGGGTTGGGTCGGTCTCGCACTGAACACTCATCGCGCGGACGAACTCGTCGCTGAAAACCAACCGCGAGCGGCCGCGCGCCTTGCGGTGCGCCAGCACACGGTGGTAGGCGAACTTCAGCGCCCACGGCAAGAAAGGCCGCTGGAAATCGTACATGGCGTGATTCTTCCAGAGGTCGATGCTCGCCTCCTGCACCACGTCCGCCGACGCCTCGTCTCCCGCCATCAGCATGCTGACGTAGGAGTAGATGTCGCGCTGGTGGGCGGTCAGGAGCTCCACGAATCGCTGTCGGCGTTGGTCGTCGTTCACTGAGAGCGCCGCTGTGGTTGGACAACGAATAGGGGGGAGAGCGCAGGTCCGCCGAGCCTCTCTCCTCGAAAATAAGCACGGCGGAACGCGATCTGACGCAAAATCTGATTTTATCCGTGAGATCCCTCCGCCAAGGGCTTAAACCTGCAGGTATCGTGAAGACTGCGCCGCTCAGCGGCCGCCGCTCAGCGGCCGCCGCTCTCGATTTGCAACACTTTTCGCATCGCCGCCCTTCAGAGTGGCTCCAGCCAACGCGCTGCCATCAAAGCAACGCCCGGCAAACCAGCGCCCGGCGGCCGCGATGCGGCCACCGGCTCTCGAAGCCTAGTTTTAGCAATGCCCTTGACCCGCCCGGCTTAACGCTGGACGCGACAAGACCGAAGATCTCCACGACGAGCGGCGCCATGAGCGGCACAATTAGCATCCCATCGAGACGGCCCCCATTGCGGCGTTTGCTGGCGGCCGCCTGCTCGCTGGTCGTGCTGCTGGCCGCCGCGGCGAGCGCCCAGACTGCGGTCACGGTATCGGTCGACACCAACGCGCTGATGTCGACCTTCTCGCCGATGGGCTTGGGCATGCACACCTCGCCTTATTACAACTACTTCGGCGACGGCCGGATCGATGACATCGCCGAAGAGGCGGGCGTCACGACGCTCCGCTTCGGCGGCGGCGGCTACGCCGACGTTTACCACTGGTCGGTCGCCCGCCCGCAATGGGAGAGCGGCATCACCGGCGGTGGGCTCTCGCCGTGGTGGGGCGAGTCGGGCAACTTCGGCTACGTCGGACCGAACAACGATTTCGGCGTTTTCATCAACAAGGTCGACGACATCGAGAACGGCCGCGGCGTGGTCACGGTCAACTACGGCTCGGCGCTGAAGCTCGTCGGCGGGCAGTCGCAGGTCCCCGACTTCGGCGGCCAGCCCAAGGAGGCCGCCGCCCAGGTCGCTTACGCCAACGCCGACCCGGCGATCTATGGCACAGCTGCCGACGTCCCTCTGGGCGTCGACCAGCAAGGCAACGATTGGAAGACCGCCGGGTACTGGGCCCGGTTGCGCGCCTCCACGCCCGGCGAGTACCAGAGCTGGGCCAACGCCGATGGCGTGTACGAGCCGCTCAACCGCCACCTCGCCATCAACCGCGACGACGGCGCCGGCATCGAGTACTGGGAGATCGGCAACGAGACCTTCGGCACGGGCTACTACGGCGGCGGCCGCGGCTACAGTGTCGACTACGACCTCGCCTACGGCGTCAACCGGACCGGGGCCGCCGAGCTGTCGCCCGCGCAGTACGGCCAGGAGATCGTCGAGTACGCCCAGCTCATGCGGTCGGTCGATCCCACGATCAAGATCGGCGCGGTGCTCGCCACCCCGCCGGACGACACGTGGTCCATCCGCAACGGTCAGTCGTGGAACGACCAGGTGCTGGAGCAGGCGGCCGATGAGACCGACTTTGTCATGGTCCACTGGTACCCCACCACCAACGCGAGCGGCTCCTCGATCCTTGAGGAAGTCGGTGAAAAAATCCCGCTGATGATCGACGGCGGCCCCGCGGGCGGCCTGCCGAGCGTGCGCGAGTCGCTCACCACGCACGGCATCCCCGACGCCGAGATCATGGTCACCGAGTTCAATTACTTTGGCGACATCACCTCCGAGCCCGCCGACCCGGCCGAGGCCAACTTCGTGGCCGACGCTTACGCCAGCTGGCTCGAGCTGGGCGTCACGAGCGTGCAGTTCCTCGAGCTGATGGGCAAGGACTTCATCGGCGACGCCGCGTTCAACCAGACGAATGAGTTCACGCTCGGCTCGGCCTTCTACGGCGTGTCGGCCGTCGACAAGCTCGGCCGGCCGGGCGACCAGTTTGTCGAGACCGAATCGTCCGAAGACGAACTCCGCACCCACGCCGTGGTGCAGGCCGACAGCAGCCTCGCCGTGATGCTTCTGAACCATGACCGCTTCAGCGACGCCGAGGTGACGGTCGACGTGACCGGCATGCGGCTCGCCAGCGACGGCGTGCAATACTCGGTGCTCGACGGGCTGAGCCTCTCCGAGTCGCCCCTCGGCGGCCTGTCAGACCTGTTCACGGTGACGATCCCGACCCGCTCGCTAGCGGTGATCGTGATCCCCGCCTCCCTGGCGGGCGATTTCAACAACGACGGCACGGTCGACGCCGCCGATTTCACGGTGTGGCGAGACGGCCTCGACACGGGCGACTACACCCAGGCCGACTACGACCTGTGGGTCGAGCATTTTGGAGAGACCCAGGCGCCGCCCGCGGCCTCGTTCACGCCGGGCGAATCGGTCCCCGAGCCCTCGGCTCTGTGGCTCGCGCTGCTGGCCATCGCCGCACGACGAACGCAGTTCGGTCGCTGCGGCTAAGGGGCAGGCTAGCCACAAAGCTTCGACACGCTCTCGAAGGCCACTGACCACTCACCATTGACGCACCACCCAAACGATTCTAGTGCCAAGCTCTCAAGGGGTGGCGGGGGCGCACCGCGAAGCGGAAGCCCCCGAGCGTCACAGACCGGGTCTCACTATCCCGGGGGCTTCCCTGGCGGGAGCGCCCCCGCCACCCGCCGCTTGGACTTACGACGCTGTGTAAAAGCAACAGCCACGACAATCAGCACAGCCACGATCACGATTTCGAGCACACCCGGACGCAAAGTCACGGCAAGCAAAGCACCGATGATCGCCGCGATAATTAAGGCAGTGAACTTCGGCATGATGAACCTTGGAGTGAAAAAGGCGGGCTAGCGTTATTTGGCTCAGTTGCCGGCCGCCCGCGGAGGACGACACTCGATCGGCAGTGTACCACGATCGCAGGCGTAGCCGGTTAACTGCAGCCGGTGGTTAGGTGGCATATGCCCTTCGCTGTCACGAGAACGTCGCCCAAACACTAGCAGGCAAACTATTTTGGCCGAGCCTTTCCCTCTAGGAAACCTGGGACGGCACGGTCGACGCCGCCGATTGCACGGTGTGGCGAGACGGCCTCGACGCGGGCGACTACACCCAGGCCGACTACGACCTGTGGGTCGAGCACTTTGGCGAGACCCAGTCGCCGCCCGAAGCACTGTCCGAGTCCCGTTCTCGCCGGGCGACTCGGTCCCCGAGCCAGCGGCCGCTATGTTGGCCATTCTCATGCTTGCCGTCGCTTGCTTCCGTCGCTCGGCGTAGTCGATGCCATGCCCTCCGCGCTAAATGGGTAGCCCAGGTTCTTGAACCTGTGTGGCGCAGCCGCAAGAAACCACCCGCTAGCGCCGCCAATCGGTTGCGTATTTCAGGGCATCATGGTCAACTCCGAGGCTTCTTGTCGCCTACGGCGACCCAGGTTCAAGAACCTGGGCTATCCACTCTGGCGTGACAAGTACACGCTCGTGGATGAGCAAGAGTTAGCCGTGCCCGAGCCTCGAACGCTGTGCTTGATCTTCACGCGATGTCAGTCGCCGGCTACCGGCCGACGAAGTAGCCCCGCGCGTCCCACTCCAGCACGCCGATCGGCGAGCTGCGCTCGCCGAGGCCGACCCGCTGGTGGAGCAGGTGCAGCCGACCCTCGCGGCGCCACAGCTCGGCGTCGTGGTTGGGCTCCCACGTGCCGAGCGGCTCGATCGTGAGGTCGAGCAGCTCCCAGTTCTTGCGGTCGGTGCTGTGGGCCACGGTGACCACGTCGCCGCGGCGGTCGTAGCGCATCACCACAAGGGTGCGGCCCGTGTCGTCGACGAGCACGATCGGGCGGGCGAGGTCGCGCACGTCCTCGGCCCGGCGGCTGTCGTCTTGCGCGTTGCGGTGGGTGATCTGCGAGGTGCGCCAGCGCTCGCCGTCGTGGTGCACCAGCATGTACTCACGCGAGTGATTGGGGGGCGAGTCGTGCGCACCGGGCGCCCACCAAGTCGCCACCAGCGGTCTGCCTTCGCGATCGACGGTCATCGACGCCTGGTTGATCAGCGAGCTACCCTCGGGGATCACGGCGATCCGCTCGGCGTTCGCTTCGCTGAGCGGCAGCGGGAGGGGTTCGCCGCTGCTCGTGCGCCACGTCGCGCCGCCATCGCTTGACCGGGCGTAGTAGAGATGGCTGTTGGATTGCCACCGCCAGGTGTCGCGGCAGGTCCAGGTCATGTGCAGCTCGCCGTCCAGGCCCCAAGCCAGGTTGTTGGGATAGGAGTTCACCGTGCGGGGCTCAGCGTCTTCGCTAGGCGCCGGGTCGCCGTCGAACAGCGGCCGGTGCATCGGCTCCCACCGGCGGGCAGACAAGTCGCAGCGATTCACCTGCGTGTCGCCGTTGCCCGAGCCGCCCCCCGAATCGTTGCCGGTGCGATAGCTGAACAGCAAGTCGCCCGCGGGCGTGTTGTAGAACTGCGGGTAAGTCACGAGCCCCTCGGCCGAGCCGGTCACCGTGATCTCCTCGCCAAAGGCGATCGGTCCGGCGAGCGTAGCGGGCGACGCCGATCGGATGTAGCGCAGGTCGTGGTTGTGCATGCCCCACGCTAGGTGCAGATAGCCCTCGCCGTCGACGCCGAAGGCGATCACGTTGTGCGTGACTTGCAGCCCCGAGTGGTCGTCGGTCAGCTCGGTCGGGAAGACACCCGCCAGTCGCCCGCGGCGCCCTTGCGGCGGGCTACGGTTACCCGGCCTTGGTCGTCGTAATAGGCGGCAAGTTGCACGTCGCCCACGGTGAGCAACGCTTGCTGGCGAAAGCTCACGTGGTTCATCGCGTTGACCGCCCAGGCCGGGCCGATCGGCGCGAGCCTGGCGCCCGCCTGCGGCTAGACGGCAATGGGCGGGGCGAGCAAACAGCACGCGAGCCACCAAAAATGGCTCCAACAGCGAAGATTCATGCCGGCTGACCGGCGTTGCTATGACTTGCGAAGAAACCCGAGAAGAGGGCAGGGGGGGGGCGGCGTACGCCTCGCATGCATCAAAAGCGGCAATTGCTTTATTGCAGGCAGGTGGCGTGCTATGCTCGATCCGGCATAGGGACGCGCACGCCCCGCCATGCTCCCTCCCACACCGCCCTCCGCCGCTCGCCGAAGGCCCTCCATGCCACGCCCCGCCGCACTGCTGCTCTTGGCTATCGTCGCCGTGTTTGTCGCCACCAACGCGGTGGCCGACCAGCCGCTGAGGATCGCCACCTACAACGCGTCGCTCAATCGCGGCTCGGCCGGAGCGCTCGCCGCGGAGCTGAGCTCGCCCGGCAGCAACCAGCCGGGCCGCATCGCCGAGGTGATCCAGCGGATCAACCCCGACGTGCTGCTGATCAACGAGTTCGACTACGACCCCTCGGGGCAGGCGGTCGAAGACTTCCTGACGAACTACCTCGGCGTTTCGCAAAACGGCCTGGAGCCGGTCGAGTACGACTATTGGTTCAGCGCCCCGTCGAACACCGGCGTGCAGCCCGAGGACGAGCTCGGCGAGGGGTTCGACTTCGACTTCAACAACAACGGCCAAACCGACAACCCGGACGACGCCTTCGGCTTCGGCAATTTTGCCGGCCAGTACGGCATGCTGGTCCTCTCCAAGCACCCGATCGCCGACGAGGGTGTGCGGACGTTCCAGAAGTTCCTTTGGCAAGACATGCCCGGCGCGTTTCTGCCGGACAATCTGTCGACGCCCGAGACCCCGGCCGACTGGTACTCGCCGGAAGAGCTCGCCGCGTTCCGGCTCTCCTCTAAGAGCCACTGGGACGTGCCGGTCGAGGTGGCGGGCGAGACGGTCCACCTGCTCGCTTCGCATCCCACGCCGCCGGTGTTCGATGGGGCCGAGGACCGCAACGGCCTGCGCAACCACGACGAGATCCGCTTCTGGGCCGATTACATCGACCCGTCGGCGAGCGGCTACATCTACGACGACGAGCAGTTCGACCTGCTCGGCGCCACACCCGCCGAACCGACGGGCGGTTTGGCGGCGGGCGAGTCGTTCGTGATCCTCGGCGACCAAAACGCCGACCCCGACGAGGGCGACAGCTCGATGGACGCCGCCCAACAGCTCACCGATCACCCGCTGATTAACAACACGTTCTCGCCGGGCGGAGGATTCGGGCCCGACCCAGACGACACCGCCGCGTTTACCGGCGGGCTGCGTGTTGACTACGTCCTCCCGTCGCTCGACCTGACGGTGGTTGACGACGATGACCACACCGGCGTCTTCTGGCCGCTCGGCTCCGACCCGCAGTTCGGCGCCATGACGGCGACCGACCACCGTCTGGTGTACGTCGACTTCGTCATCGAGACGCTCGGCGGCGACTACAACTTCAACGGCGTTGTCGACGCGGCCGACTTCACCGTGTGGCGTGACAATTTTGGGGCGACCGGCCTGGTTGGTATGCCCGGCGACGGCGACGACGGCACGGGCCTTGGCTCGCCCGACGGCGTGGTCGACATGGCCGACTACGACTATTGGGTCGCGCAATTCGGCCAAACGCTGCCCGGGCCCGCCGCGTCGGTCCCCGAGCCCGCAGCCGCGGTGCTCGTCCTGCTCGCCGCCCCCTGGGCCCGCCGCCGCGTTCGCTAGGGGCCCCGTCACGGCCCAAAAAATCATTGACACGGCGCCCCAGCTCACCTAATGTGATGCTGCGCCGTCGGCGTTGAGCCGGCCGCTAAACAGCCGCCTTCCGAGCTCCGCCACCCATGTCCGCACGAATCGCACTGGCCGCCGCCAGGACTTTCTGCGCCGCCTGCTTCACCTTGGCGCTGGCCGCTCTCTTTGCCGCGCCCGCCGCGGCGAGCGTTTTGCTGTACGACTACAACCTCGTGGTCGGCGGCGACTTGGTCTCCACGTCCAACATCCGCGGCAAGACCGTCGTCGGCGGCAGCGTCACGGGCGCCAACTCCGCCGACTTCGCCCAGGGCCTCAACGCCGCGGACAACAGCGGGGTGGTCACCCTGCTGGTCGGCGGCGACATCGCCACGGGCAACCCGCTGAACATCGGCGCGGGCGACGTGCGCACGGGCGGCTCGGTCTCGCGGATCCTCAACTTCAACGGCGGCGGCACGCTCACCTCCGGCGACCCGACCGCCCCGGCGGCCGCCCAGTCGATCATCGACCAGATCGCCCCCGCGTCGGACTACTACGCGGGGCTCACAGCCGACAGCAGCGTCAGCCCGGCCGGCACGCAGCCCGCGGCGGTCAAGTTCACCGCCACCCCGGGGGCCGACAACGTGGCCGTGTTCGAGGTCGACGCCGCGCGGTTCTCCGACAGCAAGTCGCAGCAGTACGAGCTGCTCTTCGGCGCCGGGGTCGACGCCAACACGCTGTTCGTTTTCAACGTCTCGGGCTCGAGCGTCACGTTCAACCAAGGCAACTTTGTCGGCGACTTCAACAACGCGTCGCGGCGGCCGAACATGATCTGGAACTTCTACGAAGCGACCACGATCGACTTCGACCGGATGTGGAACGGCACGGTCCTGGCGCCGCTGGCCGACCTGACGATCCGCAACAACGTGGAGGGATCGGTCTTCGTTGGCGGCGACTTCGACCAACGGGGCGAGGTCCACTTCCCGCTGTTCGCCGGCCCGACGCCCCCCTCGCCCCCGCCGCCCGGCGGCGAGGTCCCCGAGCCCGCCGCGATGTTGGTCTGGGCCATGCTCGGCGTCACGCTCGGCGGCGTTCTACGCCGCCGCTGAGAGAGCCCAAAACGATTCTGCAACAGCAGCCGCACTCGGCCGCGACGCGAAATGGGCCTATGCGCTGAGCCATCATCGTTGGCTGAGCGATCTCTGGGGGGGGAATCCTCTCAGTCCTTAAGCCGCAGCCATCCGTCGTCTTTCTAAGGACGCAACGGGGTCAAACGCCTGGCAATCGCCCTAAGAGACTGGTGAAAAGCCGTTGCAGTTCGGTGGCGTCGATCGGTTTGACAAGGTGCTTGTCGAAACCGGCCGCGCTCGACCGCTGCCTGTCCACCACTTGGCCGTTGCCCGTGACCGCGACAAGGGTGATTGCTGCGCCCCACGGCTCGGCCCGCATGCGACGCGCGGCTTCGCACCCATCCATCACCGGCATGTTCACGTCCATGAGCACGACTTGGGGAAGGAAGTCGGCGGCCTGCTCGAGCGCCTGGCGCCCGTCGCTAGCGCGTCGCACCTCGTTGCCGAACTTCTCGCACAGCGCGCCGAGCAAGTGCGCCGCGCCCCGGTTGTCGTCGACCACTAACACTCGCAGCCCGAAGTCCTCGGGGAACAATTCGTCCTCCTGATCCGGCGTCTCCTCGATCTCGGTCAAGGAGGGGCTCTCGTGGAGCGGCAGCCGCACGCGGAATTCACTCCCCTTGCCGGCGCCCTCGCTCTCCACCTCGACGGTCCCGCCGTGCATCTCGACCAGAGATCGAACCAGCGTCAAACCAATCCCGAGTCCCGTGTGGCCACTCTCGAGCGACCGTTCGCCCTGGTCGAACATGTCGAAGACACTCTGCTGAATCTCGGCAGGTATGCCGACGCCCGAGTCCTTCACGCGAACGACCGCTTCTCCGCGTTCGACGGAGCACCCCAGGTCGATGCTTCCCCCAGGCGGCGTGTACTTTGCGGCGTTGGTCAATAAGTTTGACACGACCTGCGCCATCCGGTGCGGATCGACATGCAAGACGGTCGGCCGGTCGGGGAGGCGCACCGTCAGCCGGTGCCCCGACTCTTCGATCAACGGGGTCGAGGCCTCAACCGCGCTGCGGACGACCTCTTTGAGGCTCACCTGCTTGCGGCGTAGGTTGAGCTTGCCGCGGGTGATCCGAGAAACGTCGAGCAAGTCGTCGACCAGGGCGACAAGCTGCAGCGTCTGCCGCTCCATGACTTGCCGCGTTTCTTCCGCAGCCTCCGGTTCGTCTTTGGATAGCTTCAGCAACTCGAGGCCGGTCCGGATGGGCGCCAGCGGGTTGCGGAGCTCGTGCGCGAGGGTCGCCAGGAACTCGTCTTTGCGACGATCGGCTTCGCGCAACGCCTCGTGGGCGAGGTGCAGATCGCTCGAATCGAAGTAATAACAGATCACGCCCAATTGACCGTCGGCGAGTGTGAGACGCTGCAGCTCCCATTCGTACCCCTCGACCGAGCCGACATCGACGCGGCGATTGACAAAGTCCTTCGACATGTAGGGCTTGCCGGTCTCGATCGTTCGCTTAAAGGCGGTGACGACGTTGGCGGCCACCTCTTCCGGCCAAAGAATCCTCATCACTTCGCCGATGTGACGGCCGAGCACCGGACGCACGTTCCGGAACGCGCCCGTCTGCGATCGGCTGTTCATATGGACGATCTGCAATTGCGAATCGACGACGTACATGCCGAACGGGGACCCCTCGACGAGGCGTCTGAAACGCTCTTCGCTATCCCGGAGCCTCCGATTGGCTGCGGATCTCTCGATGGCTTCCCAGCAGTGGGACGCCACGGTTTGGACAAGCTCGATCTCCTCTTTCCGCCAGATTCGCGGGGAGGTGTGGTGCACGGCCATCGCGGCGGTCAGGCGCCCATTCTTGTGCAGGGGAACGCACACCACGGCCCGCAAACTCAACTTCTCGTAGGACGGGCGGCACTCGGAGGTGACGTGGGGATCGGTCTCGGCGTCTTCCACGACGAAGGGCTCGCCGGCCATCATCCGCCGCTCGCATTCCGCGCCAAACGCCGCCACAGGCCAGCGGCCGGCGATGCTCGGTACGCCCCGGCTGTATTCGCCGATGACGACGAAATCCGCTTCGTTGACCACCTCGGCGTACGCGCACCGATCCGTGCCCAGGTGCTCGGCGAGGAGTCGCGCGGTTTGGTCCGTCACCTCGTCTGGCGCCGCGAGCGGCTGGGTTGTTGTCGCGAGTTCCGTGAGGAACTGCTGACGCTTCTCCGTGTTACGCCTCTCGGTGAGGTCGAGCATCGAACCGACCATCCGGATCGGCTTTCCGTCGCGGTCGTGCACGATGGTCCCCCGGTCGAAGACCGTGGCGTAACCCCCGCCGGACTTTCGGAACCGGTACTCGTCGCTCCAGTGCGTCCGTCCACCGTCGATCGCGGCGTGGATGCCGTGCGATACTTTGTCGCGGTCGGCCGGGTGAATCTGGTCGATCCACCACGTCGCGTCCGGTCCTACCTCAGAGGCCGCGTAGTCGAATCGCGTCTGCACACCCTCGTTCCACGTCACGGCGTTGGTCGTGAAGTCCCAGTCCCAGATGGCGTCGTTGGCGGCCTGCCCCACGAGCCGGTAACGCAATTCGCTCTCTTGGAGCGCCTCTTGCATACGCGCCTGATCCGTGACGTCTCGGAGGATGTGCGCCGCGCCGACTTGATCCCCGTCGGCCCCGAAGAGGGGACTGAACTGCAACTCGAACACCCGAGCCTCCGCCTCGCTTGGGCCGAACTCCATGACCACGCTGAAAGTCTCTCCCGCATGGGCTCTCCCCCACAGCGCACGGGCCTTCTCCCGTTCGTCGGGCCATTGGGCCATCGCCTCTAGCATGCTCACGCCATGCACGAGCGGCGTTCCCCAGAGCGACTCGAACGTGGACTTGTAGGCGTCGTTGAAATAGATGTAGCGGTACTGATCGCTTTGGGCGGCGATCTGTTCGCGGGTTCCCTTCGTGATCCCCTCCAGGATGGCGGCGTTGTGGCGGATCTCCTCCTCGGCCAGTTTTCGTTCGTGGACGTCAATCACGGATCCGATGTACCCAAGGAACCGCCCCGCCTCGCCGAGTCGCGGCTTGCCGGCGTCGATTGCCCAACGGTACTGGCCGTCGGCCCGCCGCAACCGGTAGTCCAAGGAAAACGGCTCGCGGCTGACGTTGGCGTCACGAAAGATTCGCCCCGACGCCTCACGGTCTTCCGGATGAACCGCGTCGAGCCAGCCAAAGCCAAGGGCCTCCGACTCGGTTTGTCCTGTAAACTCGTACCAGCCATTCGATAGAAACGTGCAAGCGCCATCCGGGTCGGTGATCCAGAGCATCGCCGGCGCGGCGTCGGCCATCGATTGGAAACGCCACTCGCTGGGTTGCGACGGTTCGCCTGCAGCAACGACACTCAGGTTCGCGCCAGGCTGCTCCGCCCCGCGAACGTGATCCGCCGGTAAATGCGCAAACCCAAACGGCAGCGCAACCACGACGCACGACCCGCGCCCCTCACGCGCTACAACACGCGTCTCGCCCCCGAGCAACTCGATCGACTCCCGCACAGAGTCGTGCACGCCAAGCGCTTCGCCGCTCGTTCGTGCGTCGGCGTCGCTAACCTTTGCGGCGCCTTGCGTTGCACCCTCATTCGCAAAGCCGACGCCGGCCCCGGTGATGCTGAGCACCGCGGAGCCATCGCTAGCGACCAGTCGGACGAGAACCTCGTCTCCAGCCGGGTTCCGAATGGCGTCCGAAAGCAGGTGAAGCACCAACGCGGCCCAGCGTCGTGCGTCCACGTAGACCGGCTGCGGCAAAGGCGGGCAGTCGACGGTGAGACGCAAGCCCGCCTGCTCAACCACCGGCCGCAAGGGTTCGACCAAGTCGGCGGTCGCCTTCGCAAGATCGGTCGCTTCGAAGCTTAGTCGGATCGACGCTTCCTTCATTGCCGTTTCAGTAGGGAGCGTGCTGAGAGGGGGAGTTGGGTCGTCCGACCGAGGCGAGCAACGTGATCCACCATCATACTCAAGCCGAGCGGGGTGAGCACTAGCAACCGAAGGCCACTTCAGCGGATTCGATCGGCTCAAGAACCTATGGCACAGCACACGGCCGCTTGCCATCGATGAGACGCGGCAGCACCGCACACCGCTCTGCGGCGTCGCCGCTTTTCCGCTCGGCAATGACGTCTCGTTGACTTGGCAGCCGAACGACCAATGCGAAGGAGTAGCCAGCCAAGGACGGTGCGTTGCTGCGAGTCTCCTCGATTCAGCCGACCGGCATCAGCCGCCCGAGACTGGTCGCCATGACGAAGCGTGTTTCAACATGGCCCAAGAAAAATGCGCGGGCCGGTAGCCCAGTTTCTTGAACCTGGGTGGCGAAGCCACAAGAAGCCGCCATAGGGCGTTGTCGATCGGTGGCGTCGTTAGCGTGTGGCGGCCGGCCCGAGTGCTTCTTGTCGCCTGCGGCGACCCAGGTTTGAAAACCTGGGCTACCGATCCATCCCAACGGACTGCGTGGGGGTGGCGGGGGCGCTCCCGCCAGGGAAGCCCCCGGGCCAATAAGAGCGGGGGTGCGCTGCTCGGGGGCTTCCGCTTCGCGGCGCCCCCCGCCACCCCATTTTCTAAACCGGCCAAAACTTGGCGAATGAATTTTTCGGTTTCCATCTGCGCCGTTTGCAGCGGGCGGCGGCGGTCGCAAGGCGTTGTCCGCGGGGGCGTTACGACAAAATGGCTTTGGCCCAAGAATCGCTGCTGCGCGCCTGGCCAAGAACGATTGCAGAAATTTGGTGATCGATCGGCTATCAATACAATTGGGCGCCGCAGGGGTGTGAATCGACGCCGGCCGCTGCGTTCTTTCGCCCGATCACGCCATCCGAAGCCGCCCCGCTGCGTTTTTCAAGCCGATCGCTTGGTCCCATGCGCACGAAAATTTCTGAACGGCGACCGAGCGGCGCGTTTCTGAAATACTTTTGGCCGCGTGGAGAGATGGGTTGGAGAGCAATCAGCAATCAGCAATCAGCTTTCTTCTCTGAACGCTGAAAGCTCCCACCGCCAGAGCGAGCAAGAAGGCCGCCGCCGGCACGGGAACCGTCGCGTTCGACGCCTCGCTGAACAGCGGCGAGATGGAGCCGAAGTTGGCGACCCACACCTGGTAGTCCTCTTCGGTCACCACGCCGGGGGTAACCGACTCGTTGAGCAGCGTGAACTCTTCGCCGAGGTGGTCTCGCCAAACCGTGAAGTCGGCGGCGTTGACCATGCCGTCGTTGTTGTAGTCGCCCTCGCTCGGGTCGGGCACGTAGACCAAGCGGTAAACCTCGCCCGTGCCGAACTCCGTGAGCACGCCGGTCCAGCCGGTCTCGGCCGAGCAGCCGCTGGTGCTGCTGCACTCGTCGCCGAAGTCGATCAGGTAGACGTTGCCCGCGGCGTCCTCGGCGAACGACGAGAGCTGCACGAGCTCGAGCCCCTGGCCGGCGATCGAGGCCTGCAGCTCGGGGGTGATGATGTCGAAGCTGATGTCGCCGCCCAAGCCGGTGGCGTTGGGCGTGAAGTCGGCCGCCATGACCTTGGCCTCGGGGAAGTCGAAGCCGCCGAGGAAGTACTGGCCCTGCAGCGCCGGGTGCTGGTCGGGGCCGCGGTAGACGTAGCCGCCCGTGATCGAACGGATCGATTCGGGGTCGCCCGAGCGGGTGAAGGCGTAGACCGGGTCGATCGACTCGGGGCGGGGCCCCTCGCCGTCGGGGTCGAGGGGGCCGCCGTCGTTGGCCAGCCCCCAGCGTCCCGGCTCGTCGCCCTCGCGGCGGGGCCAGCCGAAGTCGATGCCGTATTCGACACCCGCGCCAGGCCCGGCCGACTGGCCGCCGTCGTCGAGTCCCATCACGCCGCCAGCGACGAAGTTGAGCTCCTCGGCGCCGCCGTGGCCGACGTCGCCGATCCAGAGGTCGCCCGTCTCGCGGTCGAAGCTCGCCCGCCAGGGGTTGCGGAGGCCGGAGTAGTAGACCTCCGGGGCGGTCTCGCCCGGCACGCCGTCGTTCGCCTCGTCGTCGCCGAAGTAGATGGTCGGGGTGAAGCCGTAGTTGCGGTCGGGGTCGCCCGGGCGGTCGTCGGCGCCGCCGACGTCGAGCCGCAGCATCTTGCCGCGCATCGAGCTGAGGTCTTGGGGGTTGTTCACATAGTGGCTGTCGTTCGACTGCACGCCGCCGTCGCCGACCGACATGTAGAGCCAGTCGCGCTCGTCGCCCACAGCGCCGGGGCGGAAGCCGATCCAGTCCATCGCGTGGGTGGCGTCGTTGGTCTCGAGCCCGGGGAACTGCATCAAGGTGCGTGAGAACTGCGGCGCGCCCGCCGGGCCCAGCACCCACTCCTGGAGCGTGTTGTTGGCGATCTGCGGGGTGGGGCTCGGCTCGAGGGCGATCAGGTAGAACTTGCTCCCCTCGACGTCGGGCTGGTAGTCGGGGTGGAACGCCAGCGAGTGCAGGCCGCCCTGCGTGTCGGTGTCGAGGCCGGTGACCTGGAGGAAGTCGGTGGTGGCGCCCGTCGCGAGGTCGTGGCGGACGATCGTGCCCGTGCCGATCCCGGCGCCATGGCCGGAGTCGCGTTGCGGCACGATGTAGAGGCCGTCGGAGTCGCCGGGGGCGTGGGTGGCGAAGATCGGCTTGTTGAGGCCGCCAACAACCAGCTCGAGTTCGTAACCGGCCCGGGCCTGACCGGCCGCAGCCGCGACAACGATCGCGGCCGGCATGAGCCAACCGCTCCGCACCGAGAGCCCACCACGCCCGAAGAAGTGATCGCCACGCATCGCCTGATCTCCAAGAGAAGCTGCATGGCAGGGCGGCGCAGCGACGCCGTTCCCCGCCTTTAGAAAAGTCCACCGCCCGGGCGATCCAACGTCTGAAAGCACCTGGATTAGTAGCCTAGTCGTATCCCAATAAGGGGTATAGGGTTTTTCCCAAAACAGGGCGTGGCGCCTGTTTGAGTGGCGTTCATGAGGTCCAACGCCGGCGGATCTCGTCGGCAAACGCCTTGACTACGCCGCTTTGCACACGGTTTCTCCGCCAGACCAGGGCGATTGAGCGGCTAGGGCTGGCGCCGCAGAGCGAGACGTAGCAGCGCGACTTCGACTTATCGGCCGCCGCCGCCGAGGCGGGCAGCAGGCTCACACCGTAATCGAGCGCCACCAGCTCCTGCACCGTGAGGATCTGCGAGCTGCGGCAAGCGACGCGCGGCTTGCACTCCTTGCCGAGGCAGTACGAGAGCACCTGCTTGCCGAGGCAGTGGATCGGGTCGAGCAGGATGAACGGCTCGGCCATCACGTCCTCGAGCGTCACCCGCTTCTTGGTCGCCAGACGGTGCTTCGGGTGGACGGCCAGCAGCAGTTCGTCCTCGAACAGCGGCTCGACGTGGAGCTGGTCGTCGTCGACCGGCATCGCCAACAGCGCAAGGTCGAGCGCCCCCGACTTGCACTCCTCGAGCACCCGGTCGGTCATCCCCTCGTGCACAATCACCTCGGCCTCCGGGTGCGAGCGGCCGAAGGCCTTCAGCACGGGGGGCAGCAGGTAAGGGGCGGCGGTCAGCATGGCCCCGACCGAAACACGCCCGCGGCCGGCGCCCGCCAGCTCGGCGAGTTCTTCTCGGGTGCTCTCGAGGCCCTCAAGCACGCTGGTGGCGCGGCCGTAGAGCAGGCGGCCGGCGTCGGTCAGGCGAACCTGGCGACCGAGGCGGTCGAACAGCTTGTGGCCGAGCTCCTTCTCGAGCTTGATGATCTGCTGGCTGAGCGACGGCTGAGCGACGCTGCAGGTCTCGGCCGCGCGAGTGAAGTTGCGTTCCTCGGCGACGGCGACAAAGTAACGAAGCTGGTGCATTTCCATTGAGCAGGAGCCCCTAATGACGGCTGAATCACGCAATCGCATCAATAGCAAACGGCTATTGGAAACCCATTAATAATACCCTAAGCGACTAGACCGAGAATCGCTTTTCCGGCGTTTTACGGTCATTACACGCAGACTTTTCTGGCGTGCAAGGCGACGCGCCCGGGTGCTGCGTCGTAAAGACTGTGTCGCCATGGGCCTACTGAGCATGGCGTTGTTGAGCAGGCGCAGATTCGTGATCCGTTGCGTGTGGTCCGCTCGCGAGCGATGGCTTCGTGGCGACGGTGTGAACGCCTCCTTCACTTTCGGCTCCAAGCAAATAAGAACCGCGCCACGCGATTAACATTTGCTTGTCTGGTGGGAATCGCCGCCCAATTAACGGGCAGCACAGCTTACTAGCGCGCAGCGCCGCCGACCGATTCGGGTGATTCTTGTTCGGTATTTACGAGCTGAGAATTGAGCTATTCCTAGTGGATTTCTCGAATATGGCTCGATCCGGGCCGGGCGCTGAATGGGATGCGGCGCACCAATTGCTTATCGCAGCACGCAGCGACCGGCGAGAGATCGGTTAAGCGATCCGCCCACATGGCGCCGCTGCACCGCGAAACCATCCATCGATTATCTGAGTCACGAGGAATCCCCCGGTGATTGGACCACGACGAACGCACGCTTGGTGGATCCGCCTCGCGATCCTCGCCCTGGGGGTTTGCACAAATGGCGTGCAGGCGCTCGCCGAGAAGAACCTGCTCGACGTCGAGAAGGACGAACTGAAGTTCGGCTTCATCAAGCTCACCGACTGCGCCCCGATCGTCATCGCTAAAGAAAAGGGGTTCTTCGAAGAGGAAGGCCTGCAGGTCGAGGTGATTGCGCAGCCGAACTGGAAGACGCTGCTCGACAACGTGATCAACGGCGAGTTGGACGGCGCCCACATGCTCAGCGGCCAGCCGATCGCCGCCACGATCGGCTTTGGCACCAAGGCCCACGTGATCACCGCCTTCACGATGGACCTGAACGGCAACGGCGTCACCGTGTCGAACTCCATCTGGGAGCAGATGCAGGAGAACGACCCTGACCTCGACACGGACGAGCCGGAGCACCCGATCTCTGCCGACGCGCTGAAGCCGATCGTCGACGAGAAGCTCGACGAGGGGGAGAAACTGCAGATGGGGATGGTGTTCCCCGTTTCGACGCACAACTACGAGCTGCGTTACTGGCTGGCGGCCGCCGGCATCCACCCCGGCATGTACACCAAGAGCGACATCGGCGGTCGCACCGACGCCGACGTCGAGCTCTCTGTCACGCCGCCTCCGATGATGCCGGCCACACTCGAGTCGGGCAACATCCAGGGCTACTGCGTCGGCGAGCCGTGGAACCAAGCCGCGGTCGACAAGGGGATCGGCGTGCCGGTGGTCACGAACTACGAGATCTGGAAGAACAACCCCGAGAAGGTGTTCGGCGTCACCCAGGACTGGGCCGACGAGAACCCGCAGACACACCTGGCGGTCGTCAAAGCGTTGATCCTGGCGGGCAAATGGCTCGACGAGACCGACGACGAGGGGAATCTCGTCAACCGCGAGGAGGCGGCCCGCATCTTGTCGCGGCCCGACTACGTGGGCGCCAACTACGACGTGATCAAGAACTCGATGACCGGGTACTTCTTCTTCCAGAAGACCGACAAGGTGGCGATGCCCGACTTCAACGTCTTCTTCAAATACCACGCAACGTACCCGTGGTATTCAGACGGCGTTTGGTTCCTCACGCAGATGCGCCGCTGGGGCCAGATCACCGACCCCAAGCCCGCCTCGTGGTACGACGAGACCGCCAGAGAAGTCTACAAGCCCGAGGTTTACCTCGAGGCGGCCCAGATCCTGATCGACGAGGGGCTCGCCGAGGAAAGCGACTTCCCGTTTGGCGCAGACGGCTACAAGCCGCCCACCAACGAGTTCATCGACGGCGTCTCGTACGACGGCAAGAAGCCGATCGAGTACCTGAACTCGCACGCCATCGGCAACAAGGACTGATTCCATTACTCCCTCCCCCAAGGGGGGAAGGAGAAACCAACCCCAGGCCGTTCGCTCGGACGCAATGAAATACAAGCTGATCAAGGCGATCGACATCGCCGGACTGAACTTCCTCACGCCGGTGGTGCTGCTGTGCTACGGCGAGGAGCGTGACAAGCAGATCAAGAAGATCGGCCAGTACATCGTCGTGCCGCTGCTCGCGATCGCGGCTTTCGTTCTAGCCTGGTTCTTCGTGTCGGAGCGGATCCAAACCAAAGCGGGCAAGCTGCCCAACCCGGTCGAGACCTGGCAATCGGCAAGCTCAATCTGGGCCTTTCACCGTCGGGAGAATGACAAGCAAGCGGCGTTCAATCTCACCGGCGCAGCCCGCGAGAAGAAGCTGGCTGAGGTCGAAGAACGGCTTGCCGCCCTGGAGTCGGTTGAGCAAGAGGCGGATCAGGCGGTAACCGAGGCTAAGGCCGAAGCGGCCGAGGCGCTCGCCGTGAAGATCGATCCGATCCGAGAGCGTCTTGAAGAGACCGAAGCCCGATTCGACCAGCAAGAAGCCGCTCGTGAGGCTCAGCTAGAAACGGCCGCCGCGGCTGCCGCCGACGGCGACCAAACGGCTCGCGACGCCTACGTCGTGCTGGTGCGTGAACACCGTCTTAAAAACGACGAGGCGAAAGAAGCGCTGCGCGTGATCAAAGACGAGGAGTCGCTCGTCCGCGGCTACAAAGACCCGGTGGTCGAGCGAGCCCTGGCCCGGCAGACGGCCGTGGCCGAGGAACGGCAGTATCTGGGCAAGATGCGCGACCAACTCACCCGTGCGAACCGCGAGACGAAAGTCGCCAAGGAAGAGGCCCGACTCGAGGCGGCCCAGGCGAAGCTCTACGCCGCCGACCCCGACGGGCTGTACAAGGCAGCCACCGGCGTGGTTCGCAGCGCCGACCGCATCGAGCGGATCGACGAGTCGGCCTACGCCAAGCCGGCGACCGTGCCGTACCAGATCAAGCGCTCCGTGCTCTGCGTGTTCACAGGGTTTTTGATCGGCTCGGCGATCGCGATCCCGATCGGCGTTCTGTGCGGGTTATCCAAGACCTTCATGGCGGCGATGACGCCGTTCATCGCGTTGTTCAAACCGGTCTCGCCGATCGTCTGGCTGCCGGTGGCGCTGATCATCGTCGGCGGTTTCATCCCCGACCCCGACAAGAACCCGCTGATGCAGTGGCTGTGGGACCTGCCGTGGTTGGGGCAGTACCAGATCAACCCGGCGTTCATCGCCTCGGCGATCACCGTGGCGCTCTGCTCGCTGTGGGCCACAATGGTCAACACGGCGTTCGGCGTGGCGAGCGTCGACAAGGACCACATCAACGTCGCCCGCGTGCTGCGACTGGGGTTCTGGGACCGGCTGCTGAAGATCGTGTTGCCCTCGGCGTTGCCGCTGGTGTTCGCGGGTCTGCGGATCTCGTTGGGCGTCGGCTGGATGGTGCTGATCGCCGCCGAACTGCTGAGTTCGAGCGAGGGCCTCGGCAAGTTCGTGTGGGACCAATTCAACAATGGCGCCAGCGACTCGTTCGCCAAGATGGTCGTGGTGGTGTTCATCGTCGGCGTGATCGGCTTGGCTCTCGACCGGATGATGATCGTGTTCCAACGGTTAGTGAGCTTTGACGGCGCGCCGACGGCGATCTAGGAGAGCGTTCAGCTGTCAGCGATCAGCTGTCAGTTTTTTGTGACAAGCAAACTATTTGCCCCTTCCACGAGCTGATCGCTGAGAGCTGACCGCTACCCCCCATGTCCTACCTCGAACTCGACAACGTGAACTTCGGCTTCGGCCCTCCTTCCAACCGATACGAGGTGTTGGAGGGGGCCAACCTGTCGGTCGATGAGAACGAGTTCGTCGCGGTGATCGGCTTCTCGGGCAGCGGCAAGAGCACGCTGATCTCGCTCCTGGCCGGGCTGGAGAAGCCCGACTCGGGCGAGGTTCGGATCGGCGGCGCGGTCGTCAGCAAGCCGGGGCCCGACAAGGGGATCGTGTTCCAGAACTACTCGTTGCTGCCGTGGCTCTCGGTGGTGGGCAACATCGAACTGGCGGTGAAGCAGGTCTTCCCCGACAAGTCGGGCGCCGAACGCCGCAACTACCTGCAGCATTACATCGACATGGTCAGCCTGACCGGCTCGGAGAGCAAGCTGCCGAGCGAGCTGTCGGGCGGCATGCGGCAACGGCTCTCGCTGGCACGCACGTTGGCGATGCAGCCCGAGGTGCTGCTGCTCGACGAGCCGCTCTCGGCGCTCGACGCGCTCACCCGCGCGGTGCTGCAGGACGAGATCATCCGCATCTGGGAAGAAGACAAACGGACGGTGGTGATGATCACCAACGACGTCGACGAGGCGGTGCTGATGGCCGACCGCATCGTGCCGCTCACCCCGGGGCCGAGTTCGTACCTGGGACAAGACTTCCCGGTGACGCTCCCCCGGCCGCGTGACCGCGCGACGCTCAACTTCAACCCCGAATTCAAGCGCCTGCGCAACGACGTGACGAACTACATGCTGCGGATCAACAGCGAGGCCAAGCAACTCGTGATCCGGCCCGAGACACCGCTGCCCGACCTCGAGCCGGTGCTGCCGGGCGAGCCGGTGCATCTTGTGGGCTGAAGAAAATAGCCCACGAAAACGCGCAAATTGCGGCAAATGAATCACAAGGCTTTATGGACACTCAACCCTCACTCTCCACACACACTCCAAATACGACCGGTTTTTCTGCCACCGAATGCTTGAACTGTTCTTCGATTCGTTACTTATTCGTCTTTATTCGTGGGCGGCTTCTGAATGTCTAACACAAACGACAACCGATACGTCGAGATCTTCAATCTCACCAAGGCGTACCCCAACCCGTACGCCGACGACGTGGTGGTGGTCGATGGCTTCGACCTGATCATGCGTAAGGGCGAGGTTGTGAGCGTCATCGGCCACTCGGGGTGTGGCAAGAGCACGGTGCTGACGATGGTCGCTGGTCTCAATGAGACCTCGGGCGGCAGCATCGCCGTGGCGGGGCGCGAGATCTCGGGCCCCGGGCCTGACCGAGCGGTTGTGTTCCAGTCGCCCTGCCTCCTGCCGTGGCTCACGTCGCTCGAGAACGTGCTGCTGGGCGTCGACCAGGTCTACCCGCACGGCACGAAGGCGGAACGTCGTCAGATCTGCGAGCACTACCTGGCCGCCGTGGGGCTCGCCGACTCGATGAACAAGTACCCGCGTGAGATGTCCGGCGGCATGCAGCAGCGCGTCGGCATCGCCCGGGCGATCGCGCTGAAGCCGCGGATGCTGCTGCTCGACGAGCCGTTCGGCCGGCTCGACTCGCTCACGCGGATGGACCTGCAAGACGTGATCATTGACATCCTCAACCGCGAGCGGATCACCACCATGATCATCACGCACGACGTCGATGAGGCGATCTACATGTCGGACCGTGTCTGCATGATGACCAGCGGCCCGGCCGCCAAGGTGGGTCAGCTGCTCGACCTGCCGTTCGAGCGTCCCCGCGTGCGGAGCGAGGTGCTCGAGCACCCGATGTACTACGACCTGCGCGGCAGTCTCGTGTCGTTCCTCGAGCAGCAAGACCACAGCGGCGACGATTCGAGCAACGACGATGGCACGATGCATGTGTTCCAGGCGATGACCACGACCACGCACGAACTGCCGGCGAGAGAGATCGCCCGCGAGAACAAAGAGACGCCGCTGGCGGCGGCCGTTTGAGGCGTCGCTCGCAGGCGCCGATTTCCAGGCAAGCATCCTCCCCCCCAGGCCCAGCAGACGGGATATGACGACTTACGGCGGAATCACGATCATGGACGAGACGGCCACCCAACCTACGCTGGGCGGTGCCGCGCGTGAGCTGGCCCCGGTGGTCGAAGTGTGGCGACCGACCGAAAGCGGAGATCGGCTCGAATGGGCCAGCGGCTCTTACGGGCCGCACCAAGCGTTGCAGGCCGAGAGCGCGACGATCACCTTCGCCCCCGGAGAAGGCCTGCCCGGCATGGCGTGGGCCGATCGCTCACCGGTGCTGCTCGACAACCTGTTCCAAGCCGGCTTTGTACGCGACCACACTGCCCGCGAGGCGGGTCTCACCAGCGGCATCGCTATCCCGTGCCTCAGCGGCGAGCGGCTGCACGGCGTGGTCGTTTTTCTCTGCGACCACAATTCGAATGCGCAGGGCGCTTTCGAGGTGTGGCGTCGCAACGACCGCGACGAGCTGAGCCTCGAAAACGGTTATCACGCCAATCTCGAACGTTTCGGCAAAGTGAGCCAGTACGTCAAGTTCCCGCGCGGCGCCGGGCTGCCTGGCAAGACGCGGGAAGCTCGCTTCCCGCAGTTGATCGGCAACGTTGGCGCGTCGAAAGAATTTATGCGCGCCGCCGGCGCCAAGGCCGAGGGGCTCGCCTCGGCCTTGAGCCTGCCGATCATGCGTGGAACGCTCGACATCGACTCGGTCGTGCTGATGCTCTCGGCCGCCAAGACGCCCATCGCCCATTGCTTCGAGATCTGGGCGCCAGCCGAAGGGTCATCGCCCACCGGCACGGTGTGGCGATTGGCGAGCGGCGTGTATGGGCCGTTCGTCGACCTGGGGCCCCCAAGCGCGACGATGCGGCTAGCGCCGGGGCAGGGGCTCGTAGGCCGAGCCGCCCAGACCGGGGCGCCGCTCGTATCGACGCGGCTGCCCGATTTCGAGCCGGGACGCGGCGACCAGCTCGGCGAGTACGGGCTGAACACCGGCGTCGCCTTGCCGTTCTACCAAGGCGAGCGTATCGCCGCGATCGTCACGATGATCCGCTAAAGGAAGCACACCGCTTAGGCATGCCCCCCGAAACGCTCACCGCCGATCCGCCACCTCCGCACGCCGGCAACGGCCACAGCGGCGTTGTGGTCAATGGCGCGCCAACGGTGCGGTCGCTGCTCGATGAGCAGCAGCGGATGACACCCGTGGAGCGGTTCGCCGACGCGCACGAGGCGGGCGTCGCCCCGGCCCAGTCAAAGTACTACCGCGACCTGATCCCGCTCACGGCCCCCGGAGAGGGCGAGCAATACGCGTTCGACGTCGACCTCGACGCGTGCAGCGGCTGCAAGGCGTGTGTGAGCGCGTGCCACCACCTCAACGGGCTGGAGGAGGGCGAGACCTGGCGTTGGGTCGGGCAGCTTAACGACTTTGGCTCGCAATCGGGCGCCGCAGCAGCGACGGGCGCGCTGCCGATCATCCAGCACATCACGACGGCGTGTCACCACTGCGTCGACCCGGGTTGTCTGGCCGGCTGCCCGACGAACGCCTACGAAAAAGACCCGGTCACCGGCGTGGTGCGCCACCTCGACGACCAATGCTTCGGCTGCCAGTACTGCACGATGGCGTGCCCTTACGAGGTGCCGCAGTACAGCGAGTCGAAGGGCATCGTCCGCAAGTGCGACATGTGCCACGACCGGCTCGCAGAGGGCGAGGCGCCGGCCTGTGTGCAGGCTTGCCCGAACCAGGCGATCCGCATCTCGGTGGTGAGCGTCGAGGAATCGAAGCGGGTGGGGCTCGAGGGGGAGTGGCTCCCCGGCACGCCGCCTTCGGACTTCACGAAGCCGACGACCGTCTATCGAAGCAAGAGGCCGATGTCGGCCACGGCGATCGGCGCCGACCGCGGCGTCGTTGAGCCGCAGCACGCCCACTGGCCGCTGTTGGTGATGCTCGTTCTAACACAAGCGTCGGTCGGCGGGGTGGCGCTCACCGCGCTCGCGCGTTGGCTCGCCGCTGATTCTTCGCCGTGGTTCGAGACCGCCTCGTTCGCCCTGGCCACCGGCATGGGCCTGGCGGGTCTCGGGTTGGCGCCGCTGCACCTGGGCCGGCCGCTGTACGCCTTCCGGGCGATCCTCGGCTGGCGCCACTCGTGGCTCAGCCGCGAGGCGCTCGTGTTCGGCGGCTTCGCCCCGGCGGCGATCGCCGCCACGCTGCTCGCCGCGCTGCCGCTCGTGCCGAGCGCGTGGACCGAGCCGGTGCTGGCCTGGGTCCCCGTTCCGGTCAGCTGGCTGCGGGCGCCCACGGAGCTCTCCGCCATCGCCGTCGGCGCCGCGGGCGTGTTCTGCTCGGCCATGATCTACATCTTTACCCGTCGCGTCCTTTGGAGCCACGCCATGACCTTCCTCAAGTTCGGTCTCACGCCGCTCACGCTCGGCGGCAGCGCCACGCTCGCCACCTGGTGCGTCACCCAGGCCGTCCGTGACCAGGCGGTCGGTGTGGTTGGCCCCATGCTCGCTCTGCTCGTGGCGACCGCTTCGGTGATCAAGCTGTTGCAAGACGCCTGGCTCATGCTTTGGCTGGTGAAGCCCGATCACCCGCTGGCGATGTCGGCCGGCCTGATGGTCGGGCCGATGCGCGTGCAAACCGCCCTGCGGTTCGCCTGCTCCGCCCTGGGCGGCTTGGTGCTCACTCTGGGCGCCGCCACGATCGGCGGCGTGCCCGGGGCGACCTTGGCCTGCATGGCGTTGGCGGCGGTCTTCGCCGGTGAGATCGCCGAGCGTTACCTGTACTTCTCCGCGGTCGTTCCCCTCAGGATGCCCGGCGGGATCAAGTCATGAGCACCGCGCCTACCCAGCAGACCGAACCGACCGGCGTCGCCGAGAAGCTGCGCTGCATCGTGCACAACCCGATCGGCGGCTCGCTGACGCGAGACCTGTTACGCACGCCGGGCGAGTTCGGCCTCGGTCAGGTGCCGGCCAAGATCAAGCCCGACGCCACCACGACGATGGTCTGCGGCTACTGCTCGACGGGCTGCGGGCTGAAGATCCACCTGAAGGAGGGCGAGGCGGTCAACCTGTCACCCACGACCGAGTACCCGGTGAACCTCGGCATGGCCTGCCCCAAGGGCTGGGAGGCGCTCTCCGTGCTCGACGCGCCGGACCGCGCGACCACGCCGCTGTTGCGAGGCCCCACCGGCGAACTCGAGCCGGCCGCCTGGGACGTCGCGCTCAACGAATTCTGTGACAACTTCAAGCGGATCCAGTCCGAGAGCGGGCCGGGATCGGTCGCCTTTCTCAGCACCGGGCAATTGGTCACCGAGGAGATGGCCCTGCTCGGCAGCCTCGCCAAGTTCGGCATGGGCATGCTGCACGGCGACGGCAACACGCGCCAGTGCATGGCTACCGCCGCTACGGCCTACAAGCAGTCGTTCGGCTACGACGCCCCGCCGTACACCTACCAGGACTTCGAGGAGTCCGACGTGATGGTGCTGGTGGGCTCGAACCTCTGCGTCGCCCACCCGATCATGTGGGAGCGTGTCTGCCGCAACCCACACGCCCCGAAGATCATCGTCGTCGATCCGCGTCGGACCGAGACCGCCGTCTCGGCGACCGAGCACTTGGCGATCAAACCCAAGAGCGACCTGGCGTTCTTCTACTCGGTGGCCCACGTCCTGATCCGCGAGGGCTGGGTCGACCGCGGCTACGTCGACGCCCATACGGCTGACTACGACGGCTTCGCCGAGTTCGTCCAGGCGTTCACGCCCGAGCGCGCCGCCCAGGCGAGCGGCATCGCGGTCGAGACGATCGAAGCCCTCTCTCGCACGATCCACGAGGGGCAACGGGTGTCGTTCTGGTGGACGATGGGCGTCAACCAGAACTACGAGGGGACCCGCATCGCCCAGGCGCTGATCAACCTGGCGCTGATGACCGGCAACATCGGCCGCCCCGGCACGGGCGCCAACAGCATCACCGGCCAGTGCAACGCGATGGGCTCGCGGCTGTGGAGCAACACCACCGGGTTGCTCGGTGGCCGTTACTTCACGAACGAGGGCGACCGCCAGCACGTGGCCGGCGTGCTCGGCATCCCGGTCGAGAAAATCCCCACCGAGGACAGCTGGCCCTACCACCAGATCATGGAGGGGATCCGCGAGGGCAAGATCCGCGGCCTGTGGATCCTCTGCACCAACACGGCCCACTCCTGGATCCACCAAAGCGACGCCCGGGAGCTGTTGGGAAAGCTCGACTTCTTAGTGGTCCAAGACATGTACCACACGACCGAGACTGCCCAGTTGGCCGACCTCGTGCTGCCCGCCGCCGGCTGGGGCGAGAAGGAGGGGACCTTCATCAACAGCGAGCGCCGGTTCGGCGTGGTCAAGAAGGTCCGCAAGGCGCCGGGCGAGGCGCTCAGCGACTTCTCGATCCTGCGGCTCATCGCCGAGGCGTGGGGCTGCGGCGAGATGTTCAAGGAGTGGACCACGCCCGAAGCCGCTTTCAAGATCATCCAGCGACTCTCGGCCGGTCTGCCAAGCGACATCACGGGCGTAGAAGACTACGCCGACCTCGACCGCGCGGGCGGCGCCCAGTGGCCCTGCACCGAGAAGGCCGTGGATGTCGATCAGCAACGCCGGCTGTTCGCCGACGGGCGGTTCTGTCACCAAGACGGCCGGGCCCGCTTCCTGTGGGAGGAGCCGCGGCCGATGCCCGAGCCGCCGGACAAGGAGTTTCCTTACCTCTTGCTCACCGGCCGCGGCGCCGCCTCGCAGTGGCACACCCAAACGCGCACCAGCAAGTCGGCCGTGCTGCGCAAGCTCTACCCGCAGAAGCCGTACGTCGAGATCGGCGCCCAAGACGCCAGGCGAGAGGGCTTCCGGACCGGAGACCGCGTGGCGCTCACGTCGCGGCGGGGGCGGATCGAGGTCGGCGTGACGGTCTCGCCCACCATGATGCCCGGCCAGCTGTTCATCCCCATGCACTACGACGTGACCAACCAGCTGACCCTGGCGCACTTCGACCCCTACTCGCACCAACCCTCTTACAAAGACTGCGCGGTCAGCATCGAGAAGGCGGCGAAATGAGCGACAGCAACGAATCAAACGGCTTCTCACCGGAGCAGCAAAGCTACCTGCAAGGCTTCGCCCTCGGGGCCGATGTCTCGCGCAAAGTGCAGGGGCTGCCCGTGGTGAGCGGCTCCGGCGGGCCAGCGGGGCAGACGGTCACCCTCGGCGGCGCCGCGCCGGCCGGCGGCGCCCCCACGGGGCCTGAGGCGATCCACCGTGAGGCTCAAGACCGCCAGACCGCCGCCGGTGGCAAGCTCGTCGCGGAGGAGAAAGCCAAACGCGACAAAGACCCGCTCACGATGTGGGACGAGATGCGCGACCGCGCCGCCGCGGGCGAGTTCCCCAAGAAGACCGACGTCTTCCTGACCAAATACTACGGCATGTTCTACGTCGCCCCGGCGCAGGACTCCTACATGTGCCGCTTGCGGTTCCCGGGGGGCGCCATCAACTCGTGGCAGCTCAAGGGCTTGGCCGACCTCGCCGACCGCTGCGCCGGCGGCTACACCGACATCACCACCCGCGCGAACCTGCAGTACCGCGAGATCCCCGCTAAACACCCCGTAAACGTGCTGATGGGCCTGAGGGACCTCGGCGTGCTGAACCTAGGCGCCGGCTCGGACAACATCCGCAACGTCACCGCCAGCCCGCTCAGCGGACTCGACCCCACCGAGCTCGTCGAGACCTTGCCGCTGGCGCGCGAGATGCACCACTACATCCTCGCCAACCGCGAGATGTACGGCCTGCCGCGCAAGTTCAACATCGCGTTCGAAGGGGGCGGCCGCATCGCTTCGCTCGAAGACACGAACGACATCGGCTTTACCGCCGTGGAGGTTGAAGCGGGGGAGGGCGACGACCTGTCGGGCGTCGCGTTCCAGCTCACCCTAGGCGGCATCACCGGCCACAGGGACTTCGCCCGGCCGACCGGCGTGGTGCTCAAACCCGAGGAGTGCGTGCCGGTCGCCGCCGCCATCGTGCGGGTGTTCATCAAGAACGGCGACCGCACCGACCGCAACAAGGCGCGCCTCAAGTACGTCCTGGACGACTGGGGCTTCGACAAATACATCGCCGAGGTCGAGAAGGAGATGGGCCGCGAGCTGCGGCGCGTGCCGGACGGCCGCCTCAAGCCGCGTGTGAGCGACGACCGCACGGCGCACATCGGCCCCCACCCGCAGGCACAACCGGGGCTCAACTACCTGGGCGTCGTCTTCCCGGTCGGCCGGATGTCGAGCGACCAGATGCGTGGCTTGGCCGACATCGCCAGCCGCCTGGGCGACGGCGAGATCCGGCTGACCGTGTGGCAGAACCTGGTGATCGCCAACCTGCCCGACGAGCGGCTCGAAGAGGCCAAGCTGCTGGTCGAGGGCCTCGGGCTCGACTGGCGGGCGAGCAGCGTGCGGGCCGGCTTGGTGGCCTGCACCGGAGCGGCCGGCTGCAAGTACGCCGCCTCGCACACCAAGCAGCACGCGATGCTGATCTCCGATTACGTCGAGGAGCGTATCGAGCTCGACCACCCGGTCAATATCCACGTCACCGGCTGCCACCACTCCTGTGCACAGCACTACATCGGCGACATCGGCCTCATTGGCGCCAAGGTTGAAGAGGGCGAAGACATGGTCGAGGGCTACGACCTGCTCGTGGGCGGCGGCTACGGCGTCCGCCGGGCGATCGCCCGCGAGCTGTTCCCCAAGCTCAAGGCAGACGACTGCCCCGCCGTCGTGGCTGGCATGCTGCAGGCCTACCTCGACCACCGCGCCTCGCCCGAAGAGGGCTTCGCCGAGTTCACCTCGCGGCACGAGATCGACCAACTGAAAGAGCTGTTCGCCGCGGTCTCCGTGGCTTGATTGCGAACCACGAAGGAACCAAGGAACGACGAAGAGTTGGACCACAGCGACACAACGAGCACGACGAATTTGCTTTGCAGAAATTTCTTGCGTCGTGCTCGTCGTGTCGTCGTGGTTCCTTTCCTTACTCTGTTCCGTCGTTCCTTTGTGGTTCGATAAATGAACCCTATTTAGCAGCACCATGAGCGTATCCATCATCCCCGAGACGGCGCCGTTCAACGACGAGCAGCGTGCGTGGCTCAACGGCTTTTTGGCCGGCTGGATTGGCGTCGAGAGCAATGGCGCCGACGCGGCGACTGCGCTGCTCGAGGCTCCCGCTGAGGAAGAGGAGGAAGACTTCCCCTGGCACGACCCGGGCCTGGCGATGGACGAGCGACTCGAACTGGCCGCCGAGAAGCCGATCGAACGCAAGATGATGGCCGCCATGGCCCAGCTCGACTGCGGTGCCTGCGGCTACCTTTGCCAAACGTACAGCGAGGCGATCGCCCGCGGCGAAGAGAAAAGCCTGACGCTCTGCTCACCCGGCGGCAAAGAGACGAGCAAGATGCTCAAGAAGCTGGTGAAAGAAGGGGGCGGGGCTCCGTCATCCAACGGGGCCACAGCAACGGCTAAGCCGGCAACCGCGGCCGGTTTCACCCGCTCGAATCCCTACCCCGCCAAGCTCAAGGCGTCGTACAACCTCAACGGCGAGGGGTCGAGCAAGCACACCGCCCATGTCGAGATCGACCTGGAGGGGAGCGGTCTCGACTACCGTGTCGGCGACGCCTTGGGCGTTTACCCCACAAACTGCCCCGAGTTGGTCGACATGGTCCTCGGCGCAACGAGCCTCGACGGTGGCGCGGCCGTTTCCACCGACAACGGCGAGAAGAAGCTCCGCGAGGCGCTGGTCACCGATTTCAACCTGTGCGACGTCGAAGAGGAGCTCGTCGAGCTCTTGATCAAGCTCTCGCCCAACGCCGACGAGCGGGTCAAGCTCCGCGAGCTGATCGACGACGACGCGATCGACGACCTCGACGTGCTCGACGTGTTGGCCCTTGCCCCTGGCGCCAAAGTAACGGCCGACGGCTTCCTCGAGACGCTCGCCGCGATGCAGCCGCGGCTCTACTCGATCGCGAGCTCGATCAAGAAGCACCCCGGCGAGGTCCACCTCACCGTGGGGCGGGTCGGCTACGAACTCGGCGGCCGGGCCCGCAAGGGAGTCGCCTCCACCATGTTCGCCGACCGGCTCGGCGTGGGCGAGACGGTGCGGGTGTTCCTGCACGAGAGCGCTGACTTCACCACGCCCGCCGACCCCAAGGCGCCGATGATCATGGTCGGTCCCGGCACCGGCATCGCGCCGTTCCGGGCCTTCCTCGAGGAGCGCCAAGCGACCGCCGCGCCGGGCAAGAACTGGCTCTTCTTCGGCGACCAGCACGCCGCGAGCGACTTCCTCTACCGCGACGAACTCGAAAGGCTCGTCGACGCCGGCCTCTTGGCCCGCCTCGACACGGCCTTCAGCCGCGACCAGGCCGAGAAGGTTTACGTGCAAGACCGCATGCGCGAGCACGGCGAGGAGCTCTACGCCTGGCTCAAGCAGGGCGGCTACTTCTTCGTCTGCGGCGACGCCAAACGGATGGCGGCCGACGTCGACCGCGCGTTGCACGACGTCGTGGCCCAACACGGCGGCATGACCGAAGAACGCGCCAAAGCGTTTGTTGACGACCTGCGCGCCAAACATCGCTACGTGCGCGACGTTTACTGAGAGCCTCGAGCCTTGGCTATCACCTGACTGGCGACACCAACGAGCTATTCCACCGAGGTTACTGCTTCTCGCCGCCTTGGACCGTCTCGATGCGTCCCTCCTCGTCGTGCTGGAGTTCCGCCACCTTGATGCTACGCAAGTGGGTTTGGCCACCGGAGGGCTGGCTGTCGTGATGGAACAACAGCCAACGCCCGTCGTGCTTGACGATGCTGTGGTGGTTGGTCCATCCGACGACGGGGGTGAGCACGACCCCCTGGTAGGTGAAGGGTCCGTAGGGGCTGTCGGCCGTTGCGTAACAGATGTTGTGCGTGTCGCCCGTCGAGTAGGACAAGTAGTATCTGCCTTGGTGCTTGTGGACCCACGCCGCCTCGAAGAAGCGACGGGCGTTGTCGCCCGCTAGCAGCGGGTCGCCCTTCTCGTCGAGGATGAGCACGTCGCGCGGCTCTTCGGCCATCGAACGCATCGAGCTGTCGAGCAACGCCACCTTGGGGCAGAGCGCCGGCTCGTCGCTGGCGGGCTCCTGGTCGGCGCCGGTCCGTTGGTTGTCGCGATACTGCTGCAACTGCCCGCCCCAGATGCCGCCGAAGTAGAGGTAGTACTTGCCCTCGTCCTCGAAGACCGACGGGTCGATCGAGTAGGAGCCCGGGATCGCCTCGGCCTCGGCCTTGAAGGGGCCCTCCGGCTTGTCGCTGACCGCGACGCCGATCTGGAATACGTCGTCATAATCCTTGGCCGGGAAGTAAAGGTAATACTTGCCGTCTTTGTGCGCGCAATCGGGGGCCCACATCTGCCGCTTGGCCCAGGGGACGTCTTCGACCGACAGGGCGACCCCGTGGTCGGTCACCTCGCCGTCGACCGAGTCCATCGAGAAGACGTGGTAGTCCTGCATGTTGAAGTGGCTGCCGAGGTCATCCTGGGGAATGCCCGACTCGATGTCATGCGAGGGGTAAACGTACAGCCGGCCGTCGAAAACGTGCGCCGAGGGGTCGGCCGTGTAGATGCCGGGCGTCAGGTAGCGGGGCGACTCGGCGTTGGCCCATGCCGCAACGAAGAGAAGGCAAACACCGAAAGAGCGGAGGAGCGATTTCATGGAAACGGTCTGCACAAGAGGGATGAGCGGGAGCCGAGCGACTGCTGCGACGCGCGATATGGTTGAAGAGTGAGAGGAGCGTTCGCCAGCAGCGATCTCCCCGAACGGTCGAGGCTATAGGATAACTCCACACGTCCCCGGCGGCCAACCATTGAATGGGAACTTCGCCTGCGCGAATCGAAAGATGATTTAGCTCGCCGGCGGCTGAGCGAAGATTATTTTTGATGACAGCCTCATCTTATGCTTGCGGGATTAGCTACGCACGTGGCTGACTTCACTTATGGGTGGGGCTAGACTGCCAGGGTAACGGAATGGCGACCCTACCTACGCACACAAAGCCAATGGCAAACCTCGCGACCACAGAAATTGTGTGCAAGAACGGGGCTAGCGTAACGGTCCGCTCGGCCACCGAAACAGACGCCGCCTCGGTCATCGAGTTGCAACGCCAACTGCTCACGGATGGCGAGGGGCAGATCCGGTTGCTCGCAGAGCACTCGGCGTCGGTGGAGGATCAACAAGCCATGATACGCCGGCATCTCGACCACCCCGACTGGTTGTGCATAGTGGCCGAGAGGGGCGCGGCCAAGTCGGGTGGCGAGTTGGTCGGCTGCCTGCACATGAGCACCGGCCCGCACGCACGTCTTGCGCACCGGGGCGTGCTCGGCATGGGAGTGACACCGAGATGGCGAGGACGGGGCATCGGCGGCCTGCTGCTCTGCACGCTCGTCTCGTGGGCCGTAGCCAATCCAACGATCGAGAAACTCAGCCTCGCGGTCATCGCGTCGAACGCCCGGGCGATCGCCCTCTACGAGAAGAGGGGGTTCGTCGTAGAAGGCCGCCGGGTGGGCGAGGTGAAGCTCGGCGAAGGCCGCTACGCAGACGACATCTTGATGTACCGGAGAGTTTAGCACCGGGGTGCGTAGTAAGCCCGTGGCTGATGATCACCAACGCCCTACGCCCGCCTGCTGCAACGCCGTGGGCTCTTCCCAGTCGTCCGTTTCTTTAAGGGCGTCCCCGAGGGCCTCATCGCGTGACGCGGGCTCCGCCGAGTCTTCTTCCGCGGTGCTGCGGTCGCCGCCGTCGAGCAGCAGTAAGAGCAACGCGTCGTCGTGCGGCCAAACACCGAGCGCCGGACCGAGGGGCGACTCCGTGATCGCACGACGGGGCCGAATCGAAACGGATGACCTCAGCTTGCGACACTCCTCCGCGATCCGGCAAGAGCAGTTCTCAGACAGTGCCTCGCTCAGAATCGCAGCGAGTACTGAGCGTAGAAGAAGTCGATGTCCTCGGCCGGCGCTGTGATCTTGTTGCCGGCCCAGAAGTGCGAGTACCCCAGCAAGATGTCGGTCCGCGGCTTGAGGGCGTACTTGGCCACTAGGTCGAGTTCGCTGCCAAGGTGGTCGCTGAACGTGTTCTGATTCGCCGCGCCGCTCGGAATCGCCACGCCCGGCACGGTCGAGCCCGACTGGTTGCTCATGAAGTAGTAGTACCACGCCAGCAGGCTGAGCTTCTTGGTCGGCTTCATCGTGATCAGCATGTTGGGCGACTCGACGTTCTGCCGCGCCACCGCGTCGATGAATCCGAGGTACTTGTGCGCGAGCGGGAACAACTGGTTGTAGGCGTTGTTCGAGTTGTTGACCGCCGCCGACGGGTTGCCCGACGCGTAGTCGTAGTAGACCCATACGGTCGGGCTCCAGGGGGCGTTGAGCTTCTTGCCGATGCCGCCGGTGGCGAAGCCCGCCTCCTGGTCCGTGCCGGCGTTGAAGCCGCCCTGGTAGGCGCCCTCGACCTCGTACATCCAGCCGCGGTCGCAGCCGTCACACGACTTCATGGGGCCGAACATCCGCAGGCCGGCCGTGTGCAGGTCGAAGTTCGAGGTCTCGTTCTTGTAGCCAAGGTAGTAGATGTCGGCCGTCGTTGTGCCCAGGCCGGTGTACGTGCTGTACATGCCGTAGAACTGCTGGTCGTCGTCCGGCGAGTCGAAGTCGTCGGCGTCCACGGGCATGAACTCGGTCCAGAAGCCGTCGATCTTCCAGTCGTCCTTGGCGTACATCAGCTTGGCGCCCTCGAACGTGCGACGGGTGTTCGCCCAGTCGAGCGGCGAGACGGTGCGCTGGGCGCCGTAGAGCAGCTCCTGGCGTCCGTAGCGGGCCGTGAGGCAATCGGTCAGCTTCACGTCGACGAACGCGTTGAGCAGGTCGCCGTAGTTCTCGTCGATCGGGCGGGGCAAGTAGGCGGCTTCGCTGTTGAGGCCGGCGTAGATGCCCTCGACGTAGAAACGCAGGTAGTCGTTCGCCTTGTAGTTGGCGTACAGACGCAGCCGCGTGAGCAGGAAGTTGTTGTCCGTGTCGCGGAAGCCAACGTTGTTACCCGCTTCGCGGCCCATGCCGTGCTCGTCGTGGTAGCGGAGCCGCAGCTCGCCGCCGATGTCGAGCTTGCCGTACTGGCCGCAGGGGCCCAACGACATCTGCTTCAGGCTGTCGCCCAAGCAGCAATGCTTGTGGCACGGCTTATTGAGGTAGCTGAAGTCGTTGGCGTAGTAGACACCCTTGTGCGAGACGGCGCACGGGTTCGGCTTGGGGGCCTTCTTGGCCGCCGGGCAGCAACCACAGGGGCCCGCTACACAGCAGCAGCCCGAGCCGCAACAGCCCGCCTCGCAGCCGCACGAGGGGTCTTCGCAGCCGCAACTGGGCTCGCAGCCACAGCTCGGCTCATCGCACTCACAGCTGGGCTCGCAGCAACTCGCGGGCGTGACGAACGCCACGGTGTTGGTGACGTATTGCATGCCGTCGGCCGGCTGCGCGGGGCCGATCTCGGCGAGCGCATCGGAAAGGCTCGCCTGGAGGTCTGCGGCATGGACCGGAGTCGATACGCAGAACGCACCAAAAATCGTGAGCGTGCTGCAAACCTTAAAAAAGCGAGTCATGACTCCGTTCCTATCCGATTCAATCCATTGAATTCGAGAAGCCACCGGAACCTTGATCCCGGAGCTGCTTGATAGCTATTAGGAGCCGCCTCTCCCGTTGTCAGAATCGGAAGGTGGTGCGCAAAAGCTAAAGATCCCGCCACGCCGCAGCTCCAACCGCCCAACCGGAACGACTTAACACCCGCTTGGGGGGCCGTCACTCGATCAGGCTGGAGCATAGCGGCGCCGATGAGGATCGCCCCTGGGGACGAAGCGTGGGCCCTCAACCCGGCGGCCAATTGAGTTGGCGGCCGCCCAGGAGATGGAAGTGGAGGTGGTCGACCGCCTGACCGCCGTCGGCGCCGGTGTTGACCACAATGCGGTAGCCATCGCCCAGGCCGAGTTTGCGGGCCAAGTCACGCATCACCAAATAGAGATGGCCCACGAGCGCCGCATCGTCGTCCGCCAGCTCATCGCACGAGGCGATCGGCTTCTTGGGGATCACCAGCACGTGCACCGGCGCCTGCGGCGAGATATCGTGGAACGCCAAGCAGCGGTCGTCTTCGAAGACAATCTCTGCGGGGATCTCGCGACGGATGATCTTGGTGAACAGCGTCTCGCGCTCGGCCATGGCGTGGGCTCACAGAAAGGGCAGGGGGCGGCGGGCTACTCTGAGAGTATCGGCGATCGCGGCGCCGGGGTCGACCGTTCGCCGGCGCCGCAGCAAGTCCAGCACCCCGCAGGCGGCCAGCAACAACCCGCCCGGCTCCGGCACGGCCACGCCGACGTCCGCCAGACGGATCGTCACGTCGTGCGGGTGGTAGAGCACCTCCCAACCGAAGGTCATGCCGCCGGCGTGGCTCGGGAGAACCCCGGCGACGCTCGGCACGATGCCCCCCTCACAGGAAGAAAACGCTAAACTCGGCGGCTAGTGAGGTGTCACCTCGCACTCCACACTCACCTTGCAGGAGCAGCTCCGAGGGCAGTTTGTCCTTTTTGCAGCAACGTCCCCGGATACCGCAATCCCACTGCATTCGGGCCCCTGATCGCGACACACTATTGCGCAATCGGAGAACGTCCCGTACGGTCGCCGGCCACGACGCTCGGGTTCGTTTCGCCGTTACGGTTAGAGGGGCGATGCCGAGGCCGGCCGGTTGACCATTCAACCCGCTCCGCCGCCCGGCTATACTCGCCAGTCTCGGCCGCCCGCAGCGGCGCCGTCCGTCGACCGCGCAGCGGTCCTCCTACTCTCCGACAAGCACGAACGCCCCAACAGCCACCGATGCCCGAGCCGATGACCACGAGCCCCGCCCCCTCGATCACGATCAACCGCGACCTGTTCTCGCTCGACGGCGAGGTGGCCGCCGTGATTGGCGGCACCGGCACGCTGGGGGGCCTGATGGCCGACGCCCTCGCCGCCTTCGGCGCCAAGGTGGCCGTCTTGGGTCGCAACCCCGAGCGCGGCGCGGCGGCCGTCGACCGGCTCGAGAAGCTTGGCGCGAAGGCCATGTTCCAAGCGGCCGACGCCCTCGACCGCTCGTCGCTCGAGAAGGCCAACGAGGCGATCGCCGCCGAACTCGGCCCGGTGACGGTGCTCGTCGCCGCGGCCGGCGGCAATCACCCCGACGCCACGCTGCCGCCCGGCGCCGATTTTTGCGACATCCCCGAAGAGGCGTGGCGCACGGTATCGGACCTCAACCTAGTCGGAGGCACGCTGCTGCCCGCCCAGGTGTTCGGCCGCTCGATGGTGGTGGCGGGTAAGGGTAGCGTGATCAACATCGCCTCGATGGCCGGCATCACGCCGCTGTCGCGCGTGCCGGCTTACGCCTCGGCCAAGGCGGCCGTGATCAATCTCACGCAGTTCCTCTCGCGCGAGTGGGCCACCAAGGGCGTAAGGGTGAACGCTCTGAGCCCCGGCTTCTTCCCCGCCGAGCAGAACCGCAAGCTCCTCTACAACGACGACGGCAGCCTGACGCCGCGCAGCGAGTCGATCATCGGCCACACGCCGATGAACCGCTTCGGCGTGGCCGAGGAGCTGGCGGGCGCCGTGGTGTGGTTGGCCTCGCCACGGGCCGCGTCGTTCGTCACGGGCCAGAACATCGTGGTCGACGGCGGTTTTTCCAGCATCACGATCTAGCCGCAGACTTACTCAGCCGCAGACGACTTAGCCACAGACAAGCGCAGACGATCGCGGACGCCGAATTCGGGGCACGCTCTTCTCGCTATCAACGCACAGAGATTCGTTTCCTACTTTTTCCAACGCAGCCAAGAGAACGCAACCGACCAGACCGCATCCGCGTTCATCCGTGTTCATCTGCGGCTAATTCCTTTCCAAAATCTCATCAGCCATGCCCGCCTTTCCCGAGATCGAACGCATCCCTTTCGAGGGCCCCGACAGCCACAACCCGCTGGCGTTCCGTTACTACGACGAGAACGAGGTGGTTGAAGGCAAGACGATGAAGGACCACTTGCGGTTCAGCGTCGTTTACTGGCACACGTTCCGTGGCCAGGGGAGCGACCCCTTCGGCCCCGGCGCCGCCGTGCGGCCTTGGGAGTCGGGCGTCGATGACGTGGCCAACGCCGAGAACCGCGCCCGCGTGGCGTTCGAGTTCTTCGAGAAGCTCGGCGCCCCCTACTACGCGTTCCACGACCGCGACGTGGCGCCCGAGGGCGAGTCGCTGCAGGAGTCGCACGACAATTTCGACGCCGTCGTGAAGGTCTTCAAAGAAGAGCAGCAGCGGACCGGTGTGAAGCTGTTGTGGGGCACGGCCAACTTGTTCTCGAACCCGCGGTTCATGCACGGCGCCGCCACGAGCTGCAACGCCGAGGCCTTCGCCTACGGCGCCGCCCAGGTGAAGAAGGCGATGGAAGTCACCCACGAGCTGGGCGGCGAGGGCTACACCTTCTGGGGCGGCCGCGAAGGCTACCAGTGCTTGTGGAACACCGACATGAAGCGCGAGCAGGAGCACCTCGCCAAGTTCCTGCACATGGCCGTGGACTACGCCAAGAAGATCGGTTTCACCGGGCAGTTCTACATCGAGCCCAAGCCCAAGGAACCGACCAAGCACCAGTACGATTCGGACACGGCTGCGTGTCTCAATTTCCTCCGCGAGTACGGCCTGAAGGACCACTTCAAGCTCAATCTCGAGACGAACCACGCCACGCTGGCCGGCCACACGATGCAGCACGAGCTCGAGGCGGCCGGCGCGGCCGACGCACTCGGCTCGATCGACGCCAACACCGGCGACTTGCTGCTCGGCTGGGACACCGACCAGTTCGCCACCGACATCTACCTCACGACGCAGTGCATGCACTCGATCCTGAAGTACGGCGGGCTCAACCCGGGAGGCGTGAACTTCGACGCCAAGGTGCGCCGCGAGAGCTTCGAGCCGATCGACCTGTTCTACGCCCACATCGGCTCGATGGACGCCTTCGCCCGAGGCCTGAAGATCGCCGCCGCCATGCGCGCCGACGGCCGCCTGGAGGGGATGGTCCGCGAGCGCTACGCCAGCTGGGACTCGGGCATCGGCGCCGAGATCGAAGCGGGCAAGCACGACTTCGACTCGCTGAGCAAGATCATGCTCGAAAAGGGCGAAGCGGCTCCCAACACCTCGGGCCGCCAGGAGCTGTTCGAGAACGTCATCAACCTGTACCTCTGAAAAATTCACCACAGAGAGCACAGAGGACACGGAGACGGATAAGAGAGAAGAAGAGGACGCGGATGCACGCGGATTCAGCGAATTGACGCGGATTGACGCGGATCAGAAATCAAGCTGATCCGCGTTCATCGCTTCAATCCGCGTTCATCCGCGTCCCATTCTTCGTGCTTTCCTCCGTGCTCTCTGTGCCTCTGTGGTGAATAAATCCTTAAGCCATGCCAAACCCCTTCGAGACGCTCGCCCACCACAAGCTCGCCCCGGTGATCGCGCTGGACGACGCCGCCCACGCTGCTCCGCTGGCCGCGGCGCTCGTCGCCGGCGGGCTGCCGGTGGCCGAGGTGACGTTCCGCACCGCCGCGGCCGAGGAGTCGATCCGCACGATGGCCGCTCGGGGCGACCTGTTGGTGATCGCCGGCACGGTGCTCACCGCCGAACAGGTCGACCGCGCCGCGCACGCCGGCGCCGTGATGGTCGTTTCGCCCGGCTTCTCGCCCAAGGTGGTCGAGCGCTGCCAGAAACTCGGTCTGCCGGTCTGCCCCGGCGTCGCGACGCCGACCGACTTACAAGCGGCGCTCGACTGCGGTCTCGGCACGATGAAGTTCTTCCCCGCCGAGGCGCTCGGCGGCGTGAAGACCTTAAAAGCGATCTCCGCCCCCTACGCCTCGGCGGTGGAGGGGGGCGTGAAGTTCATGCCCACCGGCGGCGTCGGTCCCGGCAACCTTCTGGACTACCTGGCTCTGCCGAGCGTCGTCGCCTGCGGCGGCAGCTGGATGGTCGCCCCCAAGCTCTACGCGGGCGGCGACTTCGCCCCGGTCGAGGCGGCGGTCCGCGAAGCGGTGACTCTTGCTCAAAGCCTTGATTAACCACTGAGAGCACAGAGAGCACGGAGCCAGGATAAAAATGCCCCTGGATCACTACGGCTCACAGGATTGCGGCGGATCGACTCACGCTTGAATCTGCGTACAATCCGCTGCATCCTCGCTGATCCGCGTCTAGTTCTGTGCTGATAACTCTGTGTTCTCTGTGGTGAATTCCTGATGCCCCCACTCACGATCAAGCCCGCCGATTCCTGCCGTTTTGACGAAGCCTCGCTAGGCGAGGTCATGCTCCGCCTCGACCCGGGCGACGGCCGCGTGCGCACTACGCGCACGTTCCAGGCGTGGGAGGGTGGGGGCGAGTACAACGTGGCCCGCGGGCTGAAGCGCTGCTTCGGCCTGCGCACCACGCTCGTTTCTTCTTTCGTCGACAACGAGGTCGGCCGGCTGCTCGAAGACCTCATCTACACCGGCGGCGTCGACCAGTCGTTCGTCCAGTGGCGAAAGTTCGACGGCGTCGGCCGCGAGGCCCGCAACGGCATGAACTTCACCGAGCGCGGCTTCGGGCTGCGTGGCGCGGTGGGCTGCAGCGACCGCGGCCACACGGCCGCCAGCCAGATGAAGCCGGGCGACATCGACTGGGACGAGCTGTTCGGCAAGCAAGGCGTCCGCTGGTTGCACACCGGCGGCATCTTCGCAGCGCTCAGCGACACCACGCCCGCCGTCGTCGAGGAGGCGCTCACCAAGGCCAAGGAGCACGGCGTTGTCACGTCTTACGACCTGAACTACCGGCCCAGCCTGTGGAAGGCGATCGGCGGCCACGAGCGTTGCCAAGAGGTGAATCGCCGACTGGCGAAGCTGGTCGACGTGATGATCGGCAACGAAGAGGATTTCACCGCCTGCTTGGGCCTGGAGGTCGAGGGCGTCGGCGACGGGCACAAGGAGCTGCCGCTCGACGCCTACAAGCGGATGATCGAGCGCGCCGTGAAGGAGTACCCCAACTTCGCGATGACCGCCACCACGCTCCGCGCCGTGAAATCGGCCACGGTGAACGACTGGGGCGCGCTCGCCTGGCACGATGGCCAGTTCTACGAGGCGACGCAGCGCAACGATCTGGAGATCTTCGACCGTGTCGGCGGCGGCGACAGCTTCGCCTCGGGCCTGATCTACGGCATGCTCACCACGGGAGATCCCCAGCAGGCGGTCGAGTACGGCGCCGCCCACGGCGCCCTGGCGATGACCACGCCGGGCGACACGACGATGGCCTCGCTCGCCGAGGTGGAGAAGCTCGTGGCCGGGGCCGGGGCGCGGGTCGACCGGTAATCTTCAATACCTGGACAACTGCCTCCTCCAAGGTGCTCCCATGGACGCTTTCGAATCGCTCATCGCAACGATCCTCATGCGTGACGGTTTTTGGGTCCAGACTTCATTGAATGTCAAACTTACCAAGTCAGAAAAAGTAGAGATCGGCAGGCACTCGTCGCCCCGGTGGGAGCTCGACGTTGTGGCTTATCGACCGGGAGACAACGTTCTGCGAGTAGTCGAGTGCAAGTCGTACTTGGACTCTTCCGGCGTGAGGCTCACGGCATTCGATCCTACCAGTAGCTACGCTAGAGCGGTTTGCTCATAGGTGTAGACGCTCGGCTCGCGATCGGCGTCATGGCTTCGTCAGCCTGCATCGACAATGCACCGCATTGCCTGCTTCGGCTTCCTCGCCACGCCACCAATCGCTTCCCCGCTCGTCTACACCAATTCGAAAACCGCTCTAAGAACTACAAGCTTTTCAATGAGCCCACGACCCGTGAAGTGGTGTTCCGTAGATTGGTGGAGCAATTGCGAGAATCCAAGTCGATCCGCAAGAACCCCAAAGTCCAACTCTGCTTGGCGGCCGGCAAGATCATCGCGTCGCATACCGACGGTCTGAGGTCGCATTTCGACGAGAACAACTGGCTGCTTTACGACGCGGGCTGGATACGCGAGCAATTGCAAGCGATTTCGGACAGCGGTTATGAAAACTCGATCGCCGCTGTGACCGCCAAACTTCTTCTTCGTTCTTCGTGAATGGCGAGTCTGCGACATGCCTTCAACAACACCGGTAAGTAGCGATACGGCAACCAATTGGGTCCGGCACACTGGCGTTGTTGGGCGTACCCGAAGCGAATGACGCCGGGACCATGTTGCTGAAATCCTCACCCCGCACGTCGCAGTTAACCACGCCACCGTGCCCGGCATCGGATCGTGGGCTACTGGCCTAGGGCAACGCGTCGATCTTGAAGCCTGCTGGGTCGCGAGATCGTTTATCGAAGGCTTATCGCCACTATCTTCCTTGCTTCGCGATGCGCTGAACTAAGAGGAGGAGTCCCCCGCTACCACGGACCTCCTGCGAAAGGGGGATGATGCGTATTCGGCTCAGCAAGCTGATTCGCACACGCAAGACCGGCATGCTATAGTGCCGCCGCGGCGTCTTCTCTCATGCAATTGAATGCGTCCGGTTGGCCGCTCATTACTCGACGACACAGACCTGAATCCAAGGGTGGTAGACCAATGAGACACGCATGGTGGGGCGTCGGAACTTGGCAAGTTGGGTTGATACTGGCCATCTTTTCAGCGAGTTCTGCTACTGCAGTCGTCGTCGAATTCGATACGCCTAGCGATCTATCGCAGTTCAATATCGCCGGGGGCCCAACTCCCTTCTGGTCGGGAAGCTCCGGCATCAGTGGCGGCGGCGCCTTCACGCCGACTTCTTCTCACGACCTGACTTACGCCGCCGAGAGCTTCGCACTCGCCGAGGCGAGCGACACGATCTACGTGTCGTCATTCTTTAAGACGGGCCAACTTGAACCAATTGCCTCAGGCACATTCTCTCCCCTTGGCGAGGTCTATCTGACCAAGAGCCCCACGGGACGCCCCTTCGGGGATGACAGCGCGTTTGCCGAGATTAGACGCTATGTCGACTCCGATTCGATTAGCGCCGGCCCGTTGCAACAAGGAGGCGGCTCGTACCCCGGATTCAGCCTCGATTACCCCGTGGGCACTTTGAAGTCGGAGCGATGGTACAAGCTCGGCGTGGAGTACGGCCTGACTAGCGGCAACCAACTGAGCTGGGACATCCAACTCGAAGACTTCGGCGCCGACGGTGACGCATCGGTTGGCGTGGTCATGGAGGGCAATCGGGTGACCAGCGATACGATTGGGTTGCGATTCGATTCCTCGCTCTACGCCGGACTCGGCGCCAACGGCTATGACAACGACCATTTGACCGCGGTCGATCGCTTCGAAGTATCCGTCCCTGCCGGACCCGCGGGCTCCACATCGATCGGCCCCACTTTCGACGCCACTTACACGCCGGGCGATACGAAGATCTTGTCCGACGGTGAGACGTCGCTCTTGATCGGCGGCACTCCGGGATCGAGCAGCTTTCCCGAAGAACAGACTTTGATTGAGTTCCCACTCGGGACCCTTCCAACGAACGCCCGAATCGAGTCGGTGCGCCTCAGGCTCGATGCAACCAGCTCCTCCGGCTCGCCACGCATCGCCGTCACCGGCTACGAGGGCGATGGCCTCGCATCTCTATCCGACGGCGAGGCAGCGGGGAGTTTGATCGCGCTCAGCGTTCCCGAAAGCTGCTGCGATGAAGTCGTGATCCCGCTTGATCTGCAAAGAGTGCAAGCAATGGTGACGAGCGGAGCCTCGCATCTTGGCCTGAGAATGCGGAGCGTTGACACGCCTCTCTACCTAGGAGTGCGTTCGGACGAGAGTTCTTTCGGCGCCGGTCCATTGCTTGAGATCGATTTCTCATCCCCCACGTTGAAGGGCGACTACAACGGCGACGGCTGGGCGAACGCGGCCGATTTCACCGTGTGGCGCGACACGCTCCACAGCCGCGAAGACCTGCGAGCCGATGGCGACGGCGACGGACAAGTAGACGAAGACGACTATGAGGTGTGGCGTGAGAACTACAGCCAGGCTCCGACGCCGGGCGTCGTGAATGAAGGATTCGAGCTGAGCGGTCTAACCGGATGGACCCCGACCGCCACCGCCAACTCAGACCTCTACTTCGACTCACCGGGACGGCGGAGCTTCGACACCGACGGCGATGGATCTTCCTCGTACGCCATGGCGATCCGAGCCGGCCAGGACGACTACTTAGACGACGAAGTCGCGGGAGGCGGCGTCCTGCAAACGATCTTCCTCGTCGGAGGAGATTACGAAGCGACCGCCGACATCGCGTCGTTCAACAACTCGGGATTTGGCAACACAGCGCCCGGAAGGTTTGAACTCTGGCTCGCCGGCCACATGGTCGATGTTGTCGACATGAACGGCGTCACGATCAGCGGCGGCGAGACAATCCGCGATTCGCTCAGCGGCGTCGTCACCAGCCTCGCCCCGGGGTGGTACGACCTCGAGTTGAGGTACCTCCGACCGGCCGTTAATACTTCGAGCATCTACGGCTATTTCGACAACATTGCCGTGACGCCGATCGCCGCCGAGGGAGTATCAGCGCCTGAACCATCCACGTTCATTATGACTGGACTGGTCGCCGCCATGAACTTGCCCCGAACACGGCGTAGACGATAAACGCCAACGCCACGGCGCCCGGCTCGGGAACGCCCAAGGCAGCGGCGGCCACACCGGCCGTCTCGCCAAAGTTCACCACCCACACGTCGTAGTCGGCCTCGGTCACCGTGCCCGGCGTCGGGTCGCCCGGCAGCGTGACCGACTCGCCCAAGGCGTCGCGCCAGACGGTAAAGTCGGCGGCGTCGACCACGCCGTTGTCGTTGAAGTCGCCCGGCAGGTAGGGCGCCTCGTAGAGGGCGATCACGTCATTCAGCGCGCCTTGAGGGCCACCTCCCAGGCCGCTGAAATCGCCGCGCACCGCCACGGTCGTGCGAGGGTTGGTCGTCGAGGCGGCCGTGGCTACCTGGCCCGAGCTCCACGAGAGGTGGCTCGACCCGTCGCCCGGCAAGCCGGCGGTGGTCGAGGCGGGAACCTCGGCGATCGTGCCGAACGCAGGCCCAAGACCCGTGGCCCCCAGTTCGAGCCCGAACGCTTCAAGCAGCGGCGCCCAGGCAGCGGCCTCGTCGGCGTAAGAGCTAAAATCTTCCGTGCCGGCCGCGATCACCACCGAGCCGCCCGTGAGCACGTAATGCTCCAGCGCCGTGGAGTTCGCACTGCCGCTGCCGACCGAGCCGGCGAGCAACACAGCGTCGTACTGCGCGAGGTTCTCCAGTGTCATGCTCGCAGCGGCGTCAACGGTGAGCGTGTGCCCCAACGATTGCAAGCGAGCCACGAAAGCGTCGGACGTGACGCCGCGTTTGCCGAAGGGGATCATTGGCAGCAGATCCGATGCGATGAGCACCTCGCCGGCGCCGGGGCCGATCGCGTACTCCGCCAGGCTATCGGCGAGCGTCTCGGTGGCTGTGGGCGAGGCGTCGAACGCGTAGTCAGAAAGCAGCCAGTCGTCGCCGAGCAGCACCACCTTGCCCGCTTGCGCGTTGCCGGGAATGGATCCCGATGCCACCAGCAATGCACAACATAGAAAGGTACGCATGCAGGTGGTTCTATCGAAAGGTAGTCGAAGAGCGCGAGGCTCGGGGGATAGATAGGCCGGGTGGCGTAGGCAGGGATTTCGGGTAGCCGAGTCCAGCACAGAAGACTTTAAGCTTGGTCTAAAAGGCCGAAACGCTCAAGCATCTGGCCATATACCTGCTGATTTGCCTTACTCTTGACGCCCCCCCTCAGCGAGGAAATCCCTGTGGCGCCCCCAATGGAGTGCGCACACCCGTAAAAGGTGCGAAATCTTGGTTCAATCCGATTGACGGGAGAGTGCTGGTTATCCAATATAAGATAGCTTGATAGTGACTTCGCTATGGCCGCAGGACCGGGCCGTTTTCAAGCACGATTACGCATGGATAGTTCCCCCACGTTGACGGCATGACTCTACGCATTACCCACTTCGTCCTTTCTTGCGCCGTCGCGGCCGTACTGAGCTTTGCTGCTAGTGCGCAAGCAAGCGTGGAGATGAAGTTCCTCCAGATCAACCCTGCCGGCGGGCTGGGTTCGGTCGGCTTGTCGTTCAATGGCGATCTCGTCGCCGGGACCATTGGCCAGCAGATCTGGGACGTTCGCAACGAGACCGGCACGCCCGAGTTGCAGCTCATCGACATCGCCGACGGCGATGGGCAAGCTGACAACCTGATTTCTTTCTGCATCGAGCTGAGCCAATACGTCAAAGGGAGTTGGCAGGATTACGACAAGGGCTTGCTAGCCGCCGCGCCCGATCCGTTTCTTGCCGGCGCTCCGGGGTATGTGATCGGCGCCGACCGCGCCGCCGCTCTCGACTTGTTGGCCGACAACTACTGGGCGGCCGCGACGGGCTCGAATCTGGTCGACGCCATCGCTTTCCAGCTCGCGATCTGGGAGATCGTCCACGAGGATCCCAGCGGCCCGACCGACAATCCCCCGCTGGCCGCCACACTCGACGTGAGCGACAACCAGGGAACGTTCTTCGTGACCAATGACTCGCCGAGTGGCGACTTGGCGACGGCGATCGGCGTAGCCAACTCGTGGCTAGGCTCGCTTCCTTCGCTCACCGGCAACGACAGCCTGAGCCTGATGGCCTTGATGCACCCCACGCAGCAAGACCAGATCGTTCAGCTCCAGGCGAATCCCGAGCCGGCCACCATGATGGTTTGGGGCGTTCTTGTGGCGGGAGTCCTTGTGCGGACCAACCGCCAGAAACGCAGCCTGCAAGGCTGATCGTAGGCGGTCTCGCACCGCGAACGACCGCAGCGCAATACGCTGCATCTCTTACGCTCGATCCTCTCGGCGTTCGCTTGCGCTGATCGCCAAGCCCTTCCAAGCAGCGGCTGCGCCTAAACCTAGCGCGCAAGTTTTGACCGCTAGAGCGCCTAGCTCGGGGCCGCGGTTGGCGAACGCCAGCTGGACCAGCTCGCTCAGCGCTGCTGTCGCTAAGCACACCGCCACCAATTGAAACCAGGCAGCCCGCCCCCGATCGCCTTCCACTCTGGTGATGAAAACCCAGCCCATCGCAGCGCCAGCGGCGACGAACAGGGCGACTGTTACCCCAAGGCTAGCTAAGGATACAAACGCCTCGCCTGTGAGTAGCGACTGCAAGTCGAGCGAAATCATATCGCGGAGACGCCGATCGATCGTCGCCCGCTCCGCTAGGATTAGCCCATGAGATCCTAAGGGCCCACTGACGAGCGGGGACATCACTGCGGTGATCGACGCGACCACCAATGTAGCGAGAACTCGAAACGCGGTTTGGCGAGGATTGTTTGAGATCTGGTGCTGAGCATGGCGCCAACGCACTAACAAGCCGCCTGCGAGCGAAGCGAGACTGATCACCGCTACTCCCACCATGGTGAGAGGGGCGCCAACCGTCACCAGGCGAACGCACGCCAGGGCGCCCGCGACCAGCACACACTGCGAGCCGGCTTCACGCGCAGTCAGCCGCAGGCCGCAACACGCCGTGAGGGCGTATCCGTACGCGAACGCGAACAACGCTTCACCCGCAATGGCGAGCGACTGCGCGGCTGACTCAGGGAGCAGCCGATACTCGCCGCCACGCCACTTGGCGGCTATCTCATCGGGCCCACTGACGACGTCGAGCGGCCAGGCGTTCCACAGCAGGGCGACCATCGTCAGCAGCAACAGCCTTGTTCGCCACCGCCTGGGCGGGTCGCTGGGCTGTGTGTCTAGAGATTCGCGGCCTTTCGGCAACGGGGTGAAGCATCCAACAAGACCCGCCCCAGTGGCTGCACCGAGGACCTGCGCCAAGAGGTCATGCCAGGAACTCGTGCGGCCGGCGAGCCACGCCTGACCATATTCGACCGCTACACCTAACACGAGTTGCGACAAGACCGCTAGCAGCCAACCAACACATCGCGAACGGAGCGAGTTCCCGCCTAACATTGCCGCGAAAGCCGCCCCCCCCATGGCGAATCCCAGCAAGGAATTCACCAGCCTGTCGGCGACGCGCCCGCCTTGCGACTGCTCGGCTAGCGGCGCCAAACCGCTGTCGGCTGTTAAATCGCCGCCGTTTGTCCAAGAACCCAGAACGAGCACCAAGGCTAGAAACCCGTAGATGGCGGCCGCTTCGGGGCGAGTGAGTGGCGGCCTGTGCGACATCGGTAAGTTGCGTTGCGTTCGGTTGGTACGAAGAATTTTTAGCCGCGGCGGGCAGGCCATTCAGACGCCCACGTTGAAGCGGGCGCTATCTCCCGACGGTTGAAGGCCCGCCGGCCAACAGTATCGGACAATCGTGACCCCCACCCAAGAGCCGGTGGCGTACAGCAAGCAGTCGGTCAACGAGGGGACATGGGGAGGAAGCCACGCTTGCAGGCATTCGACCCCAACACCTATCGACGAGAGCAACAAGATTGCAGCCACATCGGCGGCGCGGTGATGAGTTCGGCTGGTGCTGCCCAGCCGAACAGCGATGGCGGGCAGGGCGCCGAGCGCCGCCCACATCGCACTCTTGCTCAAGATGTTCGATAGCGCTTCGAGTTCTGAGAGCCAATAGAGCGACGCGAAGGGGGGCTCCCAAAACCCGTTGAGCCGCTTTAGAGCCATTGAGCGGTCGGTTAGTACCGTCTCCCAGTCCATGCACAGCAGGGCGATGATCATTGCGATCGCGGCTCCCCAGGCAATCAGCGTGACCGCAGCCAACGCCCATTTGCGTCGCCACAGTGGCGCCAAGCTAATCAGCACCGTTCGCCAGCGAGACGCAGCCAGATAGCCCGCGGCAATGCCCAAGGCGTTGATTAGTACGTCGCTCATCGAGGCGGTGCGGCTGAAGAGCATGATTTGGCAAACTTCAGGCGCCGCAGCTAGCGCCGCCATGTAGAAGACTGCACGCCGGTCGACGGCTGCGGCTCGCCATAGAAAACAGAGAACGCCGACCGGGACGAATTTGCAAACCGCCGCCAACATATCACGCGGGTCTAAGAAATCGGCCCCCGATGCCACACGAGGCCATGGTTGGAGGCGCCCCAACTCCCACTTTACGCTAAGCCCCTCAACGCCGACGAGGTCGAGAGGCATCACTTCGTGTGCGTAGAGTCCAAACGCATACAAGGCCAGCAGGGCCGCGACACGCGGTTCTCCGGAATCAGCGGCTGCTAAACGTCTCAGTGCCTTTAGCAGCGCAGGCCCTAAGCAGGCCCAGATCAGGAGCCCGATCCCTATGCCTACCGCCTCGGATGCGACGTCGTTCCATGAGACGGTGCGTGGCGCAAACCATATCTGAGCGATTTCGACGGCCAGCACAGCGGCGGTGAGCAAACACCACGAGACCGCAGCCGCGGCGAGGTTCCAGAAAGTACGACCTCGGCGCCACAGCGCCGCCCCAGCCAGTATGCCTAGCGGCAAGGCAATCAGCCCGTTAGCAACCCAATCCGCTCGATGGGCTAGGTCAATGTCGAGCCACGGAATTCGGCGAGCGCGCTCCAGGGCCTCTGACAAAGAAACATCGCGTAGCTGCAGCGGTAAAAAGGACAGATAGGCGAACGCCAGTAAGCCTGCTATCGCTAAAGCCACGGCCCAAAGCCGTTCGCGGGCGGTGGTCTCTGCAGGCTGATCAATTGGCTCGGGCAATGGTGCTCTGCTGCGGCAGTCGGAACGGCCAGCCTTGATGCATGGATTGCTGCGGAACGCTTGCACGGGCGAATCCGAAAAAAGCCTTGTCGCTATCACTTTCGGTCCGTGGGAAGCCTCTAGTTTAACTGCCTACGATCTCTCGGTGCCGCAGCAAACCCACCCTTGCAGCAAAACAACGCCATGAGATGGTGTCGGACAAACCTGCAAGCTGGAGCGCGCGATACGAGATGCCGAAAAGGCCCAACCAGGCCGCTAGACCGTTTGTGAGGATTAGATAATTTAGCGTGGGAAGGAAGGAGGATTTTTGTAGAATGCTCGCTCAGGTAGGTGATACGAGTAGCGACCTAGTCCCAGAGCATCACGAAATCCGTTCCGCCTGAGTATCTAGGAATCAAATTCCTAGCCCTGGCCCAGTTCTTCGCCAGGACTCTCCGCTTCGCCAATTCAAGCGTGCCTAGGGCCTCGAGGCCTCCGGCGCATTTTGGGCGCCAGTCCAGCCCCCTCGCCCCCCATCTCCCCTATGCCCCGAAATCGCAACTTGTCCGTTTCTAAACCACGCCGCTCCCGCACTCCGCGTTTCGAGGGGCTTGAGTCTCGCGTCATGCTGGACGCCGCTCTGCCCTCGCTCATCAACGTCACCGCGACCCACGTCAACACGCCATCCGACAGCATCCCGCGATTCGGCGCCGAGCCAACTGTGCTATCGGCGCGTGACGGCGCCTGGTCCGACCCCGACACGTGGAGCACCGGCACGGTGCCGGGCGTCGATGACGTGGTGTCAATCCTTGAGGGGCACGAGGTCGATTACGACGTCGACTCGCTCGCCCGACTCGATGTGATCGAGGTTTCGGGCGTGCTCGAGTTCAGCACCACGGCCGACACGTCGCTCTACCTCAACGAGATCATGGTGTTGCCGACTGGCGTGCTGACGATTGGCACGGCCGATGATCCTGTCCAGGCGGGTGTGACCAGCGAGATCGTGTTCACGGATACGCCGAACGCCGACGGCTATCACTACAAAACAGGTACGGTCGAGAACCCGGGCGTCGATCCTTCGCAGTATGGCAACGCGCTCTTGTCGTTCGGCACCGTCGTTATGCACGGCTCGCCGGTAACCAACACGTTCATCCGCTTGGCGGGCGACGCCATGGCGGGAGACGATCAGCTAGTTCTCAGCGACAACACCGATGGCTGGAGCGTGGGGGACACGATCGTGCTTCCCGACACCCGGCAGATCAACCCGGTTTCGCTCGATGGCTACTACACCTACACGCCTCAGTGGGAGACCGTGACTATCGCGGCGATCGACGGGTCGACGATCACCCTCGAGGAGCCGCTGGCATACAACCATCAGGGCCCGCGCGACGCCGACGGCAGCCCGACTCAAACGGAAGAGGGCGAAACCTTGGCGGCTCACGCCGCTTCGCTCACTCGCAACATCGTGATCCGCTCGGAGAATCCCGATGGGGTCCGCGGCCACACGATGTTCGTCGCTACTTCCAACGCCGACTTGCGTTACGTCGCGATGAAAGATTTGGGGCGGACTCGCGCCGCGCGGCTCGATTCGACAACCTACGACGAGAGTGGCGCCGTCACACACATCGGGACGAACCAGGTCGGTCGCTACAGCCAACACCACCATCACTTGTGGGGCTCCGAGGAGGGCCTCAGCTACGAGGGCGAACGGTACCAGGCGATCTCGGTAGGCAACGTCATCGACGGCGGCCTGAAATGGGGCACCACAGTCCACAATGCGCACTTCGGTCTCTACCGCGACAACGTTTACTACGACATCGACGGCGCATCCTTCGCCACCGAAGCGGGCAACGAGACCGGCAACTTGTTCGATCACAACTTCGTCGTCCGCGTCAACGGAGGCGAAGACAGTTACGGCCCCGAGGAACTCAACACCGGCGACCGCGGCAACGCTTACTGGCTCGCCGGGCCGCTAAGCACTTTCAGCAACAATGTAGCGGCCAATGTGCACGGGACTGCCGTATTGGTTTATGCAGGCAATACACCGATTACCCGCAATAGTCGATCCTACCGAGAGGTCAACACGCCACTTTTCGCTGGCGCGGACCTACGGAATGCAAGTGAATCCAGCGTGGTCAATCTCGTCGAAGAAGCGGTCGACAATTTTTATGGAAATGAGTTCTACGGGGCTACAAGAGAAGGCGTCTCGATCTGGACGATTGGCAATCGCGAGCTGCAACCGGGCGCTAAAGCGAACCGGATTTCCGACACGAAGGCGTGGCATATATCTGACAGGGGCATCAATTTCTACTACAGCTCGGCTTACGAGATCGATGGCTGGCTCCAACGTGGCGAAGCTGGAAAGATCGGCCGGACTACCGTCAACGGCGGCCCCAGTAACCAGACACCTAACGCGGCTATTGTGCACGGCGGCGCTCACGCCTCGGAATCGATCGTCCGCAACGCCGACATTCAGAACATGACGATCGGCTATCTCAACCGGGGCAGGGGGGTCAGCGACTCTCTGACACTCGAGGATTCTTACCTCGACAACGAGCAGAATATTGTCGTCTGGGCATGGAACCAAAAACCGCTCGATGGCACTCGCGACATGTCGATCCGCAATGTGCAGTTCGGCGACGAGCTTAACCCCGGTTCCGCCAACAACGTCACCATGGAGTGGAATCCCCCCAGCTCGATCAGTTACACCGCGGCCGAATCGAACCTGATCAGCAGCTTCGGCGGCGCGGAAGGGATCGATGTGGAGGTGTTCTACCATCAGCAGTCCCCGGTCTACGTACTCTCCTCCCGTTTCGGCGACGGCGCCGAGGGGCTGACCAACGAAGAGTTTTTCTCGTTCACGGGGTCCGCAGCCGCGGGCGCTGTCGCACCGACTCGCTTGCGTGATGGCGACACGGGCGAGACAGCGTTGACTCGAGCCAAGGCCCTCGGCGTGAACGGCCTCGCTACCGAGACGCCCGATAGCCTCGACGCCCAACCACGTCTGTTCTACAACCTCGCGACCGATGATCTAGGCGAGCTCCGTCTCTACTACGCGGTTCTCGGTGACAGCCAACTCGTAGACCGTGTTTCAATCGACATCAATGGTGTGCCCCTCGAAACCACGGACCTAATTGGTTCGGTCGATGTCGACCACCTCACCGTGGGTGAATACCAAGCGACTGCTTTCCTCACCGACGAGAACGGCGAACCGATCGGTGAAAAGTCCGAGCGGACCTTGCGACTCCCCATCGACGTGGAACGGCGAGGACCGATCAACAAAGCGCCAAGCTTCGCTGAAATCGACGACCTGGTTCGCTATGTGGGCGCCGATCTCTCGCTGACCATCTCGGCCAATGACTTCGAGGGCGATTTCTTTCAGATTGAAGCGCTCCAGCTGCCCGATGGGGTAAGCTATGACCCTGTCTCCGGTATGCTGAGTTGGACACCCGGCATCGAAGAGGCGGGGATCCACAACTTCAAGTTTGAAGCGTCGGACACGAATGAGGCCAAGTCAACACTCGAATTCGCAGTCGACGTACGCTTCGACCCTGCCGAGAAGACGATCGTCGCCGCTTGGAGTCTCGACGAGGAACAGAGCAATGGCGGCGTTGTTGCGAAAGACGATGCAAGTTTCAACCTCGACGGCGTCATCCATGGCGCAGTCTACGAGAACGGTGTACTGACGTTCGATGGCCGTGACGACTACGTTGAAATCGAAACCAGTGAGCTTCTCAAGCAGCACTCGTCGATCACGGTTTCTGCTTGGGTCAATCACACCGAGTACAATCACTACGCGCCGATCGTAAGGTTCGATTCAGGCACCGCTGCGGCGTACGAGTTGTCGCTCAAACGGGGAGGCCTCTTAAAGAACGGCTATCGAGCTTCGGTGGTCGATGGCGACCTAAGCCAAGTGGATGCGTTCTTCGAGGTGAACAGGAGAGATTGGTCTGATCGGAGCGATTGGGACCACTTGGTGATGACTTTCGACACAACCGACGCTGGCGGCTCGCTGCGGCTCTACGTCAACGGTGAGCTGCAAGCCAGCGAGGACTCGGCCGGCGGCATCCACTACCCCAGTTGGGGAACCCAGAAGCTTTACATCGGCGGCGCTCCCAACCGGATCACAGGCTACAAAGGCGCGATCTCCGACGTCCGTATCATTGCCTCCGCACTATCTGCCGAGGATGTTGTGGAGCTCAACCGTCAGACCTCTCCTACGAGGCTAATGGCTGACTACGACCTCGATGGCGCTGTCACGGTGAATGACTTTAGAACCTGGATTAACCAATATGGGCTTGTCGTCCCGAATGGTTACGGCGCCGATGGCAATGGGGACGGAACTGTATCGGCGGCCGACTTCGGCTTTTGGAGAGACGCCTACACCCAGCCCGTCGTGACGAGACCCAGAGCTACGCCAACAAGCCACGTGACGAATAATACGAGCTTGCTGCTTGGAGCCTCAAGCACACCGCGTGAAGAATCCTTGCCCGTATCTGCCCCCCAGCAACAGCAGCAGTTCGGCGAGCGGCTCGACCAAGCAGAGAATAGCCTGCAATCTCAGCAGCAACGCCAAAATAGAGAGCAAGTCAGAGTGTACGACGCGATCGACGAGGCCTTCGCGGACTCTGAGGTTGAAACACTTTGAATACGGATTGACCTCATCGACTCCCCCACCGACGGCTAGGGAATGCCGCGCACTATGGGCGGACCGACCAAACGGGTGAGCCACACAGGCAGACGCTGCCAAGTACGGATTGCGGCCGAATAGCGGCCTCCTTCGGGACGCATTTCATCGGGGTTCCCCTCGCGTACGTAATAGCACCAGGGGGCGGGCTGAGGCTCGGCGCCCCACTTCCGCTTGAAGTCGTAGGTGGGCCCCTCCATCGTGCTGCGGCCAAAGTCGAACGTGGACATTCCCTTTTCCACAGCACGGGCCATCATCCGCCAATACATCCACGTGTTCACCGCGGTAGCTCGATGCGACCGCAGCGCGCTCGCGCTAGGCGCCTGAGTCACTCCGTTGATGTGGAACAACATCGCGCAAGCGATCGCCAAAGGCCCCTGATACACAACGCATAGCTCGGCGCGACTGGGGCCGATGCTGAGCAACTCGCTGAACAGCCGCTTACCGTAGACCGGCGTCCCCAGGTCGCGCATGTTCACGCTGAACACCGAGTAGAAATCGTCTAGCAGTTCGTCGCCTCCAAACTCGATCCGGAAGCCCTGCTTGTCCCCCTTGCGGATTTGACTGCGGACCGAGGAGCGGATCATCTTCCAGGCGCCCTCTTCGGTCCCGGGAAGAGGGGCGCGCATCTGCACCTTCTCGGTCTTGAGCGGCGTCAGGGAGGGGTGCTCAATCGCCAATTCTTGACGAAGCTCCAGGTAACGTACCCCTCGCTCATCCGCCAACGCGATCGCCTCATCCACGAGCGCCCGAACCGACGCAACGTTCTCTGCGAGGACCCCCGCCCAGTTCAAATAAGGGAGGCTAACAAGAAACCGGCCAAACAAACGCGACTCGACCGCCAACAAGGGCAAGGCGCCAGTGAGCCTCTCGCCTTCGTACGCTTCGAGGGCGTAGCCCGAGTGACCAAAGCCTCGGCTCAATGCGGTCGCCATAGCTGGCAGGTGATGGGCGCCGGCGATACCGGTTCGCCCGGCTAAAACACGCCATGCCTCAGAGTCACCCGGGAATTCCTCACGCGGAGCGAAGCGTGATCGCCGCACTATCGGCTCGATCGGATCGGCCGCTTGCGGGGCTGCCGTTGCTGAGGCCGAGGCTTTTTGGTCAGTGAGATTCATCGCGCCTGATTCAGTTGATGTAACCGTAACGTTCGTTCGCTTCACCAGCGATAGCGAGAATCTCGCGTTCCATCTCGGGCGTGATGCTCTCTTGGTAAGGCGAAGCCGGGCGGATCGAGAGGCTCTCACTACGGCGGATTCGGTTGCCCAATACGTGCTGCTGACTGGGGTAAATGGGTTGGGGAAGGGTCATTGACTCAACCCCCATGAATTCGCAGAGATCAAGCGTTGTGGCGTCGGTCTTCTCGCACAGCTCTTCGTGCTTCACCCACAGGATCCGGTCTCTAGGCATCGAGGCGGTCAAACTTTCGGCGTCACGATAGCTCGCACTCCACATGCGGACCGCTTCTACAAGACTATAGTTACGCTTTGCCGCCGAAACGACAAACGAGCGAACGTCCTTAGTCATCACCACCACTCGCATCTCGAGCCCCGGTAGCTCGCGGAGATGCCAGAACCGCCACAGAGACTTGTCTGGGTCAAAAACAGCTCGTTTTCCTGTTACCTTGAGCAAGGATCGGTAGAAAAGCTCGTTGGAGAGATCGGCAAGCTTCACTCGATCCCTGTGGAGCGGCAGCCTTCTGTCGGCCCAGTCCCGCGCTAATCGCACGCTTACTTTCGACGAGTAGCCGTACAAAATCCTGTCGAGCGTCTTGTTGGCGTAGGTGTATACGTTCGGCCAACGGTCATGGGCAAAGGGCGCCCCCAAGCGATTGAGTTCTACAAACATCGCTTGCCAAAAGCCGCATTCTCGGATCGTCTTGCCGCAGCTGCAAGGATATTTTGCCAGCCTCGCCGGGTCTCGTCGCACCTTGCGGCTCGGGGCAGGTTCACCCACCGTCGCCACTTCTGGGTGGGTGGCCATGTAGATCGATGTGAAAGTTGACCCGCAGTAGGGAGTGCCTATCAGATAAGTTACCGGCACGCGGTCGCATGCGTTTCCAGAAGAACTCGCACAAGCATCGCCGAGGCGTTGCGAGATATCGGTGGTTTCGCTTGCGGGAGCCATCTAATGGGATATCTTGCCAACTCGTTAGGGAACTAAACCGGACGAATGAACGCCGGTGCTAAATTTCGCTATTGATCTGCGGCAACTTGATTCACCAACTCCTGTAGTGGTGGCGGCCGCTGACCGATCGCTTTCGCCGGCACTCCCCCCACGATGGTCCCCGGCGCCACGTCCTTGGTGACTACCGCTCCGGCGGCCACCACGGCGCGGTCGCCGATCGTCACTCCGGCCGTGACGACCACTCCGGCGCCGAGCCACACGTCGTCGCCGATTGTGATGTCGCCACCGCTCCAGTCGCTCTCACGGAGCAAGCCCGGGCCTGGTGTGTAGTTGGTGGCGAAAAGCATCGTGCCTGGCCCACACAGGAAGTCGTCGCCGATGCGGATGACGGCGTCGCCCGGCTGAAGGCAGACCATGTGATTGATGTGTCCGTTCTTGCCGAGAAAAATCCGCTCCGGATCGGTCAGCTTAGCCGTGGGCTCGATGTGCGTGCCCTCGCCGATAGAACCGAGCCGTCCGATCGCCCGCATGTTGAACTTGACATAATACTCCCACAGCCGGAACTGCCAGCGCCACGTGGCGGGGGAGAGCAGGACGGCGACCGCTGTGGCGGCGCCTCGGATCACGCGGCGCATCGCTGGGCCTCCAGACTCGTGGCGAGCTGGGCGAGGGTAACCCCTTTCACCCCCTCGAAGGAGAGGCAATGCGTTAGCACTCGATCGACACGAGCGAGGATCTCGGCGGCCTCGGACTCGTTGCGGGCGTAAGGCGAACCGCCCGGCATAAGCGACGAGCTGTGCAGCAAGACCACGAGCGTTTCGGCGCCGGCTGCGCGGTATGCCTCAAACAGTTGGATGATCTCTGTGGCCGTGCTTTGCTCGGGACTGCACTTCACTTGGGCCGCGACACCGAGTCGGCGTGCGATTGAGGGCGCCTTGAGCACGCGGGGCAGGGGGTGATTGAGTCGCTCGAACAAGCGGTGGGCCGCCTCTTGCTCGCCACGGGTGTAGCCCACCGACACGGGCGCCTCCCAAATCAAACCTTCGTCGCTCGCCATGCGGATGTCGCATTCCGAAACCCGATAGGGCTGCCAAGGGCAGTCGCGGTAGTCGGGCCCGTGGTCGCCGCATGCGCGGAAAGCCAGCACGCTCGAATCGATCGTGTAACCAAATTCCGCCAGCAACTTCAGACCGACATGATCGATGCCGTACCGCCCAGCGCGGAACGAAACCGGCGCTGCGCCAAACACGCTGGCGATCTTGTCGGTGAGTCGCTCGATTTTGGCGCGTTGGATCGGCTCGCTCAGGTTGCACAGATACGATGTGCGGTCGTCGTAAGAGTCGCGGTCGTGAGGACCGTCGCACCACGCGTGCAGGTGGGCGCCGATCTCGCATCGGCCCTCGGCGTGAAGTGTTTGCAGCACGGACCTAGACGTGGCGTCGTCGATCACGGGCGAATTGACCAGGTAGGTCGGCCGCACGCCGTGGCGGTCGCACAGCTGCTGCAGTTTGGGTAAACGTTCGATGTTACGCACCGACTGGCCCGAAGGCGGATAGCCTCCCGACCAGGCGTCGTCCTCTTCCGTGTCTACTGTCACAAGCAAATACAAAGCGAAAACGCCTTTTATCGGTCGATCGTGATTAGGCCCGATACGATCGAGCGCAGTCGGGTATAGAACCTCAATCCTAGCGTGCGACGCAGCGTCGCCTTGCACGCCTCTCGGCGAGCGAGCCTTCGGAGGCAGGCGTCGTCAAACGTGGCGGCGAACTGCTTTGCATCGAGCCGGCGCCGCACTTCAAGGCGCGGCAGCAGGAATCGGTCGGCGTCCACGACTCCCACACGGCAACTCGCCACCGAGCGGTAGCCGGCCGCGGCGGCTTCTTCCAGCACCATCTTATTGTAATGTCCGCCGGGCAAGCAGAAGTCGGCAACTTCCTCTTGGAGCAGGTCTTCGAGCTTTTTTTTCGACTCTCGCAGCTCTCGTCGAACCCCCTGCCGGTCTAGCAGCGGCAACCAGGGATGGGTGTCGGTGTGCGAACCAATCCGCATGCCTGCCCGACGCATCTCACGGATCTGTTCGGACGATAGAAACCGGCCGTCACGATCGGTCTTATCGGTAATGACGTAAAAGATAGCGGTGTGCCCGCGGTCTCTTAACGCGGGCAACGCCAGCTCGTAGTCCGACCGGTGGCCGTCGTCGAATGTGATCGCGCATCGGCGGCGGCCCTCGGCCGGCCCTTCGAGCAGTTCCTCGATATCGACCACGTCGATCCCGAGCCGCTCGAGCTCGGCCAGCTGGCGGCTAAACGCGTCGGCTTCGACCGTGAGATTGTACTCCTCGGCCGGCATGCCCTCGGGTGGGGCGTCGCCCTGCCAGAGGGCGTGGTACAGCAAGGCGTAGTCGCTCATCGTTTGGTCGGCTCCCACACGCCTACCCGGCGGCCGAGGCTGTACAATACCCCCGCTTGAAGAATGGCGACATTCGCCAAAGTGAAAAACGATATCACGCGCACGGGACCCAAGCGGCGCATAGCCGGCGTTAGCAACCCGAGCAAGCTCACGCCGTAGAACACGAGCTGCAAGAACAGCAGCACTCGAAAGAATCCGCTATCACGCACCAGCAGCAGGCTGGCGATAAGCAGCGTTACCATCGCCCAAGGCGTCGCCCAGCGAGCGACCTTGTGGCTCCAGAGCTGGAACGAGATCAGCCCCCAGCGGAAGGGGTTGAGTAGCCCCGCGTACCGGCCCAGGCACGACATGCCTCGCAGCACGGTGCGCACCTTGCGCTGGTACTCACGCTTGGGGTCGTCGATCCCCTTGTAGATACAGAGCAAGTTCGGCTCCGTGACGGCCACCTTCCCGCTCCGAACGGCGTTGAGCGCCGAGCGGAAATCGCTGTCGACGCTCGAGTCCCACGGCGTGCACGCCTCGCGGCGAACGGCGAACAGCGCGCCGGTCAGTCCGATCAAACTCGAGCGATCCGATTCGAGCCGGCGGAGCCACATCTCGTAGCGTTGGTAGAGGCCCTCGCCTTCGACCCGGCCCTCGGCCGTAAGCACCCGGTCCTCACTGCTGAGAGCCGCCACGTCGGGGTCCACCATGCGGGCCACGATGGTCCGCAGGCAACGGGGCTCAACGCGTGAGCCGCAATCGGTGAAAACAACGATGTCGCCCGTTGACTCGGCCACGGCCAGACCCTGGGCGTGTTCCTTGCCACGACGCTCGGGGCTGGCGATGAGTCTCACGCCACACTCGGCGTACCCCTCGGCGATCTCGTGCGACCGATCGCCCGAGGCGTCTGACGCCACGATGATCTCCAGCCGATCGGTTGGGTAGTCGATCGCCAAGCAGTTGTCGAGCTTTTCAGCGAGCTGCGATTCCTCGTTGTAGCAAGCGACGATGAGCGAGACTCGCGGTGGCTGGGATGACGTCGCCTCTGAGGTTTCGGCGACGGCGCCCGAACGCCGCTTCGGGATGGCGAGCAGCAATAGCGGGTAAATGAAGTAGCTATAGATGCTCGCCACGAGCGAGACGATGGCGACTGCTTTCAGGGCGACGGTCATGATGCGTCACCTTCCCGGGGAGCGCCCAGCAGGCGATCGTAGATCGCGATCACGCTGTCCATCCGCTTCGAGAAGCTGAAATCGGACTCGATGCGCCGCCGCGCCGCTTCACGCAGACGGTCGCTTCGCGGCTTGTCGGTGAGCAGCGCACCGATCGCTTGAGCGAGCCCATCGGTGTCTCCGATGTCGACAAGCAGGCCGTGCCGATCGTCGTCGATGAGCTTCGGAACACCCGCCACACGGGTCGACACGACCGGGGCGCCGAGCGCCATCGCTTCGAGCACCACGTTGGGCAAGCCCTCACGGAGGCTGCTTAGAACGAACGCGTCGAGCGACTCGAAGAAAGGCGTCACGTCTTGAAGTCGGCCGAGCAGGTGCACACGGCCCCCCATGCCCAGCCGCTCGGCTAGAGCCAAGAGCCTGCCATGCTCCTCTCCCTCGCCGGCGATCGCCACATGCACTGGGGCGGCGAGACCTTCGATTCTGGCCGCAGCGTGGATCAAGGTGTCGAACGCCTTTTCAGGCGAAAGCCGCCCGGCGCCGCCGATCAGAGGCGCCCCCGCGGGCAGTCCCAGCAGCGTGCGTGCTTGTTCAGCCGTTCGCGTGCGGGTGAATTGCTGCTCGTCGATCGCGTTGCGGACCAAGCTCAGACGGTTCTCACGCACGCCGTATCGCAAGCACTCCTCGTACAGATCGTCGGAGACAGCGATCACATGATCATAGAAACGCAAAACACGTCGATCGATGGCGTAGTAGACGGCTGTCTTGCGAGTCGCCTCGACCCACCCATGCACCGTGGTGATGAGCTTCATCCGGCGCCGATGGCCGCGACGCAGCAACAAGCCTAAAACATCGGTCTTGTAGTCGTGCGCGTGCCAAATCGCGGCGTTGGTCTCATCGCATATTTTGGAGTACGCACGCACCACACTCAGGTCGAAAGCCCCCCGGTCCGGCACCCCGTCAACCCGGGCGCCGGCCTTATCGGCCCGATCAAGGAACGCCTCAAACCCCGGATCACCGGGCGGGTGCATGTAAGCGCACAAGCAATCGTAGCCCGCGGCTTCAAGGAACCGGGGGGAGTTTGCGATCGTCTTCTCCGGCCCACCGCCGGCGCCCGTGATGCCACGCGCGTGGATCACCATCGGCCGCTCTTCGGCCGTGGAGCGGCCCGCTGAAGCGGCAGGCCGACCCTCGATGGGATTGCTTGGAGTGATGGGCGTCGTCATGTCTTCATTGGGACGGCGGCGGTGAGCGAGTCGTAGCACTCCAACAGTTGTAGTTGGATGGCGTTCCAGGTGAAGCGTTCTTCAAACACCTCGCGAGCCGATGCTGCGATCCGCGAAGCTCGATCGGGATCTTCCCAGAGACGCCGGATCGCTTCGGCGAACTCTCGAGGGCGGTCGGCGATCAGCAAGTGCTCTCCGTCAACGAGCCCCAGCCCTGCGGCGCCGATGGTGGTGGACACGACCGGTCGCCCTGAGGCCATGGCCGAAACTATCTTCAATCGGGTGCCGCTTCCCGACAATAGCGGGACAACCACCACTGAAGCTCGGGCAAGGTAAGGCTCAACCGCGTTAACTGTGCCAGTGACCTCAACCCCGTGGAGTTCTCGCAGGGCTTGCACCGCTCGGGTTGGATGGCGACCGACGAGGTACAGCCGGGCGTCGCTCTCGGCGGCGCGCAGGCCAGGCCAGACATGTTGGCAGAACCACTGAGCTCCTTCGACATTGGGAGCGTAGTCCATCGCCCCCACGAATGCCAAAGAACGCGACTCCGCTGGAGGGCTCGCCTCGATCGGGGCCTGTGCAGTGGCGCCATTCGGCACGACTTTGACACAAGCCTGAGACGCCATAGCAAGAAACTGATCTCGTTCGTCCTCGGAGCAGACGAGGGTGAGCGTTGAACGCTCAACGATACGCTGCTCAATGGTCGCCAGGGCTCTCGCCTCGCGATCCAATACGAATCGCTTCAACTGGTTACGCTCGTTGGCCGCTGCTTGCCGAGCAAGGTCGGACAAGCAGTTGTGAGAATCAAATATCACCTTGTCAGGCAGGCGATCCTCGCGGCCAAGCATGAAGCATGCCGTGTCGAGCATATTGAAGTGGACCGCGTCATAGGCTTGGTCTGCACAGAGCTCTAACACACGCTTGAGCAGTGTGGGGGAAGCGTTCTTATTGAGCCACAGCGAATGGGCATGCGAAGACGACCGGGGGACGTTCTGAACAAGCCGCCGCCACACCGAAAGCTCGGCGACAGTCACCACTTCGCACAATTGCTCGAGTGCGGCGAGACCGGTGTCGCGATCGGTTGTCGGTTCGTGGGCAACGAGCGTCACCTCGTGCGGACCGGCCAAGCCCTCGAGAACACGGTGCGTACGCTGTGCGCCTCCATTGTCGAGAGGCCACGGGAACTGTTCGCTCACAAAGAGGATCTTCATCAGAAGCTTCAGCGCGTCAGCCCTTGAGCCGCTCCAGCGCTTTCGCGCCTCCCTTCCTCAGACGCGTGAGCAGCCCGTCTTGAATAAGAGGAGTAGCCGCCTGCTCGCCGGTGATCTCTTGATAAAGTTCGCCTAGCGAACGCGACGCGACCATGGCCTCGATCTCAGCCGCCTTCGCAGGGCCGACCCGCTCTCGCCACCAATTCGGGGAGGAGCGTTCCGGACGATTCGATTGCTCGGCGTAGGCCATCACCCCCTCGTCGAGCGGCATAACCTCGGCCGCGACTCGCTCTAGCGCTTCGCGGGGCGCCCGAGTCAACGACTCGTACGCCACAGCGATCATGTCGGAGCCGCGGCTGCTCAAGTAACGACGCGCGTCCTCGGCCCAAAGATCGGCGACCCCCTCGGGTGGCAGACCGTGCCGCTCAAGGCCACTGGCGATCGCCGCGTGCGGCTCGCGGATCATGTAGACAAACCTCGCCCCCTCTAAGTGCTTACGAATCAGATCGAGTCGCCGCAGGTTCGAGGGCGTCTTGAGCACAAGCGTGGAACGATCTCGCCGCAGGTCGTCGAGGAACCGAACAAAAGCCTCGAGGCTGTGCGGGCATGAGCCAAACTCCTTCTCGCTCTGAACGAGCCTCTCGAGCGTGGCGCCAAAGGCGTCTTCGTTCACGCCGTACACCCGCGAGTCGCGCACCAAGCAACTGCACATGAAGGTGTTGCCGGAGCCGACAGCGCCGAAGACGAACACGAAACGTGGCGAGGGTGGTGAGTTGGTAACCATAGTCGCAGGACGGGTCACAGGAAGGGGCTAAGTGTTTGTCGTGACGACTCAATCGCGACGGGCGACGGCCCAGGCTCTTTGATAGCGAGCGCCGTTGTCGGAGATCGTCTCCCTGAGCGGTTTCTTGCTCAACAACTCTTCGACGCGGTAGCCGTGAGACTCGAGCAATCCGCACACCTCCTCGGCTTGGTCCGCCAGCGCACGGCCGGGCCAGCCGTGGACCTCGATGAAGAGTTGGGGGGCGAAGCGCTCGAGCGTGTGCGTCATGCCCCGCAACACGTCGCACTCGGCGCCCTCGACGTCGATCTTGGCGAACCCCGGCTCGATGGCGTTGCGCTCGACAAAGCCGTCAATCGTCGTGCCGCATTTCTTGATGCGGATGGTCGAACTCGAACGGGTGGTGATGTAAGCCGAGGCGTTGCCCGCCGCGTCGTCCCACGAGAAGTCGCAGTCCTTACCGGGCGCGTCGGTCACCATCGTATTGACGATCTCGACCCGCGCCCCGGTGGGAGAGGGGTTCCGCAGCAGGTTCTCACGCAAGATCATGCAAGCGCTCTCGGAGGCCTCGAACGCGTAGACCGAGCCCCCCTCGGCGACCGCGCGCGACATCAGCAGCGTCGTCAGCCCGATGTTGGCGCCGATGTCGAGCACACAGCCCCTGTCGCGGGCCATGTCGGCGATGTGCTGGTAGTCATCCTGATCACACCGGCCGCGCGCCTCGTAGGCCAAATCGAACTCCTGCCCCGCGATGCGCAGGCTCGTCGAGCCGAGCACCGCGCGTTTGACCGTACGGGCGACGTCGCGCCACCGCGAGTGCCGCAGCGGCGAGGCGCCACGCGGGGCCGTATCAGCGGCCGGGGATGATTCTAAGTTCATGGTCCAATGCCCAATTCGCGGCAGAGTTGCTGGAGGTCGTAGTTGCGGCGCAGCTCTTCGCCCTTGAATCGGCGTTTGTCGCGCGGGTCGACCACCGATTTGTAACCGGGGTTGTTGATTTGGGTGAAGTGGTACGGCTCGATGTCGAATCCGAGCCGTGTGAAACTCTCTGGGTGGCGCCGGGCCCAGCGGCCCCAACCGACGCCAAACTCGTAGTGTGGCGGCGAGCGGCGGGCGGCGGGCCCCGCGTGGGGGTGCCAGTGCGTGTTGCGCCATAGCCCCAATCCCTCATCGAACTGCGACCGCGACGCCTCGGCCGTAACGCATCCGATCACCTCGAACACCCGCGACCAGAAGAGCCGATGGCCGCGGCGCCAGCGCTCGACAATCGTGCCGAGCCCAGGCTTCTCCACCACGCCACACTGCCCGCCTGGCGCAATCCACTCGAACTGCTGGGCCGCCTCACGCATGAGCGCGGGGGGCAGCAGCACGTCGGAGTGCCAGTAGGCCAGCCGGTCGGCGAGCAGGAACGCGAATTCGATCACGAAGTGCGGGCGCATCTTCACGAGTCCCAGGTCGCCGGCGAAGTCAACCGCGATCGCGCCGTCGACCAGCGAGCCAACGCGCCCTGGGCTGTCGGAGCCGACGACCGGCGTCCAACCCGCGTCGGCGACCAGCCTCTGCTGCGCGACGCTCCACTCCTCGTCCACACACCAGCAGAGCCACGGCCGCACAACACCGGACAGGGCGCCGCGCCACGACTCCGCCGCCTCGCGGACGCGATCAACCATATCGTCCGGCGCCACGAGCCAGTTGCCGTCGCCCGCCCGCGGGTGCTCCCACGAGGGCTCCGATCCGGTGCGTTCGATCGACTGAAGCCGGCGCGCATCGTCCTGCGCGGCTAACCGGTCCCTGGGGACCGGGCCGGCGGCGGGGTCGAGCGTTGCGGATTTAGGATCAGAGTGGGGCATAGGTCGGTTCGATGTGGTCGACGTACTCCTCGATTTCTTCCTCTTCGTCCGCAAGCTCTCCCTGCACGGGAACCCATTGGTGGAGCCCCACGGCAAGGCCCAGCCACCAGAAGAACCATTCCCCCTTGAGGCTGCTGATAAACATGGCGGCGCCCATCATCAATACCAAGTGCGCTTTGACGCAAAGCCCCGCGAAGGCGGCCTCGCGATCCTCAAACTCGCGAGCCCTGCGGCAGTAGGTACCGATCTGCGAGTAGCAAGCCCAGAGGGTGAGCAGCAACAGCAAGAGCCCCTGCACACCCCAGGAGCAGGCCGTGTCGAGGTAGCCGTTGTGGATCGCCTTGCCTTGCGGCAGGTTCAGATCGCTGATGTAGTCCCAGGTGCTGCTATGCTTAAACACCGCTTCCCCCCCCACACCTTGGGGATGACTGGCCAGGAACTTACTCGCGCGCGACCAGAGCTGCAAACGCGACTCGGAAGAGACGTCGCGCTCGTCCTCTTCGACGAAGATCGAATGGAAGCGGTCGGCCATCTGCTGCCGGTCCTCGGGCCCCATCACGAGGCCCGCCGCCAGCAGCGCCCCGGCAAGGCCGATCAGCATCGGCTTGCGCTCGGCGCGCCGCATGCCCAGCAACATCACCCCCACCGCCGCGATGACGGCCAGCATCGTGCCGCGCGAGAGCGACTGCTGGATCACTTCGAGCAACAACGCCGCGGCGACCAACCCCACCACCCTCAGCTTCTTGCCGGGACCGAAGAGCACCATGAAGCCGGCGTACAGGAGCGAAACCGAGAGCACCGAGCTGAGAAAATTAGAGTCCGACGCCGAGCCGAGTGGGATGCCCTCCAGCCGGCCCTGCCGCATCCGCCCCGCCTCATTGAAGTACACTTCGTAGCCGATGTAGAGCCCCCCCATGACTAACGCCATGAAGCAGAGACGCAGGTCTTCTTTGCTACGGATCGACAGCGCCAGGAGCACCGCCAACACACTGAACTTGTAGATGCGCATCAGCTGCTCGTAGCTGTCGGCCGGGTCCAAGGCGAACAAGAAGTGCACCATCGTGGCGTTCAGCACGTAAACGCCGAGCAAGGTGAACATCCGCCTCGCGATCGGCGGGAGCGGGACCGCCCGCTGCCGGTGGTCGAAGAACACTCCGCCCGCGAAGATCACCCCGGCCGCCAACGCCCAACGATCACCGATCGACATCAGCACCCCCTGGCCCCACCACCACAGCTGCGGCGGGGCGTAGAAGGTCATCAGGTAGAGCGGGAATCCGTACACGCTCCGGCGGAACGTGAGCGCCGCCAGCACGACGTAGCAGACCAGCCAGGCTAATCCGGTTTGGCTCAAGCGGCTTCGCCCCCTTCCATGAGTGCGTCGTAGAGCGCCGCGTAGCGGTCGACCATGCCCGCCACCGTGTAGTGTTCGGCGTAACGCCGGATGGCCGCCTCGCCAAGGCTCTTGCGCGTGGTCCCGTCTGCTGCTAATGCGCTGAGCAAGTTGGCCAGTCGCTCCGCGTCGCCCGCGGGAAAGATGCTCCCGGGCGCCATGGGGCCCGCGAGCAGCTTGGCGTTGTCGCCCACTTCCGAGGCCGCCACGGGCAGGCCGTGCGAGAAGGCCTCCAGGATGGAGAGGTTCATCGCCTCGGTGTGGCTTGTGTTGACGTAGGCGTCCATGGCCGCGAGGTAGGGCCCCACCTCGCTCTGGGCGCCAACGAACCGCACCCGGTCCGCCTGCCCCTGCTCTCGGGCGAAGGACTCGAGCGCGGCGCGCTCCTCCCCACCGCCCACGAGCAGGAACCACGCCTCGGCGCCCACGGCGTTGCCTGCCGCGTCATCCCCCCGGTTGCTCGGCGAGCGTAGGAGGGCCAAGGCGTCGATCGCGGTCTCGTAGCCCTTGAGCTCGATCAAGCGGCCGATGCTGCCGAAGACGAAGGCGTTCTCAGGAATGTCGAGCCGGCGACGCACCGCCTCACGGCCTTCGGCGGTGGGAGGGCGTTCGACGCCGTTTGGCACAAGGCGGATCCGCTTCTCCGGCACGCCGCACAGCTTGTGCATCCACATCGCCACACAGTCGGCGATCGCCACCGGGGCGTCGCAGCGACGCAGGCACCAACGCATCAGCCGTCGCCGGACTGCGCGTTTCCAGCCGGTCACGCGGAAACGGTCGAGCTCCAACCCGTGTTCGGCGTGCGCCCAGCGAACGCCGCTGCCCGCTTTGCGCGCCCAGCGGACCGCCAGGCAGGTCTCGAGCATCGAGCCCCAGTTGTGGCTGTGGACCACGTCGATCCGCTCGTCAACCAGTAGCTGTGCGAGCCTTCGTGGCGTCGCTATGTCATTGCCTGGCGGCTTGTGGAGTTCGATCACTCGCAAGCCGTCGCGTTCGATCCAATCGGCCGCCGCGCCGGTCGTGGTGAGCGACACAATCAGCGGCGTGTAGCGCTGGGCATCGAGCCCGTTGACCAGGTGGGCGATGCAACGCTCTAGCCCCCCACGCTCGAACGTGGGCGTTACGTACGCCACCCGCACGTGCTTTGTGGCCATAGGCAACTTGTCAGCCCTACGAGGCGTCGCCACTAAAGAGTCGGTCGGATTGGACGATGCAAATATCAACGGACGGGCGCCACCGGTTCACGAAGCCTGCCGAGCACCAGCCTGCCGAAGTCAGCCATCGCCCCCCCGTTGCCGGGGCTAAGCCACAGGGCCTTGGCCAAGTCGCGACCGGCGGCGAGCCGGTCGCCCAGAGCGCCGCGCACCCGGCCACGCCGGGCGTAGCGTTTCGACCACGCTTTGCGCAACACGCCCGCGTCGACCGCCCCAGGGTTCGCCTCCAGAAACCGCCGTTGGATCTCCATGCCGCACTCGGCCTGGGCGAGCCGGTTCGCCGTGATCTGCCCGCCCCACTTGCGATGCACCGCTAGCCTTTCGTCGACGCAGTCGAACCAGCAGTGGAGCGACGCCCGTAGCCAGTAGTCCCAGTCCGAGGCGCACGGCAACGATTCGTCGAACGGGCCGACGGCGTCCAGCACGCCACGCGACACGACCGCCGTGCTCATCGGCACAACGTTGCCCAGCAGCAACTCGGCGACCGGCCGATCACGCCGGACGATCCTCAGTGGCGCCTGATCCGTGTCGTACAGTCGCCCTTCGGCGTCGCACCAGTCGCGTCCGCTATAAACCACACCGAGGCCTTCGCGGCCTTCGAACCGGGCGAGCTGCTTGGAGAGCTTCTCCGGCAGCCACCAGTCGTCCGCATCGAGGAACGCGATGTAGTCGCCGCCGGCGAGCGACACGCCGTGGTTGCGGGCGGCGTGGGGCCCCGCGTTCTCTTGGCGTAAGAACCGCAGCCGCGGGTCGTCTTGGAAACGCTCAATCACCGACTCGGGACTGTCGCTCGAGCCGTCGTCAACCGCGATCACCTCAAGACGCGCGTGCGTTTGCCCCAGCGCCGACTCGAGCGCCTGCGCCAGGTACGCCACCGAGTTGTAGATCGGCACGATGATCGAGACGAGCGGCGGCTCGCCGCTCGGGGCGTCAGTCTTGGGGGCCGTGGGCGGAATCACGCGTCGTCGCCCCCGCTGCGCCAGCAGGAGAAGTCGTGGCCAAGCAGGCTTTCGAGGTCGTCGAGCTGGCGGTTGACGATCGGCCGCAGGTACGCGCGGGCCTCTTCGGTGGGGTACGTTTTCGTGTCGATCGCGCGGTGCTCTGAGAGCCGCGCGCCGAAGCGGCGCACCGGCGCCGGCACACCACCGCGAACCGCTTCCCACAGCGGCGATCGGCGGAGCCGGGCCAGCCAACGCCGCTTGCGCGCCGTTTGCGTCGCCGTCGCGTTGCGACGCTCGCCCAGCCCCGGCGGGGTGTGGTCCGGGTCGACGCCGAGCCACCCGAGCACCGCTTGGTAGGTCGCCAGCGGCTCGGCCGAGAACTCGTCGAGCGTGAGAATCAGCACGCTCTCGCGGCCGAAGGCCTCGAAATAGGGACGCAGTTGCCGAGCGTAATCGCCGTAAGCCGTGTAGCGCTCGTCCCGCTCGAACGCCTCGCGCATCGGGCGCCGCTCGCCGCCGCCCGGCTGCTTGCTGCGGTACTGGTGCCAGTAGTGGCTGATGGCCCGCTCGACCGGGTCGCGCATCATGTAAACGAACCGGGCCTCGGGACAAGCACGGCCTAAGCGCTCGGGCACGCCCTCGTGCGTGGGCAGCTTCGTGTAATGCGTGCTCGACTCGCCCACCACGCGTTCGCCCCCGTAAGGCTCGAACAACGCGCGGTAACGCTCGGTCTCGGCCGCCGATCGGTCTTCGGTGAAGAAAGCCGGCTCCTTGTCGCCCGACATGACCACATCCGGGTGCGTGGCGAGCAACTCGTGCAGCGTCGTCGTGCCCGACTTCATCGCGCCGAGCAGGAACAGATTCGGCCACGGGGTCTGCGTTGACGAGCCTGCACAAGACCTCAAATTACAAAGCACTTGCACGCCGCCTCCCAGAAACCATCTGAGCAAAGAAGTGCTGAGTCTTACTGATGAAGCACTGCGAAGAGTAGTTCTCTATCGCTCGCCGTCGCGCCCCTTCACCCATATTACGCCTTAGCACGCTTGACTCACACAACATTGCCATCGAGCGCGCATACCCATCCAGATCGCCGGGCGCAACCACATATCCATCGACACCATCTCGCACGACGACTGCAAGATCGCCCACATCCGTAACGATCGACGGCAAGCCCGTGGACATGGCTTCGAGTTGCGAATACGGCATACCTTCACTATCCGAAGACATGCAGAACACGTCTATGCTTCGGAGAAAGTCCGGCACATTGGCTTGATGCCCAGCAAACTCTACCCGTTCTTGCAGGCCTAGTTCCTGTACTACCGATCGCAGCATGCCAGCCTCTTGACCGTCGCCAGCTATCCGCAATCGCGAATACGCAGACACGCCCGACTTCGCAAACGCACGAATCAGCAGCTCATGATTCTTGTACGGGGACAATGTCGAACAGCTACCAAAGACCACCTCTCCGGCGCCCCTGCCTGACGGAGAATACACACCTATGTCCACGCCGTTAGGGATGTACCTCACCACCGACTCATCAATCCCCAAACTCTCTACAGAGAACCCCATGTTGACGTGGCTGACACTAATAAATGCATCATACAACCCCATGTAGCGACGAGCAGACCGGATCGTCCTCCGCCTGTAGCTGTACGGGATCTTCCCCTTCAACCGCGTATCGTAATACAGGGACTCATTCAGAAGGGATTGATGGATGGTGAATGTTTTAAAAAAGCCTCCACGACTTCCGCCAAGCACCGGCTCCAGAACCGCATCTAATGCATTTGAGCTTCCGTTTACGTGCACGCCTGCTGGCCGCAATTCCAGGAGCTTCTCTGCAATAGCCTGCTCCGACTCTCGCCTGGCTTTGTCGCCCAGAGGAAAACGGTGCAATTGCGCCCCCGCATCCTGCAGAGACTTGCAATAGGCTTGGAGTTCGTCGCCTTCGTTAATCAAGGCATGGACCTTAAGGCCATCAAGCTCAAGCGCCTTCGTCAGTTCGACCAGGTACTTCTGCGCACCGCCGCTGCTCCGCAAACGTCGATCCACCAGCAATATGTCACACCCCTGCCTCACAACACATCTCCTCGTGCCCCAGCCCAACTAGCCCCACCCGTTGCCCAATCGTATAAACGATACAAGGCTTTAGGATAAACCCGTTCGGACAAGACTTTATCGGTATCAGGATGACGCGGCGCGCCCACCAGATACTCACGATATTCCCAATACAGCCCCCAATCTCGACGCGACTTCGCCCCCCGGGCGCCATCAGCCAACCGCCGTGCGGCGCTATCAGCCAGACCAGTTGCAGCTGCTTGCCCCAACTCATCGCGGTGCATCGACAACCACTGCATCAATGCTGCATGCCTACGCATGCGGATACCCGGATCACGCGACTGACTCTCGGCTGTACGGCGATAACCTACTAATGCATCACCTACGAAGCGTACTTCACCGCGGCGAATCACATCGAGCATGTACAGGCAATCCTCACCCCATCGCGTCCACTCGGGAAACCTGTCTGACAGCGATCGCCTAACCATTACTGAGGACATGCAGAATGGATTCGCACTAACCACATTCTCTAGCCGATAGCGCTCAGCCGCGGGCAAAGGGCGACGCGTTTTCCGCCCCAGCCAGACACCAATAAACTCGTACCCGGTGTGGACGCAAACCACACCATCCTCGACCACACTAAGTTGCTCGGCGAGCTTGCTCGGCCGCCACACGTCGTCGGCGTCCAGGAAAGCGACCCACTCGCCTTGTGATTCATCAATCCCACGGTTGCGGGCGACCGACTCTCCCTGATTCTCCTGCCGAAGGACACGCACCGGAGGGCCGTACGAATCGGCGATCGCGGCCGAGCCGTCGGTCGAACCGTCGTCGACCACGATCACCTCGAGCGGCTCATGCGCTTGCTCAAGCGCCGAATCGATCGCCTCGCGCAGGTACGCCTCGCCGTTGTAGCACGGGATGACGACCGAGACTTTGGGGATCGCAGGCATGGTCATACTGCCTCCCGAGATTCGGCAGTGGTTACCGCAAGCTCGGTATCGATCGCCCACTTCACCGGATGGATCGGCTCGTGATTTGCCGCGGCGCTTAATACCCGTGAAAGTCTCTCTATACTGTGCCGCATCGTGTAGCGATCAATGACACGGCGTCGGGCCTGTCCGCCGATAGTTCGTGCAAGCTGCGGGTCGCTGGCGAGGCGTAGCATCTCTCTCGCCATGCCTTCCGTGTCGCGTTCGTCGACCAACAAACCTGTCTCCCCCTCAATGACCACATCGGGGATACCCGCGTGTCGCGTTGCAACCACTGGCAGGCCGCACGCGTTGGCTTCTAGAACTGCGACGGGCATCCCCTCGCTGTCCCCCGAAGCGGCTGTCACCGAGTGCTGGACAAAAGCTCTCGCCGTCGCCATCTCACGTACTACCACCTCATGTGACTGAGCACCAAGCAACTCGACCGCGTGGGCCATCCGAAGGCCGACTACGAGGTCATCGCACACCCCCCTCAGCGGGCCATCGCCTACTACCCGCAACTTCGCCTGCGGTCGTGCGCGCAGTACCTGGGAAAACGACAACAACAGCAAGTGCGGCGATTTCTTATCGACCAACCGGCCGACCGACAAGAAGATTTCGCCTGCATCACCTGGGTCAGCCTGACGGAACTGCTCACAATCAACGCCGCAGGGACTCACAACGATCTTCTCGTCGGGGCAACCCAAGTCAATCAAGGCGCGTCGCATTGCCTGCGAAACAGCCACAATAGCCGCAGCTTCGCTGAACATCCGGGTATATTCCGCGCCGTATTTTTCGATAACTTTGTGGGCACTCGCATCGTAGCCATGAAAATGCACAACTAGCGGCAGCTTAGCTATCCTGCACGCCTCGAGCACCGCCACACCGTTAATACCGTACTCGGCGAGGACGACATCGGGGCGTCGGTGCCGGAACGCGTTCAGAAGGCCAGAAGTGACCTCCCAGCTCCAAGGCCGTCCGGTAAACATACGACCGAGCTTCCGCCACGCCCGCGGCCCCACCGCCTGGGAGATCCAAGGTTTACCGTTTTCGGCGGGCGCCCGCCCCACATGATGCACCACTGTCGTCACGCCGGGCAACTGCTCCGCGTGTGCGAGGAGAAATGTTTCTGACACGCGAGGAACGCCTCGTTGGGCAATCGCTATGCGAGTGATTTGGGTCATTGGATAGATCGACTCATAGTAGTTGATCGAACTACTCGATGGCTAAGACCTGCAATCGACAGCACCAGCTTCACGGACTATCAGATCGTTGACCGCCAAATGGCTAGGTAGGCTATTTTTTCGTCCATCGGGGTTTTCCGTGGGTGGAATTCCCTCGGCTCGGGCTCGACAAGTGGGGGGGTCGCCCCACCCGACTTCGCCGTCGCGTCGGCCGTCACCTCTCGGCCGCGGCTGATGGAGGGTGATGGCGTCGGGGCGACCACCAGTTGTTGTTGTCCGTGTTGAGGTCAGAAAGCCGCGAGTTTCCTAGGTTACCCACGGAAAACCCGGATAGACCAACAACTATGATAGGTCGTGCTTCTAATTATTTTGTTAAAAGTTGGCGTTCGCCCCCCAGCTACTTCCCGGATGCAACCTTGGAATCCGATCCAACCCCGAGCAAAGAGTACCGCATCGGGCTGAGCGCTGAGACGACATCTGTGAAGCCCACTGGGCGGACGACTACCACAATCGCCACGTAGGTCACGGAGCCCACCAGTATCGATACGAGCAATATGGGGAGGGCACCATCGATGCCGGCCTGATCCATCACCACGGTGACCACATGCATGGCCGCCGCCATCACCCCAATCACTATCGCGTGAGGCAGCAGCGACCTCATGAAACGCCCAACGCTCAGCGACCGTACCAGTCCGAACGGGATGTGCAGGCATGGGTACAGTAAGAGCAGATTGGCCACGGCGTAGCTGCAGGCGACGCCTTTGACTCCCCAGGGGATCCCGATCAGAAAGGAAGCGACAAAGATCATTGAAGAGATCACCCCCCACACGAACATCAGCCCCGAGCGACCCTTGGCAAGGTACAGCTGCCCCACGGTCGTTTGAATCGAATGGAGCATGCCGATCGGCGCCAGGATCATGAGCAGTGGGGCCGCCGGCAACCATTTTTCTCCCAACACGACCCGCACGAATGGGTCGGCTAGGATCGCCAATGCTGTCATCAAGGGAAAGGTCAGGCATGCGATGGCTCCGCATGCCCGTAAATACTTATCGGCCAATTGCTCATCATCGCCTTGGCTTCGCGATAGCTTGGGAAACAGCACTCGTGTAACGACGGCCGAAACGCTGTCGCGAGGCAGCAGCATCAGCCGGTATGCCAGGGCATAGAAGCCAAGCGCCGCGGGGCCCAGGAACAGGCCGATGATCAGGTTGTCCGCGTTGCGGGCGAAGTAGTTAAAGATACGGAAGCCGGTAATATTCAGGCCGAACGAGAGACTCTCCTTAAGGCCTTGCGAGTCCCAGACCAAACCGGGGCGGAACGGCTCGAGCCAGCAAATCAGCACCGTTTGCGCAAAAGCGCCGGCAAGGCTGGCGGCCACCAACGCCCACACGCCCCAACCGGCCAGGGCGAGGACAACGCCCGTCGCGCCGCTCACGATGACGCCGCCGATCTCGCGGACCGCCAAGTCCCTGAACGCCATCTCGCGTTGGAGCATAGCGGCCGGGATGGTCATCAACCCCGTGAACAGCAACGTCGGCGTCAGGGCAATGATTATCCAAGTGACGAGCGGCTCGCCGTACATTGAGCCAGCCAGCGGCGCGATCGCCATCATCACCACACCCACTACGACGCAGAGCGCCATGTTGACCCAGAACAGCGTGCTGAGGAGTTCTTGAGTGACTTCCTTGCGTTGTACGATCGCGCTGGTGAAACCAAGATTGCGGAATGTCCGCAGGAAGCCGGTGACCACGGTCGCCATGCCCAATAACCCGAAGTACTCCGGCGCCAGCAGCCGCGCGAGCACGATCGACACGATGAACTGCACGCCCTGGGCGCCGTACTTCGAGAGCGCGCTCCAGCGGACGCTGGAGTGGAAATCCTTGTCGCCCCTCGCGCGACGCGCGGGCGACTTGACGGGATTCTCGCCGTCGGTCGACGCGCGCGCAAGCACCACGGCCTCGGGCGGCGCGGCGGTCGGGTCGGTGTTGGTGGGGGCGGACGGATTCAAAGCGGTCGTTAGGTTGTTCGCTTAATTCGTTGTGGCGGCGTGCGTGGCGTTGGCTTTCGCCGCAGGCGTGTGGTCGCCAATGGCCAAGTGGGCTTCGGCGATCGGCTCTTTGAACGCCTCGTCCATGCGGCCGAAGTTAAAATCATCGAGCAGCTTGGCGAGGCGGCGCTCGGTCTTGTGCAGGTTGGCGTAGTGCCGAAACTTCGAGCGGCGGCTGGCGGACCGCACGCGTGGTTGCTCGGGGTCGAACTCCCACGGGTGAAGATAGGTCACGACCGGGTGGCCCTCGCGATTGATCCGGCGGGCCGCCAAACGGGTGAGTGGGAGCGGGGCGAGGCGGAAGTAGCCCCCGCCTACGGCCTGCACCGTTTGGCCAAGCAGGCGTACTGTGCTGGGGGGGATCTCGACCAGCCCGCTGGGCGTGGTGTGGGCGAATCGCTGGGCGCCTCGCACCCCGTAGCTGTCGTGCAGCGAGGCGGCCGACACGCTCGAGTCGTACAGGAACCCCGCGCGGCGGAGCTCGTCGAGCGCCCAGGGAGTCGACTCGTCGATTGAGAACGAGGGCGCCCGGTAGCCGATGAGCTCGGCTGTGGGACAAGCCGCGGCGATCGCCTCGCAGGAACGCTGCAAGTCACGGCGGAATTCTTCTTGCGTCAGCTCCCTGACGCTCTGATGCCCGTAACCATGGCTGGCGATCTCGTGGCCTCCGTCGGCGGCCTCGCGCACCAAGTCGGGGTGCTTTTCGGCGACACAGCCGAGAAAGAAGAACGTGGCCCGCACGCCGCGTTTTCCCAAGAGTCTCAGCACCCGGCGCGTGGAGGGGGTCACCCGCGACGGGATCGAGTCCCACTCTTCCCGCCGTATCACACGCTTGAAAGCGTGGACGTGGAAATGCTCTTCCACGTCGAAGCTCAAGGCGTTCAGGATTGGCTTGGCGAGGGTCATCTTGCGAGGGGAGAAACCTATACGTCAAACGGACGGTGTGTATCGGAAGCAGGGCAGGGCGGTGGAGGTCGGAACGCCCGCCACGATCTAGGCGAGAGCCTTGTGGGGGCGGTCGGCGTAATAAGACCGGTACCACTCGACAAACCGCTCGACGCCGGTCTCGATCGACGTGGTCGGCCGGTAGCCAAGTTGTTCGGTGCTCAAATCGATGTCGGCGTAAGTCTCGACCACGTCGCCGGTCTGCATCGGCAGCATGCGTTTCTGGGCTGTGACGCCGAGCGCCGCTTCGATCAATTCGATGAGGCGACCCAGCTCGACCGGCTGATTGTTGCCGAGGTTGTAAAGCCGGTGGCCTGCGGCGTCAGACGGTTCACGCCCACGCGAAGCGTCGCCTGCGAGCACCACGCCGCTGACGATGTCGTCGACATAGGTGAAGTCACGACGCATGCGGCCGAAGTTGTAAACGTCGATCGGCTCGCCGCGAGTCATCGCGTTGGTGAACCGGTACAACGCCATGTCGGGTCGGCCCCAGGGCCCGTAGACGGTGAATAGCCGAAGGCCGGTGATCGGCATTTCGTACATCTGGGCGTAGCTGAAGGCGATCAGTTCGTTTGATCGCTTCGTGGCGGCGTAAAGGCTCACCGGTTGCTCGACCGGGTCTTCGACCGAGAAAGGAACCTTCTCGTTGGCGCCGTAAACCGAGCTGCTCGAGGCGTAGACCAAGTGGGGTGCGCCGTGGCCCCGGCAACCCTCCAGCACGTTGACGAACCCCACCAAATTGCTCTCGACGTAAGCGTGGGGGTTTTTGAGCGAGTAGCGCACCCCCGCCTGTGCGGCCAGGTGGTACACCACGTCGAAGTCGCCCGCATCGAACAGCTCTCCCACCGCCGCCCGGTCCGCCAGCTCGGCGGCGCGAAAGTCGAAGGCGTCGTGGCCAGCGAGCCGCGCCACCCGATCTCGCTTGAGGGCCGGGTCGTAGTAGTTGCTGAAGTTGTCGACGCCAAGCACCCGGTCACCACGTGCGAGCAGCCGCTCGCACAAATGGTAGCCGATAAATCCGGCGGCTCCTGTGACCAGTGTGTTCAATTGCGTATCGACAGGGTGGGAGGGAGTCGAGAGGAGGGGCCCGATCAGGTGGGGCGGCAGGCAGGAGGTAGAACGAACCGGCTCTCGCCGAGAGCGTATCTCTAGCGAGGCTGGCGTGGCATCGCGACTTGAGCGCTCAGCTCGGGCACGCCCAAGCCGTCTTCGACGACGGTGTCGGAGCAGGTGCTGAACGATTGCGTATCTTCGAGCGACTCATCTCTAAGCACGTTCGGGAAGTGTGGCCTGTTGATCTCGCTGCAACTTAAATCATGTTGCTCGGCGGCTTCCAAGAGCTGCGCGGGGGTGATCAGCACCCCGAGCAACCACGCGCCTTTCTCATAGCGGATGCCCAGCACACGCAGGAACGTGGCGGCCGCCAGGCGGAGGTCGAGCCACAGCGAGGCCTTCTCAATGTAATAGCGATCGGCGGCAACCTTCTTGCGGACGCAATCGAGTGTCTCGTCCGGCGGCAGGTTGACCTGGGCCACGCCGGTGATGCCGGGCAACGCGGCCAGCCGGTCTTCGTATCCAGGCACCTGACCGACCAGATCGGCAACGATCTCCGGCCGCTCGGGCCGAGGGCCGACAAAGTCCATCTCGCCCCGCACGACGTTGATGATCTGCGGCAGCTCGTCGAGGTGCGTGAACCGCAAGAGACGCCCCAGGGGCGTGACACGGGCGTCTTGTCGCTTGGCCCAGACAGGCCCGGAAAGCTTCTCGGCGTCGTTACGCATCGAACGCAGCTTGAAGATTGTGAACTCTCGACCATTGAGTCCTAGCCGACACTGCCGGTAAAGCCCCGGCCCGGGCGACGTCAGCCGCACGAGTATCACGAGCAGAACGATCAGAGGCGCCAACAAGGCGCCGGCGATAGCGCCGAGGACCCTGACCACCGCGCGCTTGCGGCCGAGGTAGCTGCTTGGCTGGATCGGGGGACGACGCGATGGTGAGTCGACTTTGATCGGTCGTGGCAAGTCAGTTATTGCGGACACGAGATTGTCACCCTGGTGCGTTAATGATGGGGGAATGCTCATGAATCAGCCGCCTGAGGCTTCCAACCGTCCCGTAGTAGGTCTTCTATGAATCGCCGACATGGATCGTTCGAGGGGGAGTCGTCTGCGGCGCCCATTGCGCCGGCGATCTGGATCTTCCAGAGGTACGGCGCACCGGCGTACTCGTACCGCGGCGCCTCGGAGGCACGCCACGCCTGGTCTGCTGTCCACGCGTAATAAACCTTGAGCCCCGCTCCGCCCGGCGAGCTCGACTTGAATCGGACACCCCAGAATGCGTGCTTCACGCCATCGACCGCGAACTCGTTGCGTTGAGCCTCCTCAATGATCTCGTAGGCGCGACTCGAGTAACAGATCTCGGGCGTGTGAACAGCCGTCGGGCCCGAGGGGCCGACGATGAGTGCGACGCGAACGACTTCGCCGGTCCGGCTGTTCATGTAAGCGTTATTGACGTAGTCCGCGCACTGAAGCATCTCAACGACGGCGGGCTCCATGGGCGAAGAGTCTTCGAGCCGCCAATCGCCAAAGGACTCCGGAAAACTCGCGAGCGTGGCGGCGGCTTTCTCCAGTTGGCCGCCAGGCCCCCAGCGTTGTGTCAGTTTTCCGTGCACCACGCCGGCGAGCACGATCACGGCGCACGCGACACCCACCACTAGCGGCGAGGGCAGAGTCGGTCCTGGTGATGCGTGGGAGTTCGAATCAACTCGCATTTTTAAACGCCGTCTTAGGGTTATCGAGTCGTCGCTTCAGCTCGAGCATCAGCTCCTGATCCGCGGCGGTGAGCACGGCGTTGTCGATGCCTCGTTTACGGGCCTCCTGCAAAGAGGCGGCCGCTTCCGTCTCCCTGCCCCCCTTGAGGTAGGCAGCCGCCAAGTGGAAGTAATACCGCGGATCGGCCTGCAGCGTGGCGACCGATTCTTCGAGCGAGGCGATCGCCGAATCGGCGTCGCCCATTTGCAGTTGGATCGTGCCTTGGGTGTCGAGAAGGGCGGGCTTTCGGCCTTCGACCTTGATCGCTTGCTCGATCATGCTCAAGGCTTCGGCCCTGTCGCGTTCGCGTTCACCGAGCAAGGTGGCCAAATTGTTGAGCGCCAGCACGTTGTCGGGAGCGATCGCGATCGCCTTGCGGAACAAACGGATCGCCTCGTCCTGATTGCCCCGTGTCACCTGCAGAACGGCTACGGAAAGGATGAGCTGGACGTTCTCCTCGTTTTGGTCCATCACCTCGGTGATCATCGGCCAAGCACGATCAAACGCATCGCCTTCCGCCTGGTTGCTAGCCAACAAGCCCGCCAATAATATCGCGTTGTCGGGCGTGGTCGGGCCCGAGTCGGTTTGACCACCCTCGTTTTCGAGGAACAGATTGATCGCGTCTGTCACCTTGCCCTGACGCAACATCGACTGCGACAAGAGCACCCGAGCCTTCGGGACAATCGACGTGAGCTCTCTGTACCACTCCTCCGCCAACTGATTGGCGCCGATCTGGGTGTACAGGTTCGCCAGCCCGAGCATCAGACCCGCCTGCAGTTGTTCGTCGTCGGCGTGCGACTCAATCGACTCACCATATTCCGCCAACAACTCGAGCGCCCGAACCTGCTGCTGATCGGCGACTAACAGGCGTGCTTCGTACGAAAGCAACGTGTAACGCTGATGCTCAGCATCGCGCCCCGTGGCGTCCTGGAACAGGCTTCGCCGCGTGCGAATCTCGTCGTAGGCCTTTTCGATAAAGCCTGCACGGATACGTTCCGAATCTTCCATCTTATCCAGGGCGGAGATTGATCGGATCAGGAACGTGATGTAGATATCCTGGTAGCTGTTGTCCGCGTTCTCGGGATTATCGAGTAGGACTTGCAGTTTTTGACGAGCCGATTCGAGGTGGAGTGGGTCACGCTTGTACAACCCCTCTTGCTCGTAAGCGCCCGCCAGCAACAGCCGGTCAATATCCTTGGGCGTTGTCTGTGCGTTCTCAACGACGTCGGTCAGGATGCGGCGGGCGAGTTCGCAATTCGCGGCGCGCTCGGCGGTGGTCCGGCCACGTCGTGTTAGCAACACCGCGCGAAGCCGCTGATCGAGCGCCTCGGCGCCGTGGCCTCGCTTGCCGAGAAGCTCGTCGATACGCTGCCAGTCGGTGCTCTCCCCCTTCGAAGCAAGCACACCGGCCAGCTTGCGGCGCGCCTCGCTGTGCCCGGGATCGAGTTCAACGAGCTTTTCAAGCTGCGTGCGGGCCGCGTCGGGGTCCGTGCTTAGCAAGAGGCTGGCGTACTGGTACCGGACCCCCGTGTCGGCGGGCCTTTCAAGCAGTGCAGCCTGGTAACTATCGCGTGCGGGGTCGAGATCGCCGATTTTCTCGTAGCCCCGAGCCAAAGTCAGGTGACGCGTGAACGGGTTAGCCTCGAGCACCGAGGGAAGATCCCCCAGCATGCGACGGGCCTCGTCCACGCGTTTGTTCGCAGCGAAGAACGTGAACTGAGCGTCCCAGATAGCGGGGTTGTCAGGGAACTCCTGTCGTGTGCGGCTGAGGAACTGCTGCGCCTCTTCCGTCTCGCCGCCCAACAGCAGAACTTTGTACAACCAGAGTCGACGCGCCACGTCCTCGGGGTGACGCTCCACTGCCTCGCGAGCAATCTTCAACGCCTCGTCCATGCGTTTCTGGCGGACCGCCATCGAGATGTACAACGCTTCGGCTCCGAACGTCGTATCCTGCTCTCCCATGAAAAGCTGCTGGATCACTTCATCCGCACGCTCGTACTGCCCGGTGCGGAACAGATGGTGTGAGAGCCGCTCGAGGGTCTCGGGGCTGCGGTCGCCGCGGGCGACCGCTTTCTCCAGATAACCGATAGCGGTCTTGTCATCGCCCAATGCTTCCGCATACGAAGCCGCGAGCGCCGAAGTACGGCGCCAAGTGGGCCTCGCTTCTTTCAAGTCCGCGACGAGCCGCCCTAACTCCGTGCGTTCAGCAGGGGTGAGTTCGCTGTAGTTCTGAACCAAGCGAACCGCGCGGTAAAAATCGATGTCGCTGGGCGCTAAAAGGCCGGCTTCGACGAGCAGCTTTTCGCACCGTTCGGCCAACTCCCATTGCTTAAAATTGATGGCGACTTCCATCGCCAATGTAAGCGCCTCATCGCTATCGGGGTGCGCTTCGATAAGCTCGTGGGCCTTGGCGAGCGCTTCATCGGTCTTGTTGGCTTGCACCAAAGCTCGCACTTGCAAGATGCGGATCTGGGGCAAGTCGCTCTCAGGGGCCTTTGCCAGCTGCTTGGTAAGCCATCCGAGGGCGTCTTGTTCGCGGCCCGTGTTGACGAGAAATCCAACGGTGGTTTTCGCCGAGCGAACAGCGTCGGTCTCGAGACGGCGGTAGCGACGCATGGCGTCTGTCGCCTCGCCGAGACGAGAGACCTGGAAGTAAGCATTGGCGGCTGCACGCCAGAACTCAGCCTTGTCGGCCCAGCGTTCCGTCCCTTCGATGAGCAACTCTTCGATCTTCTCCTTATCGAGTTCCCCATCAGCCCCCCGAACTACCTGATAGTGCAATTCGGTGAGAAGCAAACTCAAACGAGGCTCGCCGATGTTCTTCCCACGCTCGAGCCAGAATTCGAACTCTTCCCACCGGCGTTGATCGGGAGCCACCTCGGCTTGCCGGTCGAGTTCGACTCGCAATCGCAGTTCGATCTCTTCTGCCGTGAATGGCCGCGGGTGGAGCCGCTCGAAATGATCGAGCGCCATGGCGGGCTGACCGCAGCGAAGGAAAGCGTCGACCGCTCCGAGTCGTGCTTTGCGGTGCTCTTCGGCGAGTTCTGCTTCCCCTTTCCAGTCCGTCAGCGACAAGTCTGGCTCGTCCGTTGGTTCAGCCTCTTCGGTCTCAATCTCCAAATCGAGCCGATCAGACAACTCGGCCAGCTCCGCAGCGGTTTGATCCCAGTTGCCCATTCCCGCGTGCAACCGAGCGATATCGAAAGAGGCCTGGCGAGCGAACGCCGAGAGTGAATTATCCTCGGCACGCTCTGCGGGAGAACGTGCGACCCTGCCGTACAAATCGAGCGCCCCCAACTCGTCGCCCTGGGCGGCGAGTATCCGCGCCCGCAACAAATTGACAAAACTGTTTATCCGGTCACGGGACTGACCAGGCATGCGGCGGGCCATCGACTGCAACAGCAACTCGTCAAGCGAATCAACGACCTCCTTAGCCCGTTCAACTCGCTCCGCCGCCAGCAGCAAGTCGGCGAGCATCAAACGCATTGGCAAGGGATCGTCCAGCGACTCTTGCGTGGCTTGATCGAGCACGTCGATCGCCGCGTCCGAGTCGCCCTTGATCCAAAAAAGTTTTGCCAGCAATCGCCAGCCTTGCTCCGCCGAGGGATTGATCTCGATCGCGCGGCGGAAGTGCTTCTCAGCCTCGGCATAAGCCTGATCAGACGCCTGATCATCGGCGTCCTGTGCTAACTCGGTCGCCCGTAAAATCGCCTCATCCCCGGCTTTGATGACAGCAATATAGTTGTCAGGGGCTTTGTCGAGAGCCGCCCGCATGTCTTGCGAGGCGCCTTGGAGCATGTAAAGTTTTCGATACTCGGAGCGGGCAAGCAGGGCCTCCGCCGCGCTGTCTTGCTCCGCAGTGCTCGCCACCAACCGATCCATAATGGCGTCCGCCTTCGCCGAGGGCGACGGTCCCTCTGGCGACGCAGCAAGCGGATACTCGCGCAACACTTGAGCGGTCACCAGCGCAAGCGATGTGTCTTGCGGATTCGCGTCGACCGCTTCGGTGAGTTTGGGCAGCAGAACGCGGAAGTAATCCGTTCGGTCCGCTTCGGAAACGGCCCCACGAACGGGGGCCATTGCGCACTCGGCCAGGGCGAGCGACTTGAGGGCGGAAGCGTGGTGCTCTTTCGAACCGCTTTCGAGAACCTCCTGCGCCGCGGCCGCGGCTCCCTTGTAGTCCCTCGTCGAAACGAGTCGCTCGGCTAGCAAAGCCTGAAGGTCGGTTTTAGTTCCCGAATCGCCCTCGCCGGCCAAACCGACCGTCTCGTAGAGCAACCGGATGAGGCTCTGAGGATTCCGCCCTGAATCTTCGCGGTGCTTCTCGTACTCGATTAAAGCCACGCGAGCATCGAAATCGCTCGGCCGGAATTGCAAGTAACGCCGCTGGTAGAGCGAAGCGTCTCTCCAATCGCCCTCCTCGGCGGCCCGCTCGGCCATGCCGGTCAAGTAGACCGCAAGCTTCTCTTGTTGCACGCCTCGCAAGAAGTAGATCGCAACCGCCATGACCAACACCACGCCGATTGTGGCGATCAGCAATGGCGCATTGACCGCACGCACCTGCGCGGGCTGGGAACGACTTGCCGGTCGATCATCTGCCGACGAATTGCTCGCTGGCGTCTTGCTGTGGTTGTTCTTAGTCAATTGCCTGGTGTCTCTTTTTTCTTAAGCCAAACCGGTCAGGTGCGATCCGCCGGCCACTCTCACACGCCGCCTGGGACGCCCACTAATCCCTCGGGACGTTCTTCTTGTTCCGGAAATCCATAGCCGTAGGCATAGACGCTGCCATACCCCATGGGAGCCACGCCGCTCAAGGCGGCGCCAGCCAAGTTGGCGCCCGCCGAGTCGAGTTTCTCCGCCGCCATTTTGACTTGCCTCGAGCGGCTCACCCCCCGCAACGCACAAAGTGTGGTCATGTCAGCCGAGCGGCAAAGCGACAGGGCTTCACTCGCCCCGAGCACTGGAGGGGTGTCGATCAGGATCGTGTCGAAGCGGTCCCGCGCTGACTCGATCAATTGGGAGAGACGCTGTGGCTGCAGCAACAGCTGATGGTCGCTGCGGCTTTTGCCGGCCGGCAGCACCTGAAGGTTGGCGACCCCGCGCGCGGGCTGCAACGCCTCGTCGAGCGTGCACTGCCCCGCCAGCACTTCGGTCAGGCCTTGGCCGTGCCGCAGGTCGATTAGATCCGGTACCCCCGGCTTGCGGGTGTCGCCGTCGATCAGCAACGTGGGCTTGCCGCTCGCGTTGGCGAAGCTCATGGCTAGCGCCACCGAGATACTGGTCTTACCCTCGCCGGAAACAGCGCTGGTGAGTGCGATCACCAACGGCTGATCAGGCTCCGCGGCGAACACGAGACTGGTCCGCAACGCGTTGATCGACTCGGCGAAGACGTACATCTCTCTACGCAACCGCCGCGGCAACATCTGCGGGTTCGCGGCGACCTTCCTCTTCGGGAAGGAACTGATCTCTCCAAGGATACGCAGGTTGGTGTCTTGATAGATCTGGTCGGAGTCGGTGACCCGACGCAAAGCCATCTCTCGCAAGACAACAACGCCGTAAGGGACAACCATCGACATGGCGCATGCGACAAAGAGTTGCTTCCAAGGGATCGCCTCTTCGGGGACGTTGGACGACATCACTTCGTCCATCACCTCCACCCGCGCAGGCGCCTTCGACTCGGTCTGCAACGCCAGCTTGCGGCTGGCGATCATCTCAAACACTTTTGCCTCACGCGCCAGCTCCGACTTGGCGAACTCGAGCTCCACGTTCTTGCCGCCGCCCTCTTGCACCTTGGCAAGCTCGGCTTCGTACTTTTCGCGGACCGACGCCTCTAAAGCCGAGAGCATCTCGAGTTCTTCACGCTTCGTGTCGGCTAAAGTCTTGCCGCTCTTCTGACGACTCATGCGGGCGCTCAGCAGGAGCGACTGCCGGAGCTTGTCCTTAAACTCGCTCAGCGACTGCTCTTCCTGCCGGACCCTTTCGCTCAAGGCCATGTAGTCCCGATTGCTCTGGGGGTGCTTGACCGTTTTGCGCAACTCTCTCAAGCCCGAGCGGAGCTGAGATATCTGCCTCTCACGCTGTTGGACTTCACCATTCATGTCGACTTCCAAGTCGATGGCGCCGCTGCGTTCACGGAAGTCCGTGTTCACCACCTCCGCCTCTTGGATCGACTCGAGCTCCGCACGCAGAACCTCCTTCTTCACTTCGATCTCAGCGAGTTGGCGATGGTAGCCGGACAACGGGCTGAAGGCCCGGTCGGCATTCGTCATCGTGCGATGACCAAACGGGTCCATCCCCGTCAGGTCTTTCGCAAGATCGATCACATGCTTCCGGAGCCGTTCGACCTCGAACTGACGGCGGGCGCGTTCCCGCTCAAGCAAGTCGATCACCCGCTGCGCTCGCTGGTACTCCTCGTCGGACTGGCGTGCGAAGTACTGCTGAAGAACCGCCCGCACGACGTCGGCCGACTCCTTGGCCGAGGGGGAGGTGTAAGCCACTTCGTACAGCTCCGATCCGCCCACCTGCTTGACTTTCAAGCGTTTCTGAATCGCCTTGACTCGGTTGCTCTCCTCCTTGAGATGCTCGGCGGAGCCGACGTCCTCGTCGGCAAGCGTTTCCCGCAACACCACCGGGTTCCGCATCAGCTCGATCTGCGTCTGGATGAACTTGCGTCCCCCGGCATCGACAGAACCCGACCGAAAAGCAACGTACTGGGGGGAGTCCTCGATCCTGATCAGTCCGGTCGCCTCGTACATCGGCGTGTAGGTCAGATAGATCACTGCGGCTACCGGGATCGCCAGCAGCAGCCCGATCGGCACCACGGTTCTCCACGACATGGTGAAGACCCACCAGAAAAACATCGGACCGATCTGCGGCTGCGCCGCTTCGGCCCGCGAAGGTTTGAGCGCGTGACGCGCGTGCGCCGAGCCGCCCCGGGCGCCTTCCGATCCGGCCGTGCGATGCGTCAACTGGCTCTGCTTAGATTTCTGGTCTTCGTTCATGATGGGAGAGCAATAGGTGAGTTGTGGGGTGAGCCTGGATGCTCGCCCAGATCAGCCTGATCTCTTTGAACCGCCAACCGTGTCGAGCATCGAAACCTCGACCACAAGAGGGAACAACTTCTCGAGGTAAACCAACAGCAACCAGAACATGCCGGCAGCTAACGGGATCATCAGAACCCCAGCCGTGTCGTGGCCGAACTGATGGGCGACATCGCTCGAAAAAGCGCGATAGAGCAAACCAGTGACAACGATCCGCACACAGTTCGCCGCCAAGGCGACCGGTACAGCAGCGGCCAAAACAATGATTTTCTGCCACCACGACCAACGCGAGAACAGCACGTAGGCAAAGGCGAGTGCGAACACGCCAACCAAGATGCGTAATCCTGAGCACGCCTCAGCAACAAACAATGGGTAGTCTTCGATCCATATCACGTTGCCTTCGGCGATCGCCGGCTGCCCTAGGAGCTGAAGGGTCTCGGTGCTCAGACGCGTCGCCAACTGCTGCAGCGGAACGCTGAGCCATGTCTCCATCGAGTAAGGAAGCGGAAACATGAAGAACAAGAAAGCCAGGCTCGGCAGGCACCACTTGAGGCAATGCCATCCGAATAGCAGCAGAACGGCGCCTGAGAGCGTGACGAGAAGCGTCCACGCATCAACCGGGCCCAGGAAGTACCAGCCCGACATCGCCCTCATCAAGAGGGCGATCAAGAGCACCGCAAGGCCCCACCAGTTAGGGGCCAGGAGACTTGCGTCGAGCTTGTCGCGACGGGCCCAAAGAAAGAACGCCGCGATTGGCGCGACGAGGTACCCGTGCGAATAGTCGGGGTCGCGACCCCAGGCCGCCAACATTTCCGAGAGAGCGGGAAAGTAGGCCCAACCGATCGCCAATACCGCAGCCACAATCGACACCCATCCGATTACCCCCATTTTAGGGTCATCGGCGGTCGCCACAGGCGGTGCTTGGTCCGGCTTCTTGGGCTTGTTGCTGCTCACGCCTGATGCGTCCTAAGTTTCGGCGAAGAATCGTCATTTCGAGCACGGCACACTCCGTTCTCTTCGATTGCGAGGCGATTCGCAAACGTTCCGCACGAGGCGGCCGAGGCGCACGGAGCGCGTGCCGATTTGTCACTTCCCAGACAACGCGAATCCGTTCCACGCCGCCTCCCCCCCGCTTGAAGCCTCGACTGCAATTCTTGCCGTCTCTTCGGGCGCCCCCCGGGACTACCGGGGTAAGCCTGCCATTTCAGGCGGGTCAATCGTCTCCAACAAGCTGTCGTGAATCTCCATTGAAGCGCCTTGCTTCAAGAATGTGACCGACAGCAACAGCTTGGTTTTTCCTTGACGCGACAAAACTTGTCCCTCAAGGCCCTCGTAAACTCCTGTCTTCACCCGGGCCCAGTCCCCTGGCTCGATCTTCGATTCAATCGATAACCTGGCGCCGTCGGCAAGCGATCGGGCGATCTGAGCAAGCTCGGCTCCGAGCCGCTCGCCATTCTCAACGCGATTCGTGGTGCTAATACGATTGGTAGTGAGCGCTTCGCGACGCCCCTCGCCATCGGCATAGAGGAACAAATAGCCCGTGAACACCGGCTCTTCCACCAACCTTACGCGTCCGCGTGTGATCGCCTCGCGTTTCTGCACCGGCAGATAATGCGGCAGCCTCATACGGGTGAGCTGTTCGGATAATCTCTTCTCTTGGCGACTCTTCGTGTAAACCAACCACCAACTGTCGTCCGAAGCGGCTTCTGTCAGAGCTATAGCTGTATCTGACGAATCCCCCTCAATCGGCGATTCATTGTCGGTAGCGGTGATAAGCCTAGAAGGGGCAAACAGATCGGCGGGATAGACGTACTTACCTACTTCGCTCGCTGCGAAAGGTTGCGTAGTCTGATCACAGAGCAGATCTGTGCCACCGGTGGCTTGCATAGGAGTCAAGCTATCGCTTAGTCAATCGATGTTGCGTGCAGCCGCGAACGCGGCATGGATAGTATCTTCGCGTAAGCGTTTGCAGACGGGCGAGCCTACTCAAGCCTAAGCGAGTAGGGCGTTTAGGGCGGCCAGGCAGCCACCCGGCAGGTGGGGTTGATTTTGTCTTTTAAACCACTCTCACTCGTTAGGTGGCCATACTACTTCCGCTTTGGGAGACCCGCAAGGAATCAGGGCTGAGCTTCTCAAATTACCTTGAATAGGCCAGTCGGCAACATCCTTATGACCAGCCTTCCTCGCCCAGAAGGGAGCAGCAACCTCCAACGCTTGACCCCTGATCAGGCGACCCCTCTAGTTAGATCATCTCTACGGGAAGGCGAGTACCCACAGCGCCCCGAATTCACCCCAACCCTCCCATGCCGCCACGGGAAGCAGCTTTTCTAGATTCGCTACGGATCTCCACTTTTTTCGCTTGCTAGAACTCCCTACCACCGGCATAATGCGTCCCGTTCGGACAAGCGCAACCTGCGTTCCGACGCCTGCTACACAATCACCGCTAGCCCGCTCCAAGCGTGCCTAAAAGTTGATTCCGCAAGGCAAAACCACCGCAAACCACGCCCGCTTCTCAGCAGCATGCTGGAGCAGCTTGGTGCGTTGTTGCGCCATGGCCTTGATCACAAGCGTCGGCGCCACCTGGGCCTCAGAGTCTCGAGCCAGCATCGTCGGCGGGATGCCCTCGATCGGCATTAATGTCGATCCGCTCTCGACTGACCTGAATTCGCTCCAGATCGGCAGCACTCCCACCCAGGTCGACCAGCTGATCAAGCAGCTCTCCGAGGAGAATGACCAATCGGCCGGCGTATCCTCGGGCATGACCGCTAAGAAGGGCATGGGCGCCACAACCAGCCCACCGCCTATCACGGCTAGAAACGCGTGGCCGACACCTGGCTCACCACCAGGCCAACCAAAAGAGAACGCGCCGGCGAACTACGCACTCGCCCCCAGCGCGAACAATTCTTCGAGTGGTTCGACCACCGGTGGCGCATCCACCGGCTCCACGGGAGGCATCGGCGCCGCTGTGATGGCGCCAGCCGTCGAGCTATCGGCTCGCGACCCCCTCCTCCAGCGAGTCGCCTTCGAGCGATCGCTACTTCTTCCTGAAGCTCCGGGAACTGAGTTGCTGAGACCGCCGCGAGGGTGATCGCTCAAGAGACGCTGGCTTCCAAGCCATCGCCTCCGTTTGCGTTCACTCACTTGCATGCGTTCTCAACTCAATACTTGGAGATATCCGATGCGTACTCTTTTGTTCTCGTTCGCTCTGCTCGGTTTGCTTGCTAGCCAAGCCGAAGCCAGCGTCCTTAGCCAGAACCTTTCGTTCAACAGCATCGAAGACCTCATCATCGACCAGAGCCGGTCGAACGTCTACGACGTAACCGGTGACGGCCTGAGCGTCGGCGATGTGGTCTATGGTTACCTCAACTTCGATGAAGTCGCCCTTGATGGTGGCGGCAACCAGGACATTGTTGGTGGTGAAATCACCACCCTGTTCGCGATCGAGGTCACTGCTTTCCTGGGCTTTGTTGGTCCTGGAGGAACGCCGGTCATTGAGCACGGCCCCTCGACAGTCCCCGGCTACACCTTCGCCGATCTCCTCGACCCGGCACTGCTGGCCGAGGGTGTTGGTGGCAATCCGATCGATCCGCTAACGATGGCCATCGTCGTATCATCGCCGACCGCGCCCGACCCCGAGAACCTGGCGACCGACTTGGCCTACTTCACTGGCGCCGACTGGGATATGGAGTTGACCGCTGGTAAAGCCACTGCTTCCGACTTCTTCCAGATCACTAACTTCGGTCTCACCGTTGGCGGTTCAGCGCAGGAGACGGCCTCGCTATCGATCCTTCAGACCGGCCCGGGCCTGCCCGACCCTTCGACGTTCCAGCCCGTTGGCGCCGATGTGCAGACCGACGCCGACTCGGCGTTCGACACCTTCGGGCAAATCGCACTGCGAGACGGCAGTGTTTTTGCCAACACCAACTCGGATTCTGCTTCTTGGGACTTCGCGAATCGCGCGACTATCGCGATTAACGCCCCGACGCCCGAGCCGGTCTCGGTCTTCGTTTGGGCTTCGCTTCTAGGCCTTGTCGCCGCGAACCGGCGTGCTGTGTCTCGCGGCTGATGCTTGAATTCCACGACGGAGACGGAATATTCCCCGTCCCACTCGTAGGTAAAATCGACAAAAAGCCTCCCGGGATTCTTCTCGGGAGGCTTTTTTTGTCGGTCACACATATTCCGATGAGAACCATATATAGGTCGGAATTGCCGGCTAGATTCGAAGAGCCGTTGGGCGTCTCAGAAGCTGCCCGGCTTCGAGTTCGGAGTGATAGGCGGGTTCACTCGGCGACCCTCCCCTCAAACCTATTCTTCAAGACCCGGCGTTTGATTTGCTGAACAATCCCTCGGTTACCGTTTCTCAGTTTGCCCCGCTTTAGCTGGGCGCGGTAGGCGTCGAACTGCGAGTACCACGGAGCCGCGATCCGCGTGTCGCGTTGCAGAAGCAGGTTCACCGCCAGCGAGCCAACTACCCCGCTCGCGAGTTGGCAGGCCAACGCAGCCGAAGGCCCGGTCCGCTCATCAACGCTGGCGCAAGAGAGGTCCATATAAGGAAGATGCGTCGCTTTGGGGGTAAGACCCACTGCAAACGCCACCAACGAATCAATCCGACTCGACTCGTCATCGATGTCGAAGTAGTCGTCGAACCCCATGCCGCTTGGGTCAAATGCAAGCCAAGCGGTGCTAAACCCGATCGGCCCGGCCGTGACCGCCCACACACCCCGCTGTGCGGCTAAGTTGAACGTCATCCGGCGAGCCTCGATCGCGAAGAAATCGAAGCCATCGACGAACAGATCGGCGCCGTCGAGGAACGCGCCCACGTTCGACTCGTCGACGTAGGTCGGCATCACGCGTATGTCGAGATCCGGATTGATGTCGAGCGCCGCCGCGGCCATCGCCTCCGCCTTGTTGCGTCCTAGGTTCGAGACCGTGGCGCCGTGCTGCCGGTTGAAGTTGGCGACCTCGAAGGTATCGGGATCGGCGATCGTGAACTTGCCGACGCCAAGGCGAGCAAGCGTGATCAGGTGCGACCCGCCCACGCCGCCCATGCCGGCGATCACAACCCGGCTGTTGCGGAGCTTCTCCTGCTCCGCCTCGGAGACCAGCCCACGGTTGCGTTTGAATGCCTCCTCGTAGGTCCAGTCCGAACGCTTCGCCTCAACGGCGACCTCCGGAACTTCGAGCAATATGCTGGAGCTCATCCGAAAACACCTTCGTTCGTGGGGGCGGTCTGTAATACCTGTTCGGTGCTGTATCGCAGGGTCCTTCGTGCTGGAGGCACTCCGTGACCGACCCGGAAAGACATTTGCAAAGTTCTGTCGCCTAGCGAGGGAAACTGTTCATGAAGCTCGTCAAGCATTCTTGTGATGAGCCCGCGTTGCCTGGGCGGCAGCGTGCTGTGACAGGATCGCTTGGCGTGAGCTACAAACACCGGCAGGCTGGCCATCGGGTGGAACGCCAGCCCGAGACGAGTCGCCTCGAGCCAAACGCGTTGCAATGCGCGTCCACCCTCGACGAAACACTCGGGGTTGGCGGCGTCGACGCTCAGCAGCGCGACGCCGCTGCTCGTGAGCACCTCTTGCGACGCCTGTCGGGCCACGCCCCGTGAGAACCCGAGGCTGTTGGCTATTCGGGCAAGCGGCCAGGAACGGAGCACCCGCATCAGCCCGGCGGCGCCTAGTGGCAACTGTAATGTCGCCACGTCGAGACCGTCGCTAGTGCAGAGCGCCTCCTCGGCAGTGAAACGGAGATTCTCATAGATTTCGGCGTGGAACGGCTGGTGCTCGAACCGCACACGATTTCCCACCCCAACGAGGCGGGCGACCGCGCGGAGGTCTTCGTCCTCGACCCAATCGATGCGAACCTGCGGGAACGCTTCTGCCGCATCCAGCAACGCTTGCTGCTGCTCGGGGGTGAGCGGTCGGTTCGCGTCCATACGACGCGTAGTGCAACGTGACTCGAGGGTGTCGGTTAAAGGGTCGGGCGTGTCGCTGCACGCTTCGAACAGCAAGTCAGTCACGGGCCGCAACTGGCCATAGCTTGCCAAGCCCTCAAGTGCCTCGACTTCTGCCTGCAAGCCGTGACTTGAGGCCGCGATCACGAGCGACTCGATGAGCGTTCCAATGCCGGTAAGGTCGAGCATCGAGTCGATGTCAGAGGACATCGCGCGCGAACGGTCGTGCAGCACTCGGAGTCTGTCGCCGATCCACTGCAACCGCCATGGCTGCGTGTTTTCTGCCGAGGGAGCACGCGTGGCCGCGGCGACGATGTCGCGCAGCACGGTCGAGCCGATCGGCTCGCAAGCGACCGTCATCGCAGGCTCCTTCCCTCGGCTGAGAGCATTGTCGCCTGAGTGCTGTCGATCCGCAGATCGACCCGCAGGCCGACAATCAGACCGGAGCCTTCTTGCACTTCGACGATCGCCTCGCGTGTCTTGGCGTCGTACATCTCGTTGGGGCGATTGGTGAAGAACTCCTTCGCCGCCATACGCGGGCTGATCGAGGTGATCACGCCGTGGAATGTTTCGCCCGGCAAGCCATCGGCGGTGATCGTTGTGGCGGCGCCGATTGGGGTGTGCGGCGCGTCGAGCTCCTCGATGAACGCCCGCACCCGCAGTTGGCGGGTGTCGGCTAGCACGACGACCGGATTCTGGTCGGCGGGGCCGATCAGTTCGCCCAGCTCGGCGTCGATGTCGAGCACACGCGCGTCGCAGGGGGCGCGGATCAGCCGCTTCTCGAGCATCACCTGCGCGAGACCCACCGAGGCCTCGGCCGCGGAGACTTGGGCGCGAGCCAGTCGCACTTCGTCTTCACGGGCCGGCGCCTCGAGCAGCGCGAGCCGTGCTCGTGAGGCGGCCAATTCGGCGCGTAGCGTCTCGACCTTCGAGCGAGCGTCGTCGGCTTCTTGGGCGGGCAGAGCGTTCTTGCGTTCGAGCTGCTCGATACGGCCGAGAGCTGTGATCGCTTGCGAGAGCCTAGACTCGGCCGCCCCTTCTAGCGCGCGAGCCTCGTCGCGCTCGTGGTTTCTTGCGCCATTGAGTATGCGCTCCAACCTCGCCTGAGAGAGTGCGAGCTGAGCTTGCGCTTCCGCCAGTTCGAGTCGCGCCGAGCGGTCGTCGAACCTCACAAGCGTTTGTCCCGATTGAACCCAATCGCCGACGGCCACTAGCCGCTCGACGACCACGCCACTCAACTCGGGCCTCAGAGCAATCGATTCGGTGGCGCCTTCGACTATTCCGGGTGCGCAGATCTCCTCGGAAGGGGCGTGCGACGCCGGGGCGGGCTCTACAGCCGCCGACTGGAAGTCGATAAACCAAGCCGTCGAACCGATGGCGGCAAGGACTGTTGTGAGGAATATGAAACGCGTCATTTCGTGTGCTGCTATCCCTAGAGCGATTGGGCGCCTGCTGCTCCTTGGGGCGTTTTTAAACGGAGGCGTCCGCTGTCTACCTCAAACGTACGATCGTTGGTGGGGCCCTTCGGTACGATCCGCTGGTCGTGGGTAACTACGATCAGGGTCCTGCCGGTCTCAACCGTTAATTCCCGCAATAACGCCATAGCCTGCTGACCCGACTCGGCGTCGAGCGACGCGGTCGGCTCATCTGCGAGCACGATATGGGGATCGGCCACCAGGGCGCGGGCGATCGCCACCCGCTGGCACTGGCCCACGCTAAGCCGGCTGGGGGGCTGTCGCGCCTTGTCGGCTAACCCAACGCGGTCGAGCAACTCGAGCGACCGCTCGATTGCCCGCGAGGCGTCGACGCCATCGAGCCGTAACGGCACCGCCACGTTCTCAACGGCCGAAAGGCCGCGGATAAGGTGAAACCTTTGGAAGACGAACCCGATCATTCGGCGGCGCAGGATCGCTCGTTGCTCGAGGTCGAGTCGAGTGACGTCCTGACCAAGCACCCGCACCTCGCCGGCGTCGGGGCTCAGCAAGCAGCCGATGATTGACAGCAGGGTGCTCTTGCCGCTGCCCGACGGTCCCAGCAAGAAAACGCACTCGCCGCGTTGGATCTCGAGCGACACCTCGTGCAACACCTGGGTGACGGCGCCGCCACGGCTGTAAGACTTCGACAAGCCGCGCAAGTCGAGGGCGGGCGCAACGCCGTTGGCGTCGCTTAGGCTCGCGTCGTGCTGGGTGAGAGGCGTCATCGCGGATCGTTTGTGCCAAGGTGGTTAATGCAAAACGAGCGCTGGATCGATCCTGCGCAACCGGAGGTAAGGCGCAAGCGATGCGACGAGGCAGATGGCCGTCACCATGACGCAGCTCCCTACGCTCACCAACCAGGGGATCGAGATCGGCGCCCGCGGGTTGTCGAGGAGCGTTTGCAGAACGCCCGTAACCACGAGGCCTATCGCAGAGCCGACCAGCGCGAGCAGCAACGCCTGACACAAGACCACCGCACGGATCTGCGATTCGTTTGCGCCGATCGCCTTGAGCGTGGCGAACTCATTCATGCGGTCGAGCACCGAGGCGTAGAGCGTCTGCCCGACAACGATCAGCCCCACGATCAGCCCCAAGCCGGTAGCAGCGCCAAAGCTCAGTCCGATGCCGGTGCGCCGCAGCCAGTAATCGATCGATACCCAGGCGTACTCATTGCATGTCATGGTTTCGGCGTCGGGGAGCCGCTGCCTGATAAGACCTTGAACCTGGTCCGTGTCGGCGCCGGGGCTTAGCTCAACGAGAAAATAGGAAACGCGATCGGTCGGCTTGCGGAGGTAGTCGGAGGCTCGGTCGAGCGTGGTAAACACGTAGGGGGTAACGAGAAAGCCCAGGATGCCCTCGGTGTACCCGGCGATGCGCGCACGGCGACGCCCGATCTCGCGAACCTCACCGATCTGTGGATTCTCGACTTTGTCCAGATCTCCCGTGTCGAGGAAGATCGCGTCGGGCTCCCGGATGCTCTGGGGGTCGCCAACAGCCAGTTGGCTGACGCCCCCCAACAGCGACGCGCTGTCGCTTCCGACCACCAGCACCTGCTCGAATCCTCCGCTGGGAAGCGTCATCACGGAATGCCCCACGACGTAGGGCTCGGCGCGCTCCACCCCTTCGATCGAACGCACGCGGTGGATCCACTGCCGTGGGATATCGTGCGGGAAGTCGACGTTGTTCATCCGCCGGTGGCCGACCCAGATATCCGCCGATCCCTGATCCACCAGCAGACTTGCTTTGCGGATGAGGCCGATGAACAGGCCGCCTTGAACGTTTACCAACACGACAGCGAAGACCACACCGACCAAAGCGGTGAACAACTTGCCGCGATCGGCGAACAACATTTTGACCGCGACTTCGTCCATATCTCTTTGTCAGGTTCTGGGGCCGCGAGGCGCCCAATTTGGCAAAAGCGTGCTCCGGGTGGCCGGCACATTGGGCCAACCTTTTACGGTTTGCCTAATCCTTACTTCGACTAAGGGAGTCTAGGACATCGAGTCAAAGCTTCGCCTACTACGGCTATGCGGCAGCCTGAACTGCTTGCAACTACCGCCCCCCCGAAAGCGGTAAAGCGAGTGCTAGTAATGCTTTACGGATTGCGATATTGCGCAACATCACACGATCCTCATGGCGACCGAACTGCTGCGCGGACGATGAGAGATGCGGTTCCCAACACTGCTAATCAACAGTCCCGTCGTCTCGTTTCGCTGCATTTACCGCCATGCATTTGCCTCGCCTGCAATGGGGAAACTGCTACTTCCTTGTGGCCTACCTGGCCTTGCGGGGGAGAGTGAACCGCCTGGTGGCGCTCAGCACCACCCACAGCGTGTGGCCCTGGCATTTGGTGGCGCTCACTAAACAAGGACACGCGATTCACTTGCGAGCCGTGCTCGAGCACGCGGAAAACCCGCTGGCGCCTTGGTGGTTTTTAGGCCGATTGGAAGGGGTGGCGAATAGCCAACTGGAGGCCGCACTACAAGAATCGGGCAGGCGCATCTGCTGGAGCCTATCCACGCGGTGGTCGATCGGCATGCTGCTAGCCACGGTTTACGGCGTGATGGCGATCCCATGGATGGTAGCTTGGGGGTTGTGGCCGATAGCATGGTCGCTCTCCGAGGCTATGCGTGCCTGGCGAATTCGCTCCGATCGGAAACTGAGAATTAGGGCTGAGGCGGACACGGAAGAGGAAGTTATTCCGGCCACGATCCCCATGCCGAGCCTCGCTTCAATGGCATCGACAGGCGACATCGGGTTGCTAGCAGCCCGCGAAGAAAAAGCCTGGCGGCGTGACGCCGCCTAGTCGAGCGGCACTTAGGTGACCGTCGCTGCAAATGCACCCGTAGCACTCGCGACGGGGTAGAAGAGGCGGCTGGCGGTAGAAGGACCGTGACACTTCGGAAGAGTTTCTTGTCATCCGCACGACCTAAAGCGGGGGCGCTGCGGAGTGTGGCCGATGAAGTAGGTAGCAAACGCCGCCACTCAAGAGCTTATCGAGGTCCCTGCCGCCCAACGATGCCCGCCCGCCCGCTAGCACCGCTATCCGCCCTGTTGGCCATCGCTCTATGTTGGGGCGTTGGGCTGGAATGCCTTGGCGCGGAGTCGCTTGTCAGCGCTTGGAGCGAGGCGATCGCCAAAAACCAGAGCCTCGAGGCTTCGCACTATTCTGCTGAAGCGGCTCGTCACGAGGCGTTGGCGGCGGCGGCCGAACGAGCTACCACGCTCAGCACCCGCCAGGGCTACACCGCTCGCTCGGACACTCCAAGCTTCGTCTCGACTTTTCCAGGGTTCGGTACGTTCCGACAGCCCTTCGCCCAGCAGAACGCGGCGGGTTTTTCGGCCCACGCCTCCAAGCCGCTGTGGAACGCGGGGCGTATCAACAGCACCGTACGCGCGGCGGAACTGCGATCGTTCGCGAGCGTGGAGTCTTCCGAATGGACCGAATCGCAACTATTGATGGCGGTCGCTGAGGCTTATGTCGCGGTGCTCCAGACGACCCAAACGCTCCGCGCTGCCGATCGGCTGCTTGAAGTGGCGAGGGTACGCGCCCACGAGACCACGCAGCAAGCACAGCAGCAGCAAGCCACGCAACAGCAAGCTCAGGCCGCGAGGGTTTCTGTGGCCCACGCCGAACGCGATTTGCTCAAGGCCCAGAGCGCTCACAATCAGGCGGCCGCCAACTACAACCTCGTGCTCGGCCGCAGGCTCGACTGTCACGTCGAGCTTTCCGAGCTCGCGATCCCGCTGATGCCGCACTGCTTAGACTATCTGACCAAGACCGCCAAGCAGACGCGGCCCGACGTGAACGAATTGCATCAACGGGTCGACGCCAGCCTGCACGAGTCGTCGGCGTGGCTCGCCGCCAGGTATCCCGAACTCCGTGTCGAGGTCGGCTTCGATTACGAAGAGAACCGCTACCAATCGCCCGAGGGGGTCGCCCTGGCGGGGCTTTACCTCGATTGGCAGGCACTCGACGGCGGTAAGAAGCACCAGAGCGCCCTGGCTTCGACCGCCCGTGCGGCTGCGTTGCGGGCCCAGTATCGCTATCTGCTGGAGCAGATCGCTATCGAGGTGCACCAGGCGTGGAACCTGCGCAGCGAGGCGCTCGCCGAGGAAAACGCCGCACGCGAGTCGCTCGACTACACGGGGGTGCGGCACGACCAGGCGCTCCGACGCCAGGAGCAGGGGGTCACTCTCGCCTCGGAAGCCACGGCCGCTCATGCGGAGATGGCCGAAGCCGAGGCGCGCTTCGTGATTGCTCAAACCGAGCGGGCTCTCTCACAGCTTCGGCTGAGGTTTGTCTCGGGGCTGCTGCGGGACGAGTGTCGACGATTGTGCGGGCGGCAATAGTCGCACAACCCCACCGACCGACACGACCGGCGTTTCGCCGTGTCGTGTCCCCGCACCCTGGTGTTGCGGCGGGGCCTCCCTGGGGATCGTGAGCTACTTTTTAGATGTGACGCCGCTACCGGCGATCACCCCCTCCTCACGCTACCCCTCATCTTCCCGCCTTTTCCTTATTCACGGAGTGATCCCCCCGTGGTGATCGCCTCGGCTCCGCATTTGTCGGGCCGCGGCTGGAGTCCCCGCGCGATCGCCCAAATTCAACACGAGTCCGTAATGACCCAGGTGAACCACCAGCGGTACATCGACTTTACGTCCGCCAGTGAAGTGAAACTTCAGCTGGCCCACTCTCGGGAGCATCTCGAGGGTGCGTTTCGTCTCGTCCAGCACTCCTACAGTCGCGCGGGTCTCTGCCTAGAGAACGAGTTCGACCTGCGCATCACCCCGCACCAGTTGCTCGACACCTCCCAGGTGTTCGTGGCGACACTCGACGGGCAGGTCGTCAACACACAGACACTCGTTTGCGACGGCGAACTCGGGCTTCCCCTCGAGTCGGTTTACGCACGCGAGATCGATGAGCGAAGGGCCGCTGGGGTGAAGCTGGCCGAGGTCACGTGCCTGGCGGACCGGCGCTCGTCGCCTAAGCGGTTCTTTCAACTCTTCTCCGAAATGAGCCGCGTGATGGCGCAGTTCGGTCTGCAGGAAGGGGTCGACGAGATCTGGATCGCGTGCCACCCCCGCCACGCCGCCCTCTACGAGCGCCGGCTAGGATTCTCTCGGGTTGGCGGCCTGCAGGAATATCCTTGCGTTCTGGGCAACCCGGCAATCGCTTTGAAGCTCGACCTGCAAAACCCAGCGATCGACGGCGAAACCTGGCGTTGGTACTTCGATCACCCGATCCCCGCGGAAGTCTTGGAGCCGTGCGGACTCAGTAAGCACGACCGTGAATACTTCGAGGAGATCGCCGCTCAAGCCGAGAAGCGATCAGCGAAGCAAGAAAGCCCTGCAGACGCCGACAAGGACATGCACCTCGTCGCCTGACGCGACTGTCTTCGATGTGCGCGGGTAGCCACTTTGAATCGCACACACACTCTGCGTTCGCTTCGACTGGAGCCGGCAAACGCCGTTGCGGCGATCGGAACGTGGCTAGAGCGGTTTTCGAATTGGTGTGGACGAGGGGGGAAGTGATTGGCGGCGTGGCGAGGAAGCCGAAGCAGGCAATGCGGTGCATTGTCGATGCAGGCTGACGAAGCCATGACGCCGATCGCGAGCCGAGCGTCTACACCTATGAGCAAACCGCTCTAGAAGCTCAATGGATTACTCGGGGTCGATGTCGCTACCGGCTCTCTTGAAGCCTTCAATACGCTTGAGAAGACGAAGATTCTCTTCGCAGAGATCGGCGTTCTGATCCCCAAGCAGACGATTCGCACGCTGCAGAGTGCGGCAAAATTGCAGCCGACTGCGGTCCCCGATCCCCATGCCCACGAAAAATGCTGCGATGGCAGCCGTCGACCAGAGCGTGGCGCCCCACCAAGAATCGCTGGCGGTGGCGCCTGCGCCAACGATGAGATTCGCTAAGAGTGCGATGTGATTCACCCTTCGCTCCTCCCGCCTCTCGGTACGAAAACCGGCATGGGGCCCATCGCGTCCGATCCCGCCCTATCGAAAGCATACGTCGCGGGTGGATTGTCGCCGTGACTTCCAGTGGAAACAAGACGAACGTTGCCGTCGCATCGCCATGAGCGAGTCCCCCCGTTTGTAGAGCATGGCCGGTTGCTGATCTACAGCTTCGAAGCGCACTCTGTTTGACGCCAAACTCACTTTCAGAGGGAAGAGTTTTCTCCTTGTCGGCAGGTGGGCCGGGGAGAATTAGAGCGGTTTTCGAATTGGTGTGGACGAGCGGGGAAGCGATTGGTGGCGTGGCGAGGAAGCCGAAGCAGGCAATGCGGTGCATTGTCGATGCAGGCTGACGAAGCCATGACGCCGATCGCGAGCCGAGCGTCTACACCAATGAGCAAACCGCTCTAAGGTCCCGCTTCCTGCACAACACAAAGCGGCAGAGCGATTGAAGAGGGGGGTGCGTGACGCCCAACTGCCCCCGCGGCCTCGCCGCGCGACTTTTAGGATGCTGATCCTCAAACGTTGAAAAAATCACGCAACGGAAAAGCGAAAAGCATCGCCTGCTGAGTGCAAGTAGTTTACCTTGGTGACTATGTAGGGGAGAGTCAAGATACAGTTGTTTCCTGCCGACGGAGTTAGCATATTGCGACTCCAACTCCCGCAGATACCGCGAACCGCGCACCTCACCGCAAGACATCCCACCCCGGCAAACGCATGGCGTCTTCTTCCGTACCTCGTTTGAAGGACGTCGCCGAGAAGGCGAAGGTCTCGGTGGGCGCCGCGTCGCGCATCTTGCGCGGCGACCAAGACCGCTTTGCTCAGGACACCTGCGACCGCGTTCTCGAGGCGGCGCGCGAGCTCGGTTGGCGCCGCAACCTGCTGGTCAACGGGATCCAGACAGGACGCACACAGACCGTTGGCGTGTTGATCCCGCCGTACGACTCGTTCTGGGTCAGTATTTTATCCGGCATCCACACCCGGCTCAGCTCGGCCGACTACCTGCCGATCACCGTTTGGTCGGGCGACTTGAAGCACATGCCGCACTTCGAGGCGGACAATCAGGAGGGGTTCCGCACGATCACGCGGCTGCTCGACCGTCGAGTGGACGGCATCATTATGTGGCCCCCCTTCAGTCTGGCGTATCACGACCACTTTCCGGAGCTCCGTGAACGCCGCGTCCCCGTGGTGGTGATCGACCACCGCACCGAGAATCCCGTAGCCGACACCGTGGTGACTAACGAGGCCAAAGCGGCGAAAGCGATCGCCAAGCATATCCTCGATTTGGGCCACCGCCGGGTGGCATGCATCTCGAGCCGCGAGACGTTGGCGCAGAGCTGGGCGCTAGAACGACGCACCAGCTTCGAAGAGGCGGTCACGGCCTGCGGCGACGTCGAGATGAAGAGCTGGCGGCTCAACGAGACCGGCAGCAACGGCGCCGAGGTGGCGTACGAGCTGCTCACCGACAGCCTCAAGCCTTCCGCCGTGTTCGCCGTGACCGACCATGAGGCGGCTTTCGTCTACGAAGCGGCCCACAAGCTGGGGCTGAAGATCCCCGAGGACATTTCGGTCATCGGCTTCGCAGACCTCGACTTCGCCGCGCAGATGAGCCCACCGCTCACGACAGTGCGTCAACGGCCTTACGAGATCGGCGTCGAGACGGCGAGTCTCGTGCTCTCACGCATCGAAACGGGCGAAGCCGTCAGCGACTTCAGCACATCGAAGATCGACGCCGACCTTGTGGTTAGGGAGTCAACCGGCCCCGCTAAAGATCGCGCCTAGTGCGTATCGCACGGTGGGAAGCCTTCGTGTCAGCATGAGTCGGCGAAAGACACGCCACGATTATGTCAGTGCAATCGAGGCGTTGACCGAAGGCTCGCCCCATCAGGGGCGAGCCCGCCTGCTTTTGTGCTCCGTCGCACGATCAGCCGCTGAAGTACACGTAAGCCGCCACGATCAGGGCCATGACTACCGCCGAGGTGGCGATGTCGAGGCCGCTCCAGCTGGCTCGCGACTTGGCCTTGTCTTCGGCCGTGACCACGCCGTAGGTCATGCCCGAGATCCGTTCGTAGTCGGGGGCCTTGGTCGCCAAGCTCACGAGCACCATCGTCGCGGCGCTGATCACGGTGATGATCAGGCTGAAGTACTGGAAGTAGATCTTGTTGACGATCCACAAGAACGAGCCGTCGGCGTAAGCGAAATCAGGGTCGAGCGTCAGCCGCGTGTCGACAGCCAAGCGGAGGACACCGATCGCGAAGCCGACGATTAGCGCCGCCAGGCAACCGGCAGCGTTGGCGCGCTTCCAAAAGATGCCGACAAAGAACGCCACAAAGATCGGCGGGGCTAGATAGCCCTGCACACTCTGGAGGTAGTAGTAGAGCCCATCAGAGCCTTTGATGATCGGGATCCACAGCATGCCGATCACCACCATCACCGCGGTGGCGTAGCGGCCGACCCGCACGAGCCGCTTCTCAGACGCCTCGGGGTAGAACTTCTGGTAGAGGTCGATCGTGAACAGCGTCGAACTGGCGTTGAACACACCGGCCAGCGAGCTCATCAAGGCAGACAACAGGCCGGCGACCACGATGCCGCGTATGCCCACCGGCAGCACCTCTTTGACCATCAACGGGAAGGCCGCCTGGGCCTCGCTGCTGACAACCTCGCCGTTGGCGTCGACCATCGAGTCGAGCCCCTCGAACGTGCCGCTCTTGGCGAGTCCCAGGCAGATCATGCCGGGAACGATGAAGATGAACACCGGCAGAAGCTTGAGGAAGGCCGCGAAGATCGTGCCGCGGCGGGCGGCGGTCTCGTTCTCAGCGCCGAGCGCACGCTGCACGATGTACTGGTCCGTACACCAGTACCACAGACCGATGATCGGGGCACAGAGCAGCATGCCGGGCCACGGATAGGCGCCGTTGAAGTACCACGCTTGGCGGGTCACTTCGCCGGCCTCGTTCACCTCCTCGACCGGGGCCCATTCCACGGCGAGCCCTTCCGGCACGATCGGCTTCCAGAGGTTGAACATCTCGCTGCCAAGCACCTCGCGCAGCTCGCCCCAACCGCCGATCGCCTGAAGGCCGAAGTAGGTCACCATCGCCGAACCGGCCACCAGCACAACCGTTTGGATCGCCTCGGTGTAAGCTACCGCGCGGAAGCCGCCGAGGACGGTGTAGAGACCCGTGAAGACGAGCACCAGCAAGGAGCCGACCCAGAAACTGTCGAGCTGGCCAATCGCCAACTCCGGCAGCAAGACCGAGAAGACCACGCCGCCGGCGTAGATGCCCACCGCCACCTTGGTCACGACATAAGCGACGAGCGAGATGATGCTCAGCGTGTAGCGGGCTGCGGGCGAAAAGCGACGCTCCAGGAACTGCGGCATCGTGAACACGCCGCTGCGCACGTAGAACGGCACCAGCAACCATCCCAATACCAGCAGGCACCAGGCGTGCAGCTCGTAATGGGCCAAGGCCACGCCGTCGGTGGCGCCGCTGCCGGCCAGCCCGACCAAGTGCTCCGAACCGATGTTCGACGCAAAAATCGAGGCTCCAACGATGAACCACCCCAGGCTGTGCCCGGCAAGGAAGTAGTCTTCGGAGGTGTCGTTCTTCTTCCTGATGACCCAGGCCGCAACGAGGGCCAGCAGGCCGAAGTAGCCGCCGATGACGATCCAGTCGAGCGTTTCCATATTGGGGGGCTCCCGAGAGAGATACCGCTGAGAAGGGGTTCCGCCTGATAAGACCCCGTGGCGGCAAGGCCGCTAGCACGGAGAGGATGTGACGAGATTAACCAGCGGAGGCCGCAAAGGAAAGCGTCAATCCGCACATCGCCACCCAAGAAATCATCCGATGAGGCCGGCGGCCCGCTTCAGCTCGGTGATGTCACGCCCCACGGCGTAGGCGAACGCCTCACCCGGAATGGGGGTCGTGTTCCACAACAACCACTTAACCGTTCCATCTTTACATACGTGGCGGTGTTCCGAGCTGAGGGTCGGTGTCCCACCGCGAAGGGTTTTGTGGTTGCGCAGCACGTGGGCGTGGTCTTCCGGGTGGACGACGTCGATCACGCGTTTGCCGAGGACCTCGTCCACGCGCCAGCCGAGCGTCTTCTCCCAGGCGGGGTTCGCCTGCCGGATGCGGCCCCTGGCGTCGACAATCGCCAACAAGTCGTGCGAGATAGCGAAGAAACGCTCGCGTTCTTGCTCGGTTCGCTTCCGCTCGGTCCGGTCAACGACCCAACTGCGTACTTCTTGCCGCAGCTCCCGCACGCTCTGCTGACGGTCGCCACGCCGCTTCGCTAACCCTTTGAGACACACGCGCTCCAGCTCGACCGGCACGTGCGGAGCGAGGTCGCTCGGCGGCTTGGGGTTCTCGTGGATCACGCGGTGCAGCAACTCGTTCAAGCGATCCCCTTGAAAAGGGGGACGGCCGGCCAGCACCTCGTACAGCAACGCCGCCAAACCGTACACGTCGGTGCGTGAGTCGACCTCCTCCACTTCACCGGAGGCCTGCTCGGGCGCCATGTAGGCGGGGGTGCCCAGGCGTTCTCCTTGCATCGTGGCCCTCCCGGAGGCTGAGATCGTAGCGTCGAGCAGCGCCTCATCGACCTCTCCACCCGCCGGCTCTTGATCGCTCTGGAGGTCTTCCTCCTCGGTGGGATCCGCCCCGCTTGGCGTTTCGCGCCCGGGTACGCCACGCTCTAACTTTTTAGCCAGCCCCCAATCGAGCACGCGCACCTCGCCGAAGTCGCCCACCAGCACGTTGTCGCCCTTCAGGTCACGGTGGATCACGCCACGCGAATGGGCGTAGGCGATCGTGTCGCACACGAAGCAAAAATGGTCTAGCAACGTCAGCAGCGCGGCGTAGTCGGGGTCGGCGGTGCGGTCGAGTCCGGCGTGGTAATCGGCGATCACTTCGGTGAGCGTCGCCCCGCCGACAAACTGCATCGTGTAGTAACAACGCCCGCCAGCATCGTGATAGCCGTGCACCGGCACCATGCCGGGGTGGTTCATCTGGGCGGCGATGCGCGCCTCGCGAAAGAACCGCTCGCGTTTGCTCGCCGACCGAGCGTTCTCGGGGAGCAACTCTTTGAGCGCGATGCGACGCCCCAGCACTCGGTCGCGAGCGAGCCACACCCGGCCGATGCCGCCGGTCGAGTGGACCCGCTTCAGATCGATCCCATGCAATAGGAAGACATGGGAGCCGTCCCCCACGGCGCCCAATTCCGCCGAACGAACCTCGCCAACCAACTCGGTTCGAGTGGATGGATCGAGCCATCCACGGTCGACGAGCAACTGCGCGAGATCCACCTGAGGCCGCAACCGCCAAGCCAGGCAGGCCGTCGCCAATTGATCGGAAGTGATGAGCCCACGTTGCAACGCCTCCGAGGCGACTTTGAGACCCTCATCGGCAACCGCAGCTGTAGGCTCTGTGTCCGAGACCTGCCCGCGAAGATGGCGGACGAAGGGGTCTTCGGATTCGATCGCGTCGAGCCGCGCCGCGCATTGCTCACAGCTCTCCAGGTGCTGGTCAATCCTCGCCAGCTCATCTTCCGAGAGCGCCCCGCCAACCCATTCCACCAGCTTGATTTCATCGGGGTGCTCGGATCCCTCGGGGTCGTCTTGAACATCGTAAGTGGTTTCTTTCGTCACCTTCGAACGCTTTCAGTGAAGCCCGACATCGAATAGTTGAGAACGGCTCGGATTGTTTTCCAGGCGATCAATCGGGAGCAAGCCTAGCCACCCGCCCTGATGCTATCACCCAAACTTTCTCGGCAAGCCGTCAACAATATCAGCCTCTATCCTCAACAGACCAGCTGCCGCAAAAAAGCACGCATACGCTTACCATCAAATGACTTAGGAAAATCGCAACACGTCCGCGATCATTTTTTTATCCCGATAATGTACGGGCAGGCGTAATCGAAACGGGACCGGATGTGCTTCTGACTCTATAGGCGGTTTGGAGCTAGCGCTGAGTTCGAAAGTCTTAAGCAATGCGATTTGCCGCTACTTCGTCTTCCTATGCCCCTCGCATGGCCTAAAACCCCCCTAATGGCCATCGATTCTCGTGCGGACTTCTCTACGACGTCATGCTAGGCCACCTCTCAAATACGATTCGTGATCGCGCTGTCGCCGATGACGGGGCGGCTCGGATGAGGTTCTTGGTCGAGCAGTTGACGAGTGACACTCTAGTTTTCGCCAACGACCGACAGGGGCGGATCACCTACCTGAGCCCTTCGGCAGAAGAGTTGATCGGCTTCGAACCCAGCCAAGTTATTGGCCAGCGATACCACGACTTCCTCGACCTCCAACACCCGCTCCATCAAGACCTCCCGGAGCGTACCGCCAAACGTTTCAGCGGCGACGGCGCGCACGAATACATAGCTCCGGTGCGTGACGCCGACGGATGTGTGAGGTACTTCGCCCTGAAGACAACGGGGCGGACCGATGAGCATGGCCGCGTGGTTGAGAACGTGGGCTTCGCCCGCGATGTGACGGCTCGCCAGCGAGCGGTCGAGGCAGCCTCTCGCGCGAGCGAACTCATCGAGAGCGGCGCGCCTACCGACGGCCGGTGGGAAATCCCCACCCTCGCCTCTGCGGGCAACGCGGAGCTCATCCACGAGCTGAGCCAGCCACTTTTTGCAATTCAAAACCACTTGGCGATCGCCGAGAACCGCCTAGCCTTTGGTGCGAGCGCGGTCGAAGACCTGTCTTCTTCGATTGGCAGTGCGGCCGCTTCGGGTGATCGCGCCGCCGAGCTGATCCGCGTTTACCGCGACATGTTCCACGGCCGCCACCGCCCGCTCGTCTCGGTATCGCTGGTGAGCATGATCGACGCCTCGATCCAGCGATGCTCCGATTTCGTCAAACAAACCGGCGTCAAGATCACACGCAGCGTAGGTCCGGGCTGCAAACGGGTCGAGGCCGACAGGGATCGGTTGGGCCAAGTCCTCGATAACCTGATCCGAAACGCCGTTCAGAACGTACAGAGTAATCAGGCGAGTCGGCTGCGAATCGCGATCGACGCCGCATTGGTCGGCGATCGGGTCGAGGTCGTAGTGGCCGACAACGGTCCCGGCCTCGCGGCCGCTCCGACCCCACTTGCGAAGCCCGCTTCGCGGGGAATGGGTCTTGGACTGTCAATCTGTGCAACGATTGTCCGCGCCCACGGCGGGCGCCTTTGGCACACGACGAATCAGCCTCACGGAGCGAGGTTTCACTTCACGCTCGACCCATCGCATGACTAGCGACATTAATCCGCGGAACGCCATAGCGGTATTTCCCGCGGGCAATCCGAACGGTCGGCATGTTAACGGAGAGAGAGCAAAGCTATGTCTTACCTATACGTTGTTGATGATGACCGCTACTCGCGCGATAGCGTGGTAGGCCTCGGCGAGAGCATGGGCCTCACCTGCCAAGCCTTCGACTCGGCGGACGCCCTGTTGCGGGCGCCCACCCTCAAACGCCCGGGCTGTTTAGTGCTGGACATCATGCTGGAGGGCATGAGTGGGATCGATCTGCAGTCGCGTTTGGCGCAGGAGTACAACTCGATCCCCGTGATCATGATGAGCGGGTACGCCGACGTCTCTGTGGCCGTGCAATGCATGGAGGCGGGCGCCGTCACTCTCATCGAGAAGCCGTCCGACCCACGGCGTTTGGAGCGGGCGATCCGCGAGGGCCTGCAACGCGACCAGAAGCAGCAAAAAGAAGCCGCACGGTTCCAAGAGTTGTCGGAACACGTCGGAACGCTCACCAGCCGCGAGCAGCGTGTGCTCGACCAAGTCGTTCACGGGCGGTTGAACAAATCGATCGCACGCGAACTGGACGTCTCGGTCCGCACGGTCGAAGGGGATCGCGCCAAGATCCTCAAGAAGTTCAACGCCGCCACGGCGACCGAATTGGCCTCGATGGTGACCGAGCACGACCTGCTCGAGAAGCAGCGTCGGGGCGGCGTGGCTGGGGCTCGCGGCAGCAGCAGCCCCTGGACGCCTCGCGCGCCGCAGCGGGAGTCGGCGCATCGCTCGAATGAAATCGCCCACTCTCATTGCTAAAGGCAGTCAGCGAATTGCGCTAGGTCCGGCCTAGCTCTCCGCCCGCACTTCTAGCCCCTGGGAGTGCGGGCGTCTTTGTGCGCCCACAACACCAAGCTCTCAGAGTTCGGTGCTCACCAGCGATGCCGACGATGAGACGTAAGGATTAACGATCACCAGCGGCGTGGGAGCGGTGGTCGACTGGTGGCGAATGAGCTGCTTGGATTCGGGCTTCGCTTCCGAATCACCCGTGACGTACGGGTTGCTGATCTGCAGCGGCTTGACCGCGGGGGCTTCGATTTCCGGCGTGCGGAAATGAGGCGGGTACGCGAACGGCGAGTGACCGTAAGTACGCGGGACCGGCTGGCTGTAGTAAACCGGCGGGTGGGCGGCGAAGTAGGGCACGCGACGCTCGGTTGGATAGTCGAGAGAACGGTAAACGCCCCCGATGCCGTAGCCGTATCCGTAGCCGCCGCAGCCGTCGTAGGCTTGGGCTTCGGGAGCGGCGAGCCCGGCAGCGGCCAGGGCGAAAAGAGCGAGTGTGAGCGTGCGCATGGTAGGGTCTCAAGGCGGGCGAGTCGGGTTGCGGGGGGCTCGGCATTGTCTCGAGCGTCTCTTTCCACCCTAATCAGGGTCTCCTGGGCCACAAGCTTTTCAGCCCTCCCAGGCGCCCGCAGCCGCCGTTTTGTCAGTTTTTCCCGGTCAATCCCTCGCCGTATGTCCCCCCTGCAGCTTGCCGAACGGCTCAAGAAAGCGGCCCTGGAGCTGGGTTTCTCGCTTGCCGGTGTCACACCGGCCGCAACGCCGAGTGGCGTCGAACAGTTGCAGGCGTGGCTCGACGCCGGTTTCGCCGGCGAGATGACCTACTTGGCTGACCGCCGCCCAGCCTACGACCACCCCGAGGGGGTGTTGCCCGGGGCGAAAAGCCTGCTCGTGCTGGCCACGCCCTACAGGACGCTCGAACCTCAGTCCCCGGAGCCGGGCCAGGGCCGTGTCTCGCGGTACGCTTGGGGCCCCACCGATTACCACGATTACGTTCGACCGCGACTCCATCAACTCGCCGACACGCTTCGTGCGTTGGCGCCGGGATCGGAGTCGCGGTGCGTCATCGACACCGCGCCGCTGCTCGAGCGCGAATTCGCTCGTCTCGCCGGCCTCGGCTGGCAGGGCAAGAACACGATGCTGATCCACCCACGGCAAGGCAGCTGGTTCTTCTTGTCGGCGGTGCTGACCAACGCCGAACTCGCTCCTGACGAGCCGTTCAAAACCGATCACTGCGGCACGTGCACGGCGTGTCTCGACGCCTGCCCCACACAAGCGTTCCCCGAGCCGGGAGTGCTCGACGCCCGGCGGTGCATCAGCTACCTGACGATCGAGCAGCGTGGACTGCCCAGCCCCGATCTGCGCGACGCGATGGGCGAGTGGGTGTTCGGCTGCGACGTATGCCAAGACGTGTGCCCGTGGAACCGCAAGGCGCCCGCCACCGAAGAGCCGACTTTCTCCCCGCTCGCCGCGAGCGACCCACTCGATTTGGCCGAGCTCTTCGAGCTCGACGACGCGGCCTTCCGACAGAGGTTCCGAAAGACGGCGTTGTGGCGCCCCAAGCGGCGTGGTTTGCTCCGCAACGCGGCGATCGCCCTAGGGAACGCCCCCGCACCAACCGCTGAGCCGGGCCTGGTGCGTGGCCTGTCCGACGCCGAGCCGTTGGTCCGAGCGGCTTGCGCCTGGGCGCTAGGCCGCTACGGTACGGAATCGGCCGCCAAGGCGTTGGAGCGTCAGTCCTGCATCGAAGAGGACCCGATCGTGCTCGAAGAGCTCGCCAACGCACGATCGACGTAGCCCCGCCGCACGTCGCACAACGCACTGCGGCTGTTGCGGTCCGATCGCTTCGCCGAACGACTGACCTCTAGTGAACGGGCGGCCTGCTAGTAAATCGAGCGTCCCCCATTAAGCCTTGACGCCCCCGCGAGTCCGTCAGCTACAATCGTTCGAATGGAACTAAAACCCCTTAAAATCGGCCCCCTGGAGATCGGCTTCCCGGTGGTCCAGGCCGCGCTGAGCGGCTACAGCGACTCGCCCATGCGAGTGATCGCGCGTCGCCTCGGTGCGCCCTACACGCTCTGCGAGGTAATGCTCGACAAGTTCCTGGTCGATTTCAAACCACGCCGCCGCACCAGCCACCTGCTGCACATCTCGCCCGAAGAGCACCCGGTGGGTGGTCAGTTGATGGGCGCCGACCCCGAGGTGTTTGGCCCCGCGGCGGTGAAGCTCGTCGAAGCGGGTTTTGACGTGATCGACATCAACTTCGGCTGCCCGGTCAAGAAGGTGCTAGGCCGCTGCCGAGGCGGTTTTCACTTGGGCCAGCCGGACGTGGCGATCGAGATTATCTCCCGGGTGCGCGACAGCGTGCCCGACCACGTGCCCGTCACGGTGAAGATGCGTCGCGGCATCGACGACACCGCCGAGAGCCACGACAATTTCTATCGCATCTTCGACGCGGCGTTCGATCACGGCGTTACGGCGATCACCGTGCACGGCCGCACCGTCCGACAACGCTACGACGGCCCGTCGCGGTGGGAGTTCTTGCGCGAACTCAAGCGGCACGCGGGAGAGCGCACCGTGCTGGGGAGCGGCGATCTGTTCAACGCCCAGGCGTGCATCGACATGATCCGCTACACCGGAGTGGATGGCGTTACGGCGGCCCGCGGGGCGATCGGGAACCCGTGGATCTTCTCCCAGGCAAAGGCCCTGGCCGAAGGGCGCCCGCTGCCCGATCCGCCTACGCTGCTCGAGCAGCGCGAGGTGATCGCCGAGCATTACCGCTTGGCCGAAGAGGTGTATGGGCCCGACCGTTGCTTGCCGTGCATGCGGAAGTTCGCAATCAAGTACTCCAAACTTCACCCCGAGCACGAGAGCGTGCGAGCCGATCTATGTTCGGTAAAAAAGCCCGGAAGTTGGCGGCAAGTGCTCGATCGCTGGTATGCTAGCGATTCGCCGGGCGTTCACCCGACGGTCGAAGAACCCAACCCATTCTCATCGGATGCGACGCCCTCGGGCGACGCCCCTCAAGAGATCGAGCGGTCGACGACCAACGGTTCTCTTGCAAACGCCCCTCATGGCGTGGTGGCCTAATCGGAACGGGCCGCCACTCTCACGGAACGACAGAGAAGGGCAGAGGCACCGATGACGAAGCACAAGTTTTGGCGCACGGAGTGCGCGCTCACAGCCATCTTGGTGGCGGCGATGATCTGCGCCGCGGGCCCCGCAGCGGGGCAGGGGGGTCGTGGCGGCGGAGGTGGCGGCGGCTTTGGCGGAGGCGGGGGCGGTGGGACTGGCGGGCAGGGCGGACAAGGGGGCCAGGGCGGCGCCGGCGGCGCCGCGTCGGCTGACTTCGACACGCTCATCGACCTCATCCAATCGACCGTCGGTGTGGACTCTTGGGCCGAGAACGGCGGCGGGAACGGTGAGATCCGCCCGCTCACGAACGGCGTCTACGTCGACCCGGGCGAAACGCTTCACCGCGCGAAGACTTCCCCTACCGGACCAGTTGTCGAGCGTCCCCGGCGCCACGGCGCCTCGGCCTGCGACCCGAGCAAAGCCTCGGAGCTGCGCTGCGTGTCGCTGCCGCGGTTGGAGCGTGAGATCGCTCGTCGCCAGGCGAAAGGCTTGGAACTCGACGAGGCGATGCTCACGCTGGCCGGCATCCGTCGCGTGCAATACGTGTTCGTCTACGGCGCCGAGGGCCCCGACAAGCCGGGCGACTTGGTCGTCGCCGGCGCCGCCGGCGACTGGCGGCGCGACGAGGCGGGGCACATCGTCTCGACAGACGACGACCGACCGGTTGTCCGCCTCGACGACCTGATCACGCTGCTGCGTCGTGAACGCAAGGACCCGGGCAGCGCGTTCGGCTGTTCGATCACGCCGCGTCGCCAATCACTCGCCAACGCCCAGCAATACATCAACCGCTCGGCCGGGGTAGAGATCCCCAAGAGTTGGCGACGCCGCTGGCTCAAGGGCCTGCGTGAGACCGTTGGCCGTCAAGACGTCGAGTTCTTCGGCGTCGAGCCCACGAGCCGCGTTGGCTGGGTGCTCTTCGAGGCGGACCACCACATGAAGCTCATCGGCATGGGGCTCGAGAAAGGGGTCGACGGCGTCGAGAGTTACCTCGACGCGCTGCGTCGCGAACGCAACCCGCCGGCCGACATGGCCGTGCTCCGCTGGTGGTTCACACTCGACTACGAAGAGGTGCGCGTCTCGCCCGAGGGCGACGCCTACGAACTCGTTGGCCACGGCGCCCGAGTGCTCAGCGAGAACGAGTTGCTGACCGAGCAGGGCGAGCGTGTCCACACCGGCCGCGCCGATCGGCTGACCGCCGGCTTCGCCCGCAGCTTCACCGAGCACTACGCCGAGCTGTGCGCGGCCTACCCGATCTACACCGAGCTCCGCAACGTGTTCGACTTGGCGATGGTCGCCGCGATCATCCACGACCGCGGCCTCGCCGACCAAGCCGGCTGGAGCCCTTCGCTCCTGATGAGCCGCGACCGGCTGCGGTTGCCGGTCGGGCCCACGCCGCGAGAGGTCGACACCGTCGTCAGCCATCGCGTGGTGAACCGCCGCAACTTTGTCGCCGGCGTGAGCGGCGGGGTCATGGTCAAAACCGGCGCCCACGTTGAAGCCCAGCAACCGAGCAACGAGAAGGCGTGCCCTTGCCCCGGCCGCTGCCCCGCCGACAACACCCATTGGTGGTGGGACGTCGCCCCGTGATTGGCGCTCCCACGGCGGGCGCCGTCTCCCCCCGTTAGCGGACAAAGCCGGGCAGATAACGCCACAGCCGTTCGCCGATGCTCGGCGTCTCGGCTTCCTCGGCTTCGGCGTTTTCCGAGTCGTCGACCGCCGGGTCGCCATCGACCGGCCCCGGGGCCACGGGCGGACGGCTGGCGACGCCGCTGACACCGCCAGCGGGGGGAAAGTGCCGCACAACGAATTGCGGCCAATAGCTGTCGAGCACACGCAGGCAATCGACCAAGCGTCCCTCTTCGAGGGCCGCTTCGGCGGCGTGGAACGCGCGGACCAGCGCCAGCTTTTGAGGCTTGAGGTCTTCGGCGTAAAACTCCAAGGGCAGAATCAACTGGTCCGCCTGCAAATCGTCGATGCAGACGTCGCCCGTGCCGCGCAGCTCGAACCTCAACCGCAGCGGCCCACCATCAAGCGGCAGGTCGTCGACCGCAAAGACAAACGGCCGCCAGACGGCCTCGTCGCTCGGCGCCACCCCTTGGGGCTGGTGGAGTTGGCTGCTCGGACCGGGAGCAAGCTGAGCGGCGCCTAACACCGTCTCGCTGCGGTACCCGCCGCCGGGTCGCTCGAAGCTGACGACCAGCTCGCTGTCGGGAGAAAAGCTCCGCGGCTTTGCCTGGAACACGATCGCCAATTGCCCCGTCGCGGGCGTGGGGAAATGCGGACCGACCACGACCGCCGCGGCGCCTGCGTTCGCCGCCGAAGGCGCCGCCATCAGCCGCAGGCAGCGGTCGCCATCGGTGGCGTCGATATCGCTAACACCGGCGGAGTGATTCTCACGAGAAAGGGCCACAGGCCAAGCCCCCTCGGCCGGGCCGGGCGACTCGAACGAAGGGTCGGGGATCGCGTCGAACGATGAACGCGCCCGCTGGTCGCGGGACTGCAGATCGGCGAGCGCCGCTACGAGTGTTTCACGCCCCCGGGGATCGGGCTTTGCCCGCACGCCAATCGGCTTGACCCCGGCCGTGGTAAAGCGGTAGGTGTGCGTCCCGTAGGCTGGCAGCGTGAGCGACAACGCATGGCGGCCGGCGTCGTAGAACGCGTCGTACAGGGAATCGCCACTGGGCGAGTTTGCCCGGCAGGGACGCGGAGCTTCAATCGTCACTCCGGCCTCGCAAGGCCAAGGCGATTCGTTGATGACGCAGAGTGTAGTCGCTTGCCCATCCTTGCTCGCTAGCGCGACAGCGCTAAGGGGTTGCTGCGTCATCACCGCCCGGGCGTCGGCCGAGCCGGGCGGCGAACTGGCGAGCAGACGACGGAGACGGATCGTTTCGGCGTCCAACAGAGGCTCGATCGCGGCCCCGCCATCGATCAAGCAGCCATCGGCGCCGCCGAGGAGCCGGTCGGCGTAGAACCCGCGTCGGGCGTGCGGAGTCGCCTCGACGCATTCGACGGTCACGTCGCCGCCGGCGCCAAAGCGGGGCAGGTCCGACGCGTTCTTGAGCGTTTGCGTCTGTCGGCGCCCAGCCAGGCACGCGGCGTTGAAGCCGGCGGAGGACTCGTCGCTCGCCAACCACGCCGAGGCGATCGCCCGCTCCGCCGCGGCCTCGTGTGAGGCGATCAGCGCTGGGCTTGCAACCATCGCACGTTCGGCGAGCCGTTCCCCCTGGATTCCATACGCCTCAAGCGCACCGCCCGGACTAGCGGCCTGCCCCAATCGCGGCCTGAGCGCGGCGCGCAACCTCGGCCGGTCGAGCAGTCCGTCGCCCACAAGGATCAAGCTGGCTTGTTCGTTTTGTTCCGCGAGACGATCCGCCATCGCGGCGTAGAGCCGATCGATTTGTTTGACGCGCCATGCGAGCCACGGCTGACGCTGCGAACGGAAGATCAGCTCGGCATGGGAGGCCTGTGTGCGGGGCGCGCCTTCGGGCCAAGCCAAGCCGTGCTCCGCCAGGAAGCGATCGACCGACTCCCGCCCCAAGCCACACGCCTCGCTCGCCAGAACAGCGTGCCCCCGGTCGCCCAGACGTACCGCCACGCCGGTGAGCGGCGTGCGGCCGGCAAAGCGGCTCGCTACTTCCTCAACGGCGGCCAGCATCTCTTTGGCGACGGCGTCGCTCGTCGCGTCGTAAACATTAGCGCCCGTGACGGGGTCCGTGACCGTCGCCACGCGGTCGTCGCCGCCCGCTTCGCGTCGCATTCGCTCGAGGCGAGGCAGCACCCCGTCGAAGGCGATTTCGGGTACAAGCCGTAGCCCACGCCGGTCGAAAGCGTTCAGCAGCAGATCGAGCGGCTCGACCCGGCGTGCGTCGTCGACGCCCGACTCCCATGCGCGGCGGTCGTAACGTGGGGCGGCGCCGAATACGCGGCTCTTGTAAAGCGATCCGCCGTCGCCGGCCACGGCGACCACGGCGCCATTCGCGCCCGCAAGCTGCACACGGTCGGCGAGCCGCTCCGCCGCCTCGAACCAAGTTTGCGTGTCTTCGACCAGATACCCGCCATCGGCGGCCATTGCGAGCGAGGCGCCAAGCAGGCGGGGAAGATCGGCGTCGGCCGCGTGCAAGGCGATGAGCCTGTCGCTCGCGGGCGTCTCGTCCAACGCCTCGCCGGGAACGCCTTCTAGCAACCGCACCGAGCTGTAGCGGGCGTCGCCCTCGGCCCCGTTGCTGACAACCAGCAAAGGCGAGCTCGTCCGTGGCCAGAACAAGTATCGGGCGGTCTCGATTCCTGGCCGGACCGACCAGCGGTCGATTTCGATCGTGGCGCCGGCGGTGAGCGATGAGACACGGCCGCCCGCGTCGAGATCGGCGACCGAGATCGTGAGCCGTTGGCGGCGATCGGTTGGATAGTCCACCTCGACGACGTGGGGCGTGTTGGGGCGGGCAACCGGCAGCGGGTACGCCTGCCAATGGGCCTGGCCTCGCTTGTCGGTCGGCGGTAGCAGCGCGAAACGCTCGCCCTCACCTCCCGCGGCAAAGGCGGCCGGGCCGCTGCCGATCGGCTGGTCGGAGAACCACGGCAGGCGTCGCCAGCCTACCCAGTCGGGCAGCCTGTCACGCCAGCGGGGCGAGCCGGGATGGAACGCGTAAACCTGACGCCAGTCGCTCGGCGGCGCCGGTCGACGCGCGCGATCAAAAACAACCAATTGGATCACGCGCGCGGCGAGCACACGCGACGCGGCGTTTGGTCGGAACCGATCGGTAAAGCCGGCCGGGCGGGTCGCCCGCAGCTCCAAGCGGTAGACCCCCTCTTCGCTAGGGAGCGGCACGCTCAGCTCGAGCCGTGGCGGGCCGCCATCGGTGGGGGTTTCGAGCCGGCTGGCGGGTTGTGTCCAGACCGAAGGCCCCGCTCGACCGCGACCAAGCGAGGCCTCAACGTCGGTCGCCCCACCGGGCGCCAAGCCGTCGATTGCTGCGATTAACTCGAAACGGAAATCCTCGCCCGGGTTGAACACCAGGCTCTCTCGATCGGTCTTAATGCGCAACTTATCGTCGGCGGCGCGATGGATGAGCGCCCGGTTGCCCAAGTCGTCGAGTTGCTCGAACAACGAGCCGCTACGAAGTCGGCCTACAGTCGATTCGACTACGCGCGTCTTGCCGCCGGGAGGGGTGAGCTCGAGCACGAGTCGCGTGTCGGGCGGACCAGCGACCGTGATGTCGAGCGCATCGCGGCCGCGCGGCGATGGAGACTCGATGCGGACCTCGCCCCCTTCGAGCCAAACCGCCCCGGGTGAGTCGCGTTCGGCGCCGAGCGGCTGCAATCGCGTGAGTTCGCCGCTGGGTGTGTAGAGCCGGCCACGCCATTCCGTCGGCTCACCGCCGCCCCACGCCACGCGCAGCCGCGTGGTCATCGGATCGGCGGCTTCGGCCGCGGATTGGGCCCTCGCCAACGGCGCAACGCCCCACACAACGATCACCCATAAGGCGATCTGTGTAATCCGTTTCCAGTGGCTGTGCTGGGGGGCGGGCGCCATCAAACGCATCGGACCTCGTGTCCGAAGCGCCCCATCAATGGGGCGTGTTGTAGGGGGAGACCGGCTTCTTGCCGGCTTGGTGGCCAGCGCGGCCGACTCTCCCCCTAGGGGAACGCCGAGCCGCGTTAAGTCTTGACCCACAAGCTACTTGTTTCACGCCAGCAAGGCTACGCCGGTTCCACAGGAGAAGCTTTCCGTGGTCCCACTGCGGCCCCCGATGCGAGCGACTCAACGAAGTCCTCGACGACCTCGCCGCGGAGGCTAGCGATGTCGTTCGCTTCCCAGCGGTCGTCCGGTTTTACGTACAGCTCGCAAACCTCCTCGCCCGCCTGGCCAACCTCACCGCCGGGATGACGGAAGTACCATTCGTCGGTGCGGATCGCCACGGCGCCCGAGGGCGATGAGAGTCGAGCGACCCCCCCCGCCGTGGCGTCCACTCCGCTCGCTAGCAACGAGGCGCCCAAATCGGACAATGTGCTTGGTTTGTCGTCCCTGAGCAGCCCGCGAGCATTAGCCCCCGAGCGGCGCAGCAACACCGGCACGTGCTGCTGCTCGCCGAAGAGCCGCTCGTCGACCCCTCCGATAATGCCGTGCTCGCCTAGCGGGAAGCCGCGCAAGCCGACGATCGCCACGGTGGCATCACTCCCTGCTAGCAGCCGATCGACCACCTCCAAAAAACCCTCGATGCATGCGTCGAGCGCCATTACCTGGGCTGCGTAGCGGCAAGAGGCGGCGAAACGGGCGTCGGCAGCGGCGTCGGCGTCCTCCCCATCAGCTTGCTGGTCGGGGCGGTCGACAGAGACTTCGACCGGCGGGTCTTCTTCGTCGACCAGCGATTCGACCAATTCCGCCGGGGCGTCCCAAGCACCGTAGAGACCCGCCGTGTGAGCGATCAACATCAATGGCGTGTCGCTAGGAGTTTTGGGGGCGGCGTGTTCGAGCCGCTCGGCGCAAGCCCGCCAGAACTCGGCCTGCCAGCATCCGGCGATCGAGTCGGCGGGACGGCTGGGCGACGCGGGCTCGATCCACTCGACCGAGCCAAAGCCGCATTGGTCGGCGATCGTAGCGGCCGGCCTGTCGTCGGTCACATACATCGACTTGAGGCCCATACGGTGGGCAACGGCGGCGAGGCTCTCCCCCTTGGCTCCTCCCCAAAGGGCGCCGAGCAGCGTCTCGTGATCTGGCGTGTCGGCGTAACACCACTCACAAAGTTCCGACTGCGCCGCCAAGCGGTCGAGCGCGGGTGTGCCGAACGTGGTGTTGCCGTAGGCGCCCAACGCCGAGGCGCGGAGTCCGTCGACGAGCAATACGATCAGGTTCGCGGGAGTTGGGGGCATCCCGCCAGTGTACTAGCGCACGCCGTTGGCGTTCAGCCCGCACCCACATCAACTCGCCGTTGCCGCCGAGAAGAGCGGAGTTCGTCCCACACGATCCGTGGGAAAACCCAAGCGTCGCGGGCGTAGCGGCGGGCGAGGCGGCGCGGCTCGGTCGCGAGCCGGTGGAGCCATTCAAGCCCCGTGCGACGCATCCAGACCGGCGCACGAGATTTCTCGCCGGCAAGAAAATCGATCGTGGCGCCGACGCACAGCGCCGCCTTGGCTTCGAGTCGCTCGGCGAAGCGGTGAACCCAGAGTTCCTGCTTGGGGGCGCCGAGGCCAACCACCAGCAGGTCGACGTCCGCCGCGGTGATGGCGGCGAGGATCCGTTCGTTCTCTTCGTCGTCATGCTCAAAACCGAGCGGCGGGCAGTGCGTGCCGACCACACTCACGCCGGGCCAACGGGCGTGGATCTCGTTCGCCGCACGCTCGGCCACCCCGGGACCGGCGCCGAGCAGAAACACCCTCAAAGGTTCGCTCTTGCCCTGCTCGATGCTCGCTAAGGTCAGCAGCCGCGGGACCAGATCGCTCCCCGCGACGCGCTCGGGCAAGCGACTCCCCAGCAGCCGGGCGACCGCTACTAGCGGCGCCCCGTCGGCGGTCACCATCGCGGCGCCGTCGTACGCGGCGCGCAAGTCGGCCCGCTCGCGGTGCAGCACCACCTGATCAACATTGGGAGTGACCACATAGCGACAGCTCCCAGCCCGCTCGCCGCGAGACCAGTCGAGAACGCGCTGCGCCGCGCCGTCGAGATCCGTGCGGGCGATCCGCATGCCAAACAGTTCCACGATCGGCAGGGGCGTCTCGTGCTGCGGCGTCTCTTGGCGGTCGCCTCGCTGCGGCGCCGGGATCACCGCCGCTAGTTCGGGCGCCGCCACGCAAGATTCGCTATTCGTCATATCGATCATCCATCAAATCGCCGCCCCCGTGGGGCGGGCGGTTGCGGTTGCTTGAGGTAAAGCCGATCGGGCCGAGGCTGACGCCGTCCGCAGGGCAAGCCGTCGCTCGGCGCCGACTCCCAGCCCCGTGATGACAAACACCAGCCATTGGTCGCTGTGCACGAGCGACAAGTCATGAAACAAAGCCGACGGGGCGTAGATCGCCACCGTGGCTACAAGCAAATAACCCAACGTCCGCTCGGCGTCGCTCGCCAATGGCGAGTGAACCAGCCGCCACGCCGCCACAAGGGCCCCGGCCAACACGGACAAGTACAGCGCCAAGCCGAGCATGCCGGTCTCGGTCAGCAGGCTGAGGAAAGTATTGTGGTGGTGCAATTCGCGGAGCGATTCGAGCTCGAATGATTGCCGGCGATCGGAGAGGTACGGGAGTTTCTTGTCATAGAACCGACCGAAGCCCACACCCACGAGCGGATAATCACGGACCATCTGCGCCGAAACATAGGCGAACGCCTCGCGTTGCTGCACGGAGTGGGCCGAGACGCCGCCGGAGTCCTCGCGTTCGAGGTTAACGATCGCGCTCCACCCCACCGTCAGCACCAGCCCCATCAGCACCGCCGAGCCGAGTGTCGCCGTGAGTCGCCAGGCCCGCGGGATCTGCAGCAGAACGACAAGGCCACCGCCGGCAGCTAGACCAATCCACGTCGATCGGGTCGCCGTGAGGAACACGCCCGAAGCCATCAGCCCCACCGCCGCGAGCAGGCAGGCTTGCGCCCAACGCGGTGACCTTGGAATCATCAGCCAAGCGGCGCCGGCGCACACACTGAGGTACACGCCCAGGCTCACCGAGTTGAGCCCCGGGCCGCGTGCGCGACCGTAGTGAAGCCCGAGCTCGGGGTCGGCGATGTAACGAGGGAAGACGAGCGACCACACGCCGGCCGTCTCGAGCAATGCGGTCACGCCTAGGTATACGCCCAGAGCGACCAAGGCGCCCAGCAACCAGCGTACGCCCGACGCGTCGAGCCGCTCGCCGCGCACCGCGAGGTAGAGAGTCGCCGGTATCCAGAAGCTGGCCAGCAAACGGAACCAAGGGGAGGTTGGCAGACGCACCCCCTCGCCCGGTTGGCTGACGTAGCAGCTCACCGTGAGCCACACGAGCAACAAGCCCAAGGCCCAATCGACCACGCCCCACGGCGTGGGTGTTGTTTGCCGGCGCCACTGCTTCACCGCAAACGCGGCGACCACGGCCGCTAACAGCAAACGGTCGAGCGTGAGCGGCAACGGCCCCAGGTGGGCGTTCCAGAACGAGTGGCCTAGCACGTAGCCGACCACCAGCGTGCCGAAGACCAGCACGACAACCGGAGTCCGTCGTACGACCAACGCCCCCCACACGATGGCGGCGAGAGCCAAGATGGCGAGGATTGCCGGCATGCCAATGGGAATCGCAGGTAGGGACCGGGAGCGACCAAGACGCCGCGGCGTTGGTTCTACGCAAACCTACGTGCCGCCAGACAAGCGGCCACGCCAGCCCAGCGACGAGGCCGGGAATCGACGCCCCCTCCGAGCGGTTGCTCCGGTCGTGCCGGTCAAACCGAATCAGATCGAAACGGTCCGCAAACCGGTGCTGGCTTCGCTGTACTGAACCGAGTCGTCGTACGGCGTGGGCTCGGGCGTCGCAGCGATCCAATCCTCACCGAAACGGCCGCTGTGCGGCGCCGTGGCGGCGGCCTCAGCGGGCGTCGAGTTCGGCCGCGGGCTCTCGTGGTGCTGGCCGCTTGGGCTCACGGGCGAGGTCGTTGCCGGGACGCTGATTCCAAAGAACACCACGCCAACGCCCAGGATCAAACCGGCCAAACCGCCCGAGGCGGCGACCGTGGTGCGGCCGGGTCCGACCGGCCTGGCGCCCCGTTCCACTCCGTCGATGCGAGCGAGCACACTCCCTGAGCCGGCGCCCGCCCGCAGGGCGTTCGCGTCGGCCAGCTGACGGCGGCCGGTTTCGACCACTTGCTTGCGGCTCTCCACGCTCGCGACTAGCTGCGAGTACTCCGACCGCTTGGCGGCCAGGCCGGCGGCTCGGCGGTCGAGGCTCGCGCGGCGTTCGATGAGCGAGAGTTCACGCTCCGCGGCGATGGCCGCCTCGATCTCGACGCCCGCGATCGCCTCGGGCAGCTCCTGGCGTAGCTGCTCCTCGACCTGACGTTGAGCGTTGCGAGCGGCGACCACAAACGGGTGCGTGGCGGTCCGCTTTCCTTGCAGGTTCGCGAAGTTGAGCTGCGCCTGGGCGACCCCGGTCTTGAGTTGCACGAGGGCCGGCTGGCCGGCGAGCAGCGTGTCGGGAAGTGAAGTGATGGCGCCGGGGTTCTGGGAAATCGCTCCCAAGAGCTGGACGAGCTTCTCGAAACGGCGACGCTCGGCCGCGGCCCGCATGATCTCGGCGTCGATCGCCAAGGCTTGCTGGCCGATGTCGCTCTGCCCGCCGCCGGGCGACTCGATCTGACGCAGGGCCGCGAGGTCGGCGCCGACAGATCGCTCGAAGTCGGTGAGGCGGGCGACTTCGGTGTCGAGCGTCGCTTGGGCCGAGCCGACGCTCCGTTCCAGCTCGGCTACCAGGCTGCTCGCCTGCACGTCTCGCAGCTGCTGGAGGCGGGTTTCGAGTTGGTCGGTCAAGGCCTCGACGAGCCGCACAGCGCGGTCGGCGTCGGTGTCGAGCAGGCCGATGTAAAAGACCTCGGTCTTGCCGAACTCGGCGCCCCCCGGGGGCGTGATGCGCAGGTTGTCACGGAAATCGACCACGTCGCGCGGCGAGGGCCAATCCGGCTTCGCGTGGCACGTGGCGGGGCCGACTTGGCGGAGCACCGCCTCGATCACGCTCTGGCTGCGAGCCACTTCGAGGAGCGTCTCTTGAACGGTCTTCATCTCCGACAGGTCGGTGAACTTGCCGAGCCGCTGCTCGACAAACCCGGCCGCCTCGCTGCGGATGATCAGCCCCTGCTCGGCCTTCCAATCGCGCGGCGTGACCACACTCATCAACGCGGCGACGACAAAACCAGCGATCGCGGGGCCCACTACCCAAGCGCGGCGGGCGCGGAGGGTCTCGTAGACGGCTTGCGGCGTCAGGCTAACGGGGTCGGTCGGCATCGGAGGTTTCTCCCGGTCAGGAGGGAATTGGCTGGGAGCGAGCACGCCAGCGGCCGCTCGCTGACGCCACCCAAAGCAATCGCCATGCCCAGCCCCCCGCTGCAAACTCGGCGTGCGACGCCAACCCCCTTAAACGACCGACCCCCGAGGTCTGTTGGCGGATTTCCGGCGCCCCTCATCAGAGGTCACGTGGATAACCGCTGGGACGTTGCGAAACCGCCACACGTGGCTTTGTCGCAACACAGAATCGCTTAGAGATTTCAGTTGAATTGCCCCATCCGCGGGCAAGATTTGAGCGTGGAACTGTGGGCTCGCTTTCCCGAACGGGGGCGAGCTGCAACTCCCCCTCCCCGAAGCCGCGACCGAGGAACATCAACACCGTGCAAGTCCGCCTGCTAACCATCGCCGATGAACTCGACGCGCTCGCCCCCGAGTGGAACCAGCTGACGTGCGGCGCGCCGTTTCGGCGTCACGAGTGGCTCGCCGGCTGGGCGCGTGTCTACCTGTCAGGCGAAGCCCGACAAACGCCGTGGGTGCTAGCCGCTTACGAAACAACCGCCCATGGCGAGCAGCTCCTTGGAGTCGCACCCTGGCGACTGGAAACCTCGGTCGCACGCGGCCGCGTGATCCGCCCGCTAGGCGACGGCGAAATCTGCACCGATCACCTCTCGTTGCTCTGCGACGACGCCAACGCGTCGCGCGTCGCCAACGGCTTTGCCGAATACTTGACGCTCAACCAGCGTGGGTGGGACCGCCTCGAGCTGACCGACGCCGACGCCGACGACGTGGCGATCGCCGCCTTGTTAGACGCCCTCGGGGCTCGGGGCTGTGAATCGACGAGCCGCACGGCTGGCTCCTGCTGGGCGCTCGAACTGCCCGAATCGTGGGACGATTTCCTGGCGATGCAATCCAAGAGCCACCGCAAGCAGCTCCGCAAAGCGGAACGCCGAGCCGACGCCGAGCTCAGCCCCGTTTGGCGGCGTGTAGAGAACGAAGCCGATCTCGACAGCGCTTGGCCGATCTTCGTCGACTTGCACCAACGCCGCCGGCTGAGCCTTGGAGAGCCGGGTTGCTTTGCGTCGGAGCGTTTCGCGTGCTTTCACGAGCGCGTCGCCCGCGACCTGCTTCGCGCCGGCCGCCTGCGGCTCGGCTGGCTAGAGCTGGCCGGCGAGCCGGCCGCCGTGGAGTACCAGTATCTGGGAGACGAGATTGATGGCTCTGCCGGCGCCGTTTACGCCTACCAGGGTGGTGTCGATCCCGATCGCCTCGACGACGAACCCGGCCGCTTGGCGATGATCTACACGATCCGCTCGGCCATCGAAGAGGGCCGGCCGCGAATGGATTTCCTGCGGGGCGACGAGGCTTACAAGCCGCACTGGCGCGCCGAGCCGCACGCGACGGTCTCGCACCGCGTCGTTCCGCCTCGCCGTTCAGCCCGCCTGCGCGCCGGCGCGACGGGCGTCGCCGAGGGGCTGCGTGGGGTGCTCAAGAATGGCCTGGGGGCCTGGAACGGAACTCCCGCCCCTGCGGCCCCGCCGACGGAGGACGCGACCTCGTGAGCCCCTGGCGACAACTCGCACTGCGCGCCTACGGCGCCGCCACTTGGCCGCAACGGCGCGCGCTCGCGCGCACTTTCGGCGCCGAGAGGCGGTGGCCGGTTTCCGTGCTGTTCTACCACCGCGTGGCCGACGACCGGCCCAACGACTGGACGATCGGCCGCCGGGCGTTCCGCCGTCAGATCAACTGGCTCAGCAAGCGTTTCGATCTGGTGAGTCTGGCCGAAGCGCAGCGGCGCCTGGCCGCCGGCGACTGCCCCCGGCCGACCGCCTGCATCACGTTCGACGACGGCTACGCCGACAACTGCGACTACGCGATCCCGCTTTTGCTGCGCAACCGTGTGCCGTTCACCTACTTCGTCTCCACAGAGAACATGATCCACGGGCTCCCGTTCTCGCACGACGAGGCCCGCGGCGAGCCGCTGAGACCGAACACGATCGAAGAGTTGCGGGCGATGGCGTCGGCTGGCGTCGAGATCGGCGCCCACACACGCAGCCACGCCCACCTCGGCCGGTCGCGTGACCACGACTGGCTTGTCGAAGAGATCGCCGGGTCGAAGTGCGATCTCGAGACACGGCTCGAGAGCGAGGTGCGTTACTTCGCGTTCCCGTACGGCACGCCCGACACCTTGACGAGCGCGGCGCTCTCAGTGGCCCGCGAGGCGGGATTCCACGGCGCGTGTGCGGCGTACGGCGGGTACAACTTGCCAGGAGAGTGCGACGACGCCTTCCTGATCCAACGCATCCACGCCGATCCCGAATGGGCCCGTTTCTGGAATTGGATGACGATCGATCCGCGCAAGCTGTCGATCGCCGCCCCCGAGACGCCTCCCGCTGCGAACGACTCGCCGAGCGAGCTGAGCGTGCCGCCGATCCACGGCCCCGATGTGGCGTCGATGGTCGAAGGGGGACGGAGCGATTAAAGCCCTCGACAATAAACCGTCTGCCGCCGCCCAGCCCGCCGCTCGCCGCAGCCCCCATTCCGAGACGCTCCTTTCGAGCCTTGCGGTGGTGCTGATGGTGACCGTGGTGCAGCGCACCGTCGGTTTTGGCCGGGGCGTGCTGTTCTGTCGCTGGCTCGACCCTGAGGAGCTCGGCCATTGGGAGATGGCCTACGGCTTCCTCCTGCTGGCGGCGCCGGTGGCGGTGCTCGGCTTGCCCGGCTCGTTCGGGCGTTACCTGGACCGATACCGCCAACGCGGCCAACTGCGGCTGTTCCTCTGGAGGACCGGCCTGTGGACCACGCTGCTGGCCACATCAGCCATCGGCGTGCTCGTGTGGCGTCGTGATCTTGTGGCGCGGGTGGTGTTTGGCGATAGCTCGCAAACCGGTCTCGCGCTGGCGGCGATCGCCTGCCTGGCGGTGGTCATCTTGCACCATTTCCTCGAAGCCGTTTTCTCGGGGCTGCGATTGTTCCGCGTGGTCTCCGCGCAGCAGTTCGCCCACAGCATGACTTTCGCTGCCTTGGCGCTCACCTTGCTATCGTTCTGGAGCCCGTCGGCCGTGGGTGTGGTGGCTGGCTATGCCGGCGGTTGCTTGGTGGCGTCGGTCGGCGTGCTGGCTTGGTCGGCGTGGCGATTCCGCGACGGCGACGACGTGGCCCAAGCGATCGCCGCCGAGCGACCCTCGCAACGCGACTTCTGGTCGCCGCTGATGCGGTTCGCCATTTGGATTTGGGTCAGTAACCTGCTCACCAACCTGTTCGCGATCGTGGACCGCTACATGATCCTGCATTGCGGCAGGTTCACCCCGACCGAGGCGCTCGAGCAGGTGGGGCACTACCACACGAGCATGATCGTGCCGGCGCTGCTGATCTCGATCGCCAACCTGCTGGTCGGCACGCTCACGCCGCACTTCAGCCACGACTGGGAGTCGGGACGACGGCGGGCGGTAGGCGTGCAACTCAGCACCACGATCAGACTGGCGTCTGCCGCGATGATCGCCGCCGGCTGCGGCGTGCTGCTGGTTTGCCCGACGCTGTTCCGCCTGGCTTTCGAGGGCAAGTACGACACGGGCCTCGCCGTTCTGCCTTGGACCGTCACGGCGTGCGTGTGGTTCGCGTTGCTCCTGGTTGCCCAAACGTACCTGTGGTGCGCCGAGAAGTCGCGGCGGGCGGCGTTGCCGCTGGCGATCGGTCTGACGACGAACGTGGCTCTCAACCTCGCCTTGCTGCCCGCCTGGGGACTCAAGGGCGCCGTGGCCGCCACGGCCATCTCGACCCTGATCGCGCTGCTCGCCCAGCTCGAAGTGAACCGCCGCTGCGGCATGCCCCTGGGCCGCACGACGCTGCTGATGGTGCTCGCCCCCGCGCTGCTGGTGCTCGGGGCCGACGGCGCCATCGCCGCCGGCTCGATTGTTCTCTCGGTCGCCGCGCTGCGCGGCGTCCTGCTCTCACCGCGTCAAACCAAACGTCTCACAACCGCCATCCAAAACCGGCTGGGCCGCTTGTGGCCCACCGCGTCCCTCACGCACTCCCATGCCCGCACAACCCACTAATCCATTGAACGCCGCCGCTTCCACCATGCCCGAGCCGCCTGCGGCGCCGCTGCCGGTGCTGTTCGTCCAGACCAGCATGCCGGTCGGTGGCGCCGAGACGCTCTTGGTGAACCTGGTCCGCGGGATGGACCGCCAACGGTTTGCCCCGGAGGTGGTGTGCCTCAAGGAGCCCGGCCCGCTGGGCGAGGAGCTCGCGGCTGGCGGCTACACCGTGCACAGCCATTTGCTCCGCAGCAAATGGGACCTGCGGGTGCTGCCGCGACTCGTGCGGCTGCTGCGCGAGCGGCGCATCGGAGCGGTCGTCACGGTGGGCGCCGGCGACAAGATGTTTTGGGGGCGGCTTGCCGCCAAGATCGCCGGCACGCCGGTCGTCGCCTCGGCGCTGCACAGCACGGGCTGGCCCGACGGCGTCGGTCGCCTCAACCGTCTGCTCACGCCGATCACCGACGCCTTTATCGCCGTCGCCGAACCGCATGGGCGACACATGGTCGAGAAAGAACGTTTCCCGCAGCGCAAGGTGCGGGTGATCCCCAACGGCGTCGACACCGGTCGGTTCGCTCCGCTGGAAGGCTCGATGGCGATCCGGCAGGAGATCGGCGTCGCGCCCACCGCGCCGCTGGTTGGCATCCTCGCCGCGTTGCGGCCGGAGAAGAACCACGAGCTGTACCTCGACGCGGCCCGCCGTGTGCTCGCCGAGATCCCCGAGGCGGTGTTCCTGGTAATCGGCGACGGCCCGCGGCGCGAGGCGCTCGAGCGCTACGCCCGCGAGATCGGCGTCGAGCACGCGGTGCGCTTTCTGGGCAATCGCTCCGATGTGCCGGAAGTGCTCGCCGCTCTGGAGGTCGTCGCCTTGACCTCGCACAACGAGGCGAACCCGGTGTCGATTCTCGAGGCGATGAGCACCGGCAAGCCCGTGGTGGCGACCGACGTTGGTTCGGTTCACCGCTCGGTGATCGACGGCCAAACAGGCTGGCTCGTTGCGCCGGGAGACGAGTGCGGGCTCGCCAAGCGGCTTGTCGAATTGCTGCTCGACCCGGTCCTGGCCCGCCAGATGGGCGCCGCGGGGCGGCGTCATGTCGCTTCGCGGGCGTCGCTGGGCGTGATGGTGCGAGGCTACGAGCGGCTGCTGGGCGAGCTCTACGAATCGAAGACAGGCCGCAAACTGCCTCAAAAAGCCTCCGCGACGGCCACTCGTGCCGAGCCGGCGCCGCAGGCATAATAGTGAGGTTCGACCGAAGCGGCTCACGAGCGGCTACGCTCGCCCTCCACCGACGCCGTCCGCTCGCCCACGCCCGCTAGCCCCCGCAGCGGCCCCGCTAGATGTTCACCGAGTTGCTCCTCACCACCCTGGCGCGCTTCATGAGCGGCGCCACCGTGCGGTGGGTCGATTGCCAACCCGACACGTGCCAACGCGTTTACTTCGCCAATCACACGAGCCACATCGATGTGGTGCTGGTCTGGTCGGCGTTGCCGCGCGACGTGCGTCGGGTGACCCGCCCGGTGGCGGCGAAGGATTATTGGAGCAAGGGCTGGCTGCGGCCCCACATGGCCCGCACCTACAACGCCATGCTGATCGACCGCCGCAGCATCAAGGTGCACCAGAGCCCAATCGACCTGATGCTCCGCGAGATGGGCGACGAGCACTCCGTCATTCTGTTCCCCGAGGGGGGACGGACCGACGGCGAGCAGGTGGGCGAGTTCAAGAGCGGACTGTACTATCTGAGCAAGAAACGCCCCGAGATCGAGCTCGTGCCCGTTTACCTGCACAACATGGGACGCGTGCTGCCGCGCGACGAGTACCTGCCGGTGCCGCTGCTCTCGTCGATCACGTTCGGCCCGCCGATATGGCTCGAGCAAGGCGAGTCGAAAACCGACTTCCTGGCCCGCGCCCGCCAATCGATCCTGCGACTCGCCGCGCCCTACGAGGAATGAACATGAGACCCCGCCGCACCAGTACCGCCACGAGGCCGCCACGCCATGGGTGAGCAAAACACCGTGCTCGCCGCCACGGTCGTGGGGGTGCTGTTCATCGCGACGCTGGTCGGCAAGGTGCTGAGCCGGCAGACGCAGCTGGGACTCAACCCGGCGGCCATCGAGGCCTACAACAGCCGCGTGCGCAGCTGGTGGATCATCTGCTGCCTGCTCGCCGTGGCGTTCTTCAGCCGCGGCGCCACGGTCGCGTTGTTCGGCTTTATCAGCTTTTGGGCGCTGCGTGAGTTCATCACGCTCACCCCAACGCGATTGAGCGACCACCGCGCGCTGTTCTGGGTCTTTTTCTTCTTCACGCCCTTGCAGTACGTCCTCGTGGGGCAGAACGCCCACGAGTGGTTCAGCATCTTGATCCCGGTGTTCGCGTTCCTGTTCATCCCGATGCGGATCGCGATCGCCGGCGACCCGAAACGGTTCTTGGAACGGGCCTCGAAGATCCAAGCCGGGCTCTTAGTCTGCGTTTACTGCCTGAGCTACGCCCCCGCACTTCTGTACCTCAACCCCCGCGGCGCCGGGCTCACCCGCAGCGACAACGCCCGGCTGCTGTTTTTTCTGGTGACCCTGTCGCTGCTGAGCGAGGCGATCCAGTTTGCCTGGAGCCGGCTCTACGGCTCGCACGTGATCGCTCCGGAGATCAACCAGAGCCGCACCTGGGAGGGGTTCCTCGGCTCGGCCGTGACAACCGCGCTGATAGGCGTGACGCTCTACGAGATCGGCGCGACGCCGTTCACCGTGTTCTGGCACGCCGCGCTCGTGTCGATGCTGATCGCCGTGATGGGCTTCGCAGGAGCGATGACGCTCTCGGCGGTGAAACGCGACCGCCGCGTGAAAGACTACGGCACCCTGATCGAAGGCCACGGCGGCGTGCTCGACCGCATCGATGCCCTCTGCTTTGCAGCGCCGGTGTTCTACTACACCACCAGGGCGTTGCTGCAGACTTGAAAACGGCGTTCCGCCGCTTGAGCGAACCGTGAGCGTGAGCGACCGGAGCAGCTCGTCAGCGCCAGTAGGTTGCTCCGCCGTTGACCGCCGCGTCGTTCCCATGCGCCCAGCCACGGACGGGCTCGCGCGGTGCGTCGGCTGCTTCGGGCGGCTCGACCTGGTCGTAGCTCATGTAGACCGATTTCGACCGGTTCGCCGCCAGACGCTCGTCGGTTTGCGCAGAGACCTGCCGCACCGGAAAACCGCTCTGCGGCGTCGTGGGCGTCGCCGCGGCGACCGCGACATCCGGCTCGAGTTCGAGCCGCGGGCGGCCCGCCTTGACCCATTCGAGCCAAATCTCTTGCAGGGCGTACTCGTTCTCGTGGCCGTAGTGCTTGGCGACCGCCCGACGCCAGTCTTCGTCGACCATGCCGTCCGCCAGGAACGCCAAGAATGCCGGCTTGCCGCGACGCTCGATCAGGAACTGCGTGAGCGAGTGCCCCTGGGCGTAAAGCGGCAGCACGTCGGCCGGGTACTCCTTCATGCCGAACATCTCGCGGAAGTCGATCCCCTGACCGTTCTTCAGGAAGCGGATCAACAGCCGCTCCTGCTTGCCGACCTCGCTCTTGTGCTCCACGGTGGTGCAGGCGCCCTCGTCGGCCCAGCGGGGCAGGGGGCGGCGGAAGTAACAAGCGAACACCGTGTGCGTGATCTCGTGCGGCAGGACCGAATCGAGGATCCGCTCTTTCGAGCCTTGGATCGTCATCTCCCAGCCAAACACCTCGCCGCGGTCAAAGACGAAGGTCGTCGCCCCGCCGGCGCCCAGGTTGGGCGACACCCGCACCACGGTTTTGCACGGCTCGGTCCAATCGGGCATCGGCTCGCCGATCCACTCGATCGCCAGCCGCTCGCGCCACGCCTCGGCCGAGTCGGCGATCTCGCGCGCCAGCTGCGGTGTCGGCGCATTGACCACGAAGTTCTTCGTGCGGTGCACGGCGGCGTGAGCCGCGGTCTGGAGCACCCCGCCCGAGGCGAGCGTTGCCAAGACAAGAAAGAGGACCGCCGCTGATCGCGTCCTGCGAGCGGCGGTCCGACGCGGGCGAGCATCCATGCTCGACTCCGTTCGTTAGGGTCGAAAGGGGTTTTTGCTCCGACAAGCCGGCGATCCCACGAGTTGGTGCGTCTTGCACGGGCGGGATCGACCGTCTTGTCATTGCTGCGGGGGGCGGAGTTTATCACGGGCCCCGCGAGTCGACCCATACCGATTTCTTCCGGCCGCTAGCACTCCGCTCTTGCGGATCGTCTCGGTGGACGCCGAGGCCACGATCTCAAGCAACGATCCGGCAAACGCTTCTCCTTGAGGTGTTCGCTCCGCGAAAGAACGGACCGAACCGATAGCGCGAGTCTCCCCTCAAGCGAGGCTTCACCGAAGTTGAGCGGCTTGTTGCTTACGAGGATTTCCGTAAGTACGATAAATCTGCTTTTCCTAGTCCGCAGTCGCGCCGCGTTTTTTAGAAGCCTCGCGCCGATCGCAACACAACGCTCCTGCCTAAGGATCGTTCCGCACAGGACCACGGGGCATGTCCATCGTCTGGCGTTTCACCGATCGACCCGCTGAAGACGCCTTCCTGCCGCGGGGACGGCGCCGCCGCCAAGCCGCGTGGCTGCTGCAGACAGTGGCCGCCGCATCACTCGCGTTGGTTGCCCCGCCCACGTCGGCTGCGTTTGAGCAGGTGATCAACGTGCCGCCGCAACCGGCCCCCGCTTCGGTCGGCTCCGACACGCAACTCAACCTGGGCATGGGCGGCGTGCTTGCCACGGGTTTCCAAGCGGGCGACGCCGGCTCGACCAATATCGAGGTCAACGTTGACGGCGGCGAGGTGCAGGCCCTCTTCACCGCCGGATCGGGCGCCACGGTCAACATCCGCAGCGGCGAGGTCGGCAGCCTGCTCTACGCCGGCGTCGGCAGCGTGGTCAATGTTTTGGGCGGCTCGGTCAACAGCTCGCTCTCGGCCGGCTCAGGGAGTGAGATCAATGTCTCTGGGGGCGTGGTCGACAGCTTCTTCAGCGCCTACACCGGCAGCCGCGTGACCGTGTCGGGCGGGGTGATCGGCGACGGCATGGAGGCTCTCGGAGACGCCGAAATCACCGTCCACGCCGGCCAGATCGGCGCCAACTTCCTGGCCGACACCGGCAGTCGGGTTTCGGCCCTCGGCGGCGCGTTCGGATCGAACTTTCAAGCGACCGGGGCGGCGTCGCTCAGCATTGCCGGCGGGGCGTTCTCCGACCTGACTGCCGAATCGGTCGGCGACATCAAGCTGTCGGGCGGCGGCTTCAGCGGCGCGGTGTCGCTGAGTGGCGCCGATGTCGCGGTCAGCGGCGGGTGGTTCAACGACGCGTTCCTGCTGCATGGCGAGGTCGGCGGCGAGGTGCGCGGCGGCGATTTCAACGCCCAGGCCGCCTTCGCCACGACCGAGGCGACCCGCATCTACGGCGGGCGGTTCGATGACTTGGTCTTCCTCGCCCCCGCGAGCGAGCTGACGCTCGTCGTCAAACAAGCGGCGTCGACCTCAGGGCAAATCGACTTGCAGCCCGGCCAGAGCGGCGTGGTGGCCGAACGCGGCTCGGTGCTCAGCGGCGTCTTGGCGGACGGCTCGCCGTTCAGCTTCACGCTCAACCCGACGCCATCTTTGAGCGGCCCCTTCTTCTCGACTCAGGCGACGCTAAGGGTCGAAGTGCTCGTGCCGGGCGACTACAACGCCGACGGCGCGGTCGACGCGGCCGACTTCACCGTGTGGCGCGACACGCTCGACTCGACCATCGACCTGCGGGCCGACGCCAACGGCAACGGAGTGGTCGACAACGCCGACTACGCCACGTGGGTGACGAATTTCGGACGGGGCGCGACCCCCGCCGCGATCAGCGTCCCCGAGCCCGCCGCGGCGATTCTGGCGGCGATAGCCGGCGCCTTGCTCGCGGCGGTGCGTCGCCGGCAGTCCTAAAGACGGTTGGCTTCAGCCCTTGATCTTCTCGAGCAACCGGCCCGGCGAGCCCATCGCGTTGTAGCCGCCATCGAGGTGCAGGATCTCACCCGTGACGCCCGACGACATGTCGCTCAGCAGGAACGAGCCGCACTTGCCCGCCTCGTCGTGCGTGATGTTCCGCCCCAGGGGCGCCATCGCCTCGTACAGGCCGAGCATCTCGTCGACGCCGGCGCCACGGCCGGAGATCGTTTGCAGCGGGCCGGCGCTCAGGGCGTTCACACGTAGGTCGCGGGGGCCCAGGTCGTAGGCCAGGTACTTCACCGTCGAGTCGAGGGCCGCCTTGCAGACACCCATCACGTTGTAGCCCGGCACGGCCTTCTCGCCGCCGTAATAGGTGAGCGTGAGGATGCTGCCGCCGGGGTTCATCAGGTCCTTGGCGCCCGAGGCGAGAGCCATCAGGCTGTGGACGCTGATCGCCATGGCGGTCTTGAAGCCCTCGCGGCTCGTGTCGACCGTGTCCTTCTTGAGGTCCTCGGGCGGGGCGAACGCGATCGAGTGCAGCAGGAAGTCGATCTTACCCATCTCGCCGGAGACCTTGTCCATCACCGTGGCGATGTGGTCGTCCTGCGTGGCGTCCATCGGCTGCAGGAACTTGCACCGCGGGTTGCCGTCGGTCAGTTTCTTCACGCGGCCGAGGTTCTTCTTCCGCTCGTCGTCCGGCTTGTCCGGCATGTAGGTGAAGCCGCACTCGCCCCCTTCGGACATGATGCGGTCAGCGATCGACCAGGCGATCGACTGCTTGTTGAACACCCCCGTGATCAGGCCCTTCTTGCCCTCAAACATGCCCGGCATGGCGCTTCGTCCTCACTCTTTTGAACTGTCGTAAAGCGTTGAATCGTAACCGCCGGGCGACCCGATCGGGAAGCCCCAACGACCAAGCCCCAATAAGCAATGGATCTTGTTTTTTACCCATCTTGGTCACTGGGGCCTGGCCTTTGATCATTCCCCCTAGCTCAGCGATCCCCCCGCGAGCGCCTCCTGCGCCACCTCGACGCTCTCCTCGACCACGTCCATGAGGAAGTCGATCTCTTCGACGCTGGTGGTGAGCGGCGGGGCGACGTAGATCATGTCGGGTCGCGGCCTGAGCCACACGCCGCGCTCCCGGCAGTGGCGGGCCATCTGGCGGCCGATCGAGTTGGGGTCGGCGAAGCTCGAATCCGCCCCGGGCAGTTCGAGGTCGAACGCCGCCACCATGCCCAACTGGCGCGGGTGCACGACGGCGTCGCGCTCCGCCAAGCGGCCGAGCCGCTCGCCCAAGCGGTCCACGGCGGGCTTGATCTTCTCCAGCAGGCCGTCGTCGACCTCGTCGAAGAACGCCATCGCGGCGGCCGACGCCAGCGGGCTGCCGCTGAACGTGTGGCCGTGGTAGAAGGTGCGGTCCTCTTGGGGGCGGTCCGGCGAGTTGAGAAACGCGTCCCAGATCGCAGGCGTCGCAAGCGTCGCCGCCATTGGGGCGTAGCCAGCCGTGAGGTGCTTGCCCAGGCACATGAGGTCGGGCCGCACGCCCTCGTGGTCGCACGCGAACTTCTTGCCGCAGCGGCCGAGGCCCACGGCGATCTCGTCGGCGATCAGCAGCACGCCGTGCTTGTCGCACAACGCGCGCAAGCCTCGCAAAAAACCTTCCGGGTGCATCAGCACGCCGGCGGCCATCTGCACCCGCGGCTCGATGATCACGGCGGCGATCTCGTCGGCGAAGTCGCCGAGCACACGGTCGACCCGCGCGAGCGCTTCGCCAGCGACCGCCTCGGCGGGGTTCGTGTCGGTCACGCTGCGGGCGTCGGGGGGCGCCACGCGCACCACCTCGCACAAGAGCGGCTCGAACGGCTCGTAGTAGCGGCCGATGCCGCTCAGCGCCGTCGCGCCGAGCGTGTCGCCGTGGTAGGCGTGGCCGAACGACAAGAACTTAGTCCGTGCTGGCTTGGGGTCGTCGCACTGCCGCCAGTATTGCACGGCGAGCTTCATGGCGATCTCGACCGCCGACGAGCCGTCGCTCGAGAAGAAGACCTTCTCCAGATCGCCCGGCGCGAGATCGGCCAGCCGCTTGGCGAGCCGCACCGTCACGTCGGCGCCCATGCCCAGGGACGTGCAATGCGCGAGCCGATCGACCTGCGCGTGGATCGCGGCGGTGACGCGTGGGTGGTTGTGGCCCAGCGCCATGCACCACATGCTGCTCGCCGCGTCCATCAGCTTTTGCCCCTCGGCCGTGTGCAGCCACACTCCCTCGGCGCGCTCGATCACCAGCGGCTCGTAGTCGGCCATCGGCGAGAAAGAGTGCCAGTAATGGCGGCGGTCCCACTCGTGGAGTTGATCTATCTGCGGTTCGGTCATAGTTCTTTCATGGCGAAGAAAGCCGCCCACGAATGCTCGCGAATAAGAACGAATACGGCACGGTGCATTCGCTGCGATTCGCGCGTATTCGTGGGCACACTTGTGCTCACCAATGGAGTGCTCACCATTTGAGCGTGACCGGCGCCCCCGGCTTCACGCCGAGCATGATCTGGGCGCTGTCGTCGACGATCGCAAGCTCGAGCTTGTCGCCCGAGCCGACCAGGGCCACCAGCGTCATCGGCGGCTGGTCGCCGTAAGTCTTCTGCAGGCCGAAGGTCTTGTGCTCGTCGCACTCGATGGTGAGCGCCTCGCCCTCGGGCAGGCCGCCGAGCAGCTCGGCGCCGATGTCGGTGATCAGGTTGCCGAACGAGTCGATCTCGACCACCTGGCCGGTGATCATGCCGCCCCCCTGGGGGTTTTCATGCCGCTCCGCCACGCCTGCCTCGCCTTGAGTGAGCTGCTCGGAAAGAGGCGCGAGCCCGTCGGCCACGGGGCCGAGCTTGGCGATCGCCAAGCCGCCCGCCAGGTGGGCCGCCGCGGGCGCCATGATGTCGCGTCCGTGGAAGGTCGCGCTCACCCGGGGTCTACGATACTCCGCCTCTTCAATGCGAACCATCGTAAGCGGCCCGCCGGTTTTAGCCAACCACGCCAAGAGGCCGTTGTCGGGGGCGACGTACCGCGTGCCGTCGGCCGTCTCCACGGCGACGATCGCCCGGTCGGTCCCCACGCCGGGGTCGACCACCGCCAAATGGACCGCGCCCGCTGGGAACCAGAGGGTCGTCTCTTCGAGAAACCGAGCCGCCGCGGCGACGCCCTGCGGCGGCATGGCGTGCGACAGGTCGACCACCGTCGCCTCGGGGCAGAGGGAGCAAATCACCCCCTTCATCTGGGCCACATACCGCCCGCCGGCGCCGAAATCGGTCGTCAGCGTGATCAGCGGCATGGGGTCACCACGGAGAAGAAAGGAACGCGGATGAACGCGGAATAAAAAGATATACGCGGATAAATACCTCAAGCAATCCGCGCGGATCCGCTGGATCCGCGTTCATCCGCGTCCCATTCTTAGAATAACAGCTGGCTCGGAGGCTACATCTTGGCGATCAAGCCGAGGCAGATCGCCCGCACCTTGCCCGGGTCGGCGTTGGGGTTCTTTTTCTTCGCCTGGCCGATCAGCGCGCCGACGGCTTTGTCGTTGCCTCCTTGCACGTCGGCGACGATCTTCGGGTTCGCGGCAAGCAGCTCTTGGCAGAGGCCCTCGAGCTCCGACTCGTCGACCGCCTCGATGCCGAGCTCGGCCATCGCCCCGTCGACCGAGAGGTTCTTTTCGACCATCAGGTCGAACGTCTCGCGGCTGCGGGCGCTGGGGAGCTCGCCGTCGGCGATCTTCTTGATCAGCCCCGCCAAGCGATCGGCGGGCAGGCCCAACTCGTCGAGCGACACCTCCTGGGCGTTCATCGTGCGCAGCACGTGCTGCGTGATCCAGTTGGCGGTTTGCTTGCCGTCACCGGTCGCGGCAGCGACGGAAAGGAAATAGTCGGCCACGCCGCGGCCCTGGTTCACAATCACGTCGGCGTCGTACAGCGGCAGACCGAAGTCGCTCTCGAGCCGCGTGCGGAGCGCGGCGGGCAGCTCTGCCATCTGGGCGCGGACCTCGTCGACGCGCTCGGGGGTGATGGTCACCGGCTCCAGATCGGGGCAGGGGAAGTAGCGGTAGTCGCTCGACTCTTCCTTGTGACGCTGGGCGCGGGTGACGCCCGCCGCGTCGTCCCAGCCGCGGGTCTGCTTGGGGAAGTCGCCGATCTTTCGCCGCGTCTCTTGCCATTCGCGCCACTGCCGCTGGGCCTCGTACTCGATCGCCCGCTCGACGCCGCGGAAGCTGTTGAGGTTCTTGACCTCGACGATCGGCGTGGCGGTCGGCTTTGCCCCGTCTACTGCAGCAGTCCCCTCATCGATGTGCAGGTTCACGTTCGCGTCGACCCGCAGGCTCCCTTCCTGCATGTTGCAATCGGAAACGCCGAGGTAGGTGAGCAGCAGCTTGAGCTCGCTGAGGTAAGCCTTCGCCTCGGCCGCGCTGCGCAGATCGGGCTCCGAGACGATCTCCAGCAGCGGCGTGCCGGTGCGGTTCAGGTCGATCAGGCTGTCGCCCCCCGCCTTGGACTCGTCGTGCGTGCTCTTGCCGGCGTCTTCTTCGAGGTGGGCGCGGAGGATCCTGATCCGCTTCGGCTCGAACGCGCCGCCGGGGTCGGCGATCTCCAGGTAGCCGTGCTGCGTGATCGGCAGATCGAACTGGCTGGTTTGGTAGCCCTTCGGCAGGTCGGGGTAAAAGTACTGCTTGCGATCCCACTTGGTGAACTCGGGGATCTCCAGGTTCAGCGCGACGCCGGTCTCGATCGCCAGTCGCACCGCCTCGCGGTTCAATACCGGCAACGCCCCGGGGAGCCCGAGGCAAACCGGGCAGACCTGCGTGTTCGGCTCGGCGCCGTAGGTCGTGCTGCACGCGCAGAACAGCTTGCTCCGCGTGGCGAGCTGCACGTGGACTTCGAGGCCGATGATGGTCGTGTAGTCGGCTGTCATGGCCTATCCTCCCGTTGTTCCTTAATTCCTTCGTGGTTCGAAAAATGGAACCACGAAGGAATTAAGGAACAACGGAGAATCAAAGATCCGGAGTTGGTTGATGCCAGTCGGTCGCTTGTTCGTACATGCGAGCGCCGCGGAGTAGCTTTTCTTCGGCCAGCGGCGGGGCCATCAGCTGCATGCCGATCGGCAGGCCCGCCTTCGACTTGCCGCACGGCAGGCTGATGGCGGGCAAGCCGGCGAGGTTGGCGCTCACCGTGTAGAGGTCCACTAGGTACATCGACAGCGGGTCCTCGCTCAGCTCGCCGAGCTTGAAAGCCGGGGCGGCGGTCACCGGGCCGGCGATCAGGTCGACCTTCTCGAACGCCCGGTCGTAGTCTTGCCGGATCAGCCGCCGGACCTTCAGCGCCTTGAGGTAATAGGCGTCGTAGTAGCCGGCGCTGAGGGCATAGGCGCCGAGCATGATGCGGCGTTTCACCTCGGGGCCGAATCCCTCGCTGCGGCTCTGACGGTAGAGGCGCACCAGGGCGGTGTCGATCGCGTCGGCCGCCTCCGCATCGCCCGAGGCCAGGGCCGCCTTGCGCTCCGCTTCGAGTTGGGCGAGCATCGCCGCCTCGTCCGTGCGATGGCCGTAATGCACGCCGTCGTAGCGGGACAGGTTGCTGGAAGCCTCGCACGGGGCGATCACGTAGTAGGTCGCCACGCCGTACTTGGCGTGCGGCAGGTCGACCTCGACGGTCTCGGCGCCCAAGCCGCGGTAGGTCTCGATCGCCGCCTCGACAGCCGCACGGACTTCGTCGTCGAGCCCCTCGGCAAAGTGTTCGGGAACGACGCCGACCTTGAGCCCTTTGAGGGGCTCATTCACCGTCGGCGCACACGGTTCGGCGGGGCTCGGGTTCGAGGTGCTGTCGCGCGGGTCGTGACCGGCGAGAGCGTCGTAGAGCAGGGCGGTGTCTTCGACCGTGCGCGCGAGCGGGCCGGCCTGGTCGAGGCTGCTGGCGAACGCCACGAGGCCGTAGCGGCTCACGCGGCCGTAGGTCGGCTTCATGCCGACCACGCCGCACAGGCCGGCCGGCTGGCGGATGGAGCCTCCGGTGTCGGTGCCCACGGACAGGGGCGCCTCGAGTGCCGCGACACACGCCGCGGCGCCGCCGCTCGAGCCGCCTGGCGAACGCTCCAGGTCCCACGGGTTGCGGCTCGTCTGGTAGGCGGAGTTCTCGGTCGAGCCGCCCATGGCGAACTCGTCCATGTTGGTGCGGCCCAGGAGCACGGCGCCCGCCTGCTTGAGTCGGTCCACGACGGTCGAGTCGTACGGCGAGCGGAAGTTCTCGAGGATCTTCGACGCGCAGGTCGTGATCTCGCCCTCTTGGCAGAAGAGGTCCTTCACCGCGACCGGCACGCCGGCCAGCGGGCCGAGCGGCTTGCCCTCGGCGCGAGCCGCGTCGCAGGCGGCGGCCTGCGCGAGGGCCTTCTCGGCGTCGAATCGCAAGAAGGCGCCAACCCGATCGTCGACCGCAGCAACGCGGTCGACACACGCCTGGGTGAGTTCGACCGAGGAGACCTCACCCGACTCGAACCGGCGACGCTGCTCGGTGGCCGTCAGCTCGCTCGGGGTCGCCATCTGGGGTGTCTCGGCCTAAGGGGGTAGCTTGCGGAGAGTGCGAGGGAAAGAACGAGCGAGTCAGTCGCCCAACACGGCCGGGACCAAGAATCCCACGCCGTTGTGCTTGGGAGCGTTCGCCAAAGCCGCCTCACGCGAGAGGCCCTCGCGGGGCTCGTCATCACGGAGCACGTTGACGAGCTCAACGGCGTGGGCCATCGGCTCAACGCCCTCGGTGTCGACCTCCGAGAGCTGATCGACGTAAGCGACGACTTCGGCCAGCTGCGGCGCGAGCTCGTCGAGCTCCTGATCGCTGAGAATCAGGCGTCCCAGGAGCGAGGCTTTTTCGACGTCGGCGCGCGAGATCGCCAAAACGCTACCCTAACAAAGAGAGGGGCCCCCGCTATCGGGGTAAAGAACGTTTAAGACTTCGAAGCGGTCGGCAACACGAACGGGGCGCTGCGGACCTTCTTGACGACCGCGCCGCTGCGGATGCATTGCACGCAAACGAGCATGTGCTTGGCGGCGCCATCTTCGCCGTTGACCTTCACACGCTGCAGGTTCGGCTTGAACTGCCGGCGGGTGATGCCGGTGATCTTCGTGCCGACACCGCCGAGGTACTTCTTCTTACCACGCGTGGTGACCTGGTTGCCCATCTGGGCCTGCTTACCACAGGTTTCGCACTTTCGGGCCATGGCTCTGTTATCCGCTGTCAAATAGGTGGTGTATTGGGCGCTAGGAGTCCATTTCCTGAGACCGACTTCCCCATAGCTAGGCGGGGGCGGTCAGCGCGAAACTGCGAGTATAACGAAGTTTTCGGGGGCCACAATGGCTCCCAAAGCACTGCGAAGGGCAAAAATACGAGGATATTCGTCGCTCGCCGGCTGTATTCACTCCCCCCTCACACCGCACGCGGCCGTTCCTCTCGAATCGACAATTCGAGCCGCAAGCCCATGCTAAAATATCGCTATGGCCGCAAGAATGACCGACGAAATGAGAATTGAGACCGCCGCCCACCCGGGTGAAGCGGTGCCCGTGGTCGATGAGAAGGGGCAGGCTAGCTTCTTCCTCGTGCCCGAGGCCCGGCTGTCGCACCTGGAGGCAGTCGCCGGCGAGGAAAGCGAAGCTACGCTCGGGCGCCTCCGATCTCTCGTGGCCGAAGGCGACGCGGCCGACGATCTCGAAGCGGACAGAGTCCACGCCGATCTTCTCAAGCGTGCTCAGCAGATCGACGCTCGCTCGGCATGACGCGGCTGATCTACAGCAAGCGCAGCCGCGACGACCCACTCGATATCCTCGATTACCTCGCCGAGCGCTCTCCCGGAACGGCCGTGCGATTCGTCGAGGGGCTGATGGCGACTTGCGAGTTGCTCCGCGTTTACCCGCAGATGGGGACGCAACGAGACAATATCGCGCCAAGCTTCCGGCTCTTTTCACATCGGACGTACGCAATCTTCTATCGATTTGCCGCCAATGAGGGCGTTGTACGCATCAGCCGAGTGCTGCACCCCAGCCGGGAAACCGGCGAGCAATCCTTCGATTGATAAAGCCTCATCGTCCCGGCGGCAGAAGCAATACTAGAGCTATCTCCCCCGGGTGTGGGCCAGCACCTCATCCGCCACGAGGCCATTCGTGGCGATCGCCTCGCCCGAGTGGACCGTCGCCTCGCCGCTCCAGTCGCAGAAGCGGCCCCCCGCCTCTTCGATGATCGGCTTAAGGGCGGCGGCGTCCCACAGGCTCATTTCGGCGTCGATCATCACCTCGGCTCTGCCGGTCGCGACCATCAGGTAGCCGTAGGCGTCGCCCCAGGTGCGTGTGAGCCGAGACTTGTCCTGCAGCGACGTGTAAACGTCGAAGGCGTCGGGCTCGCGTCGGCGGAAGGTCCGCGCTGCGGTGGTGAGCAGCAGGCCCTCTGCCAGTGCCTCGGTCGAAGAGACGCGGCAACGGGTCGGCGCCTCGGCGTCGCGACCACCAACGCCGCGGTCTTCCGACCAGCAGCCCCCGCCCACTGCGGCCCAGACCGTCTCACCCGTGGCGGGCGCATTGATGACGCCCAGCAGCGGCTCGCCGGCAGCGGATTCGGCTTCCCGCTCGTCGAGCACAGCGATCAGCGTGGTGTAGAGCGGCGCACCGTGGATGAACGACTTGGTGCCGTCGATCGGATCGAGGACCCATCGCAGACCGCTGACACCCGGCTTCTCTCCGAACTCCTCTCCGAGGATCGCGTCATCGGGAAACCGCTCGGAGATCCGCTTGCGGAGCAGTTCCTCGGCGTCGCGGTCGGCGATCGTGACCGGCGAATCATCGCTCTTGCGGTCGACGCTGAGCGATTTGCTGCGGAAATGCTGGAGCGTGACCGCTCCGGCCTCCAGGGCGATTTGTCGAGCGAAATCGAGCCGCTCGGCGGCCTCGGGGGCGGGCGCCGCGGGGGGGGCGGTCTTGGGAGTGTCTTGGGGCATGCGGTGAGCCTAACGCGGCGGGTGTCGTGTGCAAGCCGGCTGGCCCACTTCCGCCGCCGATCGGGGGCCCATCGGCAAGGCGACCGAGCTTGCCGACCTTTGCTGCGGCCTGATACGGTGACGCCCGTGGGGTTTGGGCGGGTTGAGCGGGTTGGCCCGGTCGCCCTAAACTCTGGGGGATAGGCAATTTAGCTTGATCCCCGATGCCCCGCTTTTAGAATGAGGGAAGCGTCGCATGGCGGCCTTCCCGCCTCCAATCCGTGGAACCAAGGAAGGCGGACCCATGAGACGCATCACGAAGAGGCTTTGGCTAGCGTTGGTTTTGGTCGGGTGCTTGGCGGGGCTTGCCCCCGCGCAGTTTAGCCCGCTCGACCCAACCGGCGCCCCTGCGTTGGCCGCCCAGGCGGGCGAGGCTCAGGGGGGCGCAGCGCCGGGCGTGGTCTCGCACGTGATCACCAGCCAGGGCGCCCCGCACACGCTGGTGCTTGTCGACACGGTCGAGCGCGCGATCGGCGTGTACCACATCGATCCGCAGACCGGAAAAATCAAACTCATGAGCGTGCGTCCCGTCAGCTGGGACCTGAAGATGACGGAATACAACACCGAGAAGCCGACCCCGCAGGATGTGCGAGCCGGCCTGAATCGTTAAGAGTCACACGCCAACCGCTCATAGGCGTGTGATTCGAACAGAGAAACACCAACCCGCCGCGTCGTGACAGGAGGTCGCCCGCACACCCAACTCCTACGCGAAACGCGATGTCTCAGAAATTCATCGGACTGGACGACGCCGCCACGAAGCTCGGCGTCGACAAGGAAAAGCTCAACGCCCTGCGCGAGAAGGGCGACCTCCGCGCTTACCGCGACGGAGCGAGCTGGAAGTTCCGCACCGAAGACATTGAATCCTTCGCCGAGAAAGGCCTGCCGGGCGACGAGCCCGAGCCGTCGGGTGGCCTGAGCGAATTCGGCCTCGCCGAACCGAGCGACCTCGAGTTGGTTGGTTCCGACGAGCTGTCGTCGCTCGACTTCTCGCTCGGCGACGAGGACAAGGACGATAAGAAGGCCGAGTCCAAGGCCCCCGCCGACGAGGACGACGACGTGCTCGACATCGAGCCGCTGGCCGACGGCGACGACGCCGAGTCGATCCTGCTCAGCGAGGAAGAGCTCGGCGAATCGATCCCCCACTCGCCCAGCACGATCATCGGCAAGGCGGACCTCAGCGACGCCGCATTGGGCAAAGACGACCTGGGCGACGGCGACCTCGACCTCGATCTGACGATCGAAGACGACAACGGGGCGGGCACGAGCGACGTGAAGCTCGCCTCCAGTGTTTCCGACGTGCTCGACGCGGAACTGGGCGGCTCGGAAGTGCTCGGCGGCTCCTCGGACAACGCCAGCCCGGCCGAGGCGTTCAAGGACGTCGAGGAGTTGGAACTCGATCTCGAAGGCGAATCGAGCGCAAGCATTCCCGCCAAGTCCTCCGGCGACGCGCTGTCGAGTCTCGAGCTCGACGCGGACGACGGCTCCGGTTCGGGCAGCGATATCTTGCCGGACGAAATGGCGTCGCGCACCGGCGAGCTCCCCTCGCTATCGGGCATCGGCAGCGTCTCGGGCCTGTCGGGCATCGATTCGCTGGAGCTCGCCGACGACGAGCAAGACGACGTTGTCTTGGGCGACACGGACAGCGACCTCTCGTTGTCTCCCGGCGACAGCGGCATCAACCTGAGCCCCTCGGACTCGGGCATCGCCCTCGACGCCCCGCCGATCGAGCTGGGCGGGTCCGCCGTTGGCTCGTCGCTCGACCTGGGCGACGCCCTCTCGCCCGACTCGGGCTCCGGCTTGTCGGGGGTCGACCTGGCGGCCGCTTCGGGGTTGGGAGCGTCGGAGTCTTTCGCCAGCGCATCTTCCGCCTCGGTGGTGTTCGAAGACGCACCGCTAGCCGAAGAGCCGCTCGGAGAAGACACAGGCTTGAGCGAAGAAGGCTTTGGCGTCTCCGACGCCGCTGCCGGAGGCCTCTCGGCTGGCGCCGCACCAGCGGCCTACGCCACCCAAGAGATCCACTTCCCGCTGTGGATTATGATCTTCATGGGCTGCACTTTCTTGATGATGTGTCTGTGCGGCATCATGGCGATCGACCTGCTGCAGAGTATCTGGAGCTTTGACGAACCGTATTCGCTCAACAGCTCGTTGATGGAAGGCCTGCGGAGCCTGGGCGGCGGCTGAGCCGGCCGCCGGGGGGGTGAGGGCTGCCGATCGGTCGAAGTGACGGCGTTCTGCGCGTCCGACGACAAAGCCTATAGGCTGTCACTCCAATCGGGCACTCCAATCGGGGTCGGGGTGTGTCAATCTGACGCTGCGGGTCTCGGCTAGGCCCGCCATGGTACGAAGCCGTATAATCGGGGGCTCTTCAGGCGCCGCCCGTACGGGGGGGCGCCGTTACGCCGATCCTCCCCGAGTGCCTCGACCGACTATATGCGTTCCTCCATTGTCCGTTTGGCTGTGCGAACGATGTTCGCACTCGCTTGCGTCTTGCCTTTTGTTGGTTGCCGGCCGCAAGAAGAGATCCGCACCTACACGGTCGACCGCCCCGAGCAGCCACCGGCTGCTCAGACGGGCGCGGAGCCGAGCACGGACTCGCCTGCCGGCGTCTCGCAGTCGACCGGCGAGCCGACGCACCGCATGCTGGCGGCCATGCTGCCCGGCGAGAGCAAGGCGTGGTTCCTCAAAGCCGTGGCCCCGATTGAAGCCGTCGACGGGGCGGCCGACGCGATCCGCAACTTCTACCGATCGGTCACCGTGGAAAACGGCCGCCCCCAGTGGGAGCTGCCCGCCGGATGGACCGAGGAACCGGGCGGCCAGATGCGTTTGGCCACGCTCCGCGTCCCCAGCCCGAGCGAATCGGGCGAGGGCGATCCTATCGAGATAAGCGTCATCGGCCTGCCGCTGGTGGACGATTGGCCGGTCCAAGTGCTCGGCAACACGAACCGTTGGCTCGGTCAGCTGGGCCTCGCCCCGGTGGTCCCCTCCGCGCTCGACGAGGTCGCCGTGCCGCTTGGCGGGGCTGCCGAACGGGCTGTTCTCGTTGAAGCAAACGGCAGCTTCGATGCGGGCGGCATGACGCCGCCGTTCGCGTCGGCCGCCGCCAAGGCGCCGCCGATCTCCGCAACGCGACCGATTTTCGCCGCGCAATCGGCGGGTGAGACACTCGCCTTCGACCGTCCCGAGGCGTGGGCCGACAAGCCGGGCAGCGCGATGCGCAAAGCCTCGCTGGCCGCGGGCGACGCCGAGGTGACCGCTTTCGTCTTCCCGGCGACCGGAGCGATGGGCGACCCGTTAGAGAACATCAACCGCTGGCGCGGCGAAGTGGGTCTCGCCGCGACGACACAAGAAGACTTGGACACCGAGACCGAAGCGATCGAGATCGCCGGCAGCCCGGCGACGTACGCCCAACTGGTGGGGCCAGACCAAACGACCCTCGCCGCGATGACCCAGCGCGGCGAGAGCGTCTGGTTCTTTAAGCTCCGCGGCCCGAACGCGACTGCCGACGCCGAGCGCGAACGGTTCCGCGAGTGGCTCGAGTCGATCCGGTTCGAATAGCGTCTCCTCCCACGTGGGGAGAACAAGGGTGGTGCGACACACCGCACCCGCTCACCCCCACTCCGGCCCTCTCGATGAACGGGAGGGAGTGATCTACCAAGAGTCTCATTTATGGCGACCGCCGAATTGTCCGAGTCCGAACCGACCCCCGCGTCGGCCGCCGCCCGCGCCGAACGGCGCGTGCAGCAGGCCGGGGCGCTGGCTTCGCTGCTCGGCGCCCTCTCGTCGTTGCGGCTGACGGTCGCGTTGTTCGCGGCGACGATCTTCCTGGTCTTCATGGGCACTCTGGCGCAGGTCGATCACGACGTGTGGTACGTGGTCAACCACGGCTACTTCCGCGTTTGGTTTGCCCACTTCGAGTGGCAGGCCTTCGCCCGGCTCATCGAGATGTTCACCAAGGCGGAGCCCCAGCCGATCACCGGCGGGTTCCTGTTCCCGGGCGGCAAGCTGATCGGCACGCTGATGGCCGTGAACCTACTGACCGCCCACGCCGTGCGGTTCAAGGCGACCGCCCGCGGCTGGCCCTTGCGGCTCGGACTGGGCGTGCTCGCCATCGGCGTCGCCGCCACCGCCGGGGTGGTGATCAGCGGCATGGACGACGCGCTCGAGAGCCAGCTCTCGCCCACCATGTGCACGCTGCTGTGGCACGGCCTGCGGGCCTCCCTAGCGGGGCTCGCCCTGGCGGGCGCCTTCTGGTCGGTGCACAACTTCGATAAAACGCCGCGCGCCGAATGGTGGCTCGCCACGATCGCCGACGCCGTGGTGCTTGCGCTCGCCGCTTGGCTCTTCGCCAACCCCGAGGCGAAGATCGACGACGCCGGCCTGCGGATCCTTTGGCAATTAACCAAGGGCGCCGCGGCCGGGGCGATCTTGCTGTGGGGCTGCTGGCTGGTTTTCCATAAGCGGGCCGGCATCGTGCTGCTGCACGCCGGCGTGGCGCTGCTGATGGCGGGCGAACTGGTCACCGGCCTGACGGCCGACGAGGCCCAGATGCGGATCGCCGAGGGCGAGACGGTCAACTACGCCTACGACATCCGCTCGACCGAATTGGCGGTCGTCGAACGCCTCAGCGGTGCGGAAAATGGCGAGCGGGACCGCGTGACGGTCGTCCCCGAGTGGATGCTCGCCAAGGCGGCTCAATCCGAAGAACCGATCACGCACCCCGATTTGCCGTTCGCGGTCCGTGTGGTCCGTTTCGACAAGAACTCGGTGCTCGGCGGTGTGACGGCCGACGTGGCGGGGACCGCCGCCAACCCCGCGACCGCCGGGGCCGGCCTCACCGTCGGCTCGACGCCGGTCGGCTCGGCCTCGGGCGTGGGCGATGGCGCCGGCATCAACCTGCCTTCGGCCTACATCGAGCTCATCGACAACGAGTCGGGCGAGTCGCTCGGCGTGCGGCTAGTTTCGGCGTCGTTCTACAAGCTGCCGGCCGGCGGCGAGGTGGGGCTCACCGACCAGACCGTCGAAACCACGGCGGGGCCGCGCGAACTCGCTCTGCGTTTCGTGCGCCACTACAAACCGTACTCGCTCACACTCACCGACTTCCGGTTCGACCGCTACGTCGGCACCAACACGCCGAAGAATTACTCTTCGGACGTGGTGCTCGACGACCCCCAGCGCGGCGTCGACCGTGAGGTCAAGATCTGGATGAACAACCCGCTGCGCTACCGCGGCGACACCTACTACCAGTCGGGCTTCGACAACGCCACGGAGCGCGCCACCGTGCTGCAGGTCGTGTCGAACACCGGCTGGATGATCCCCTACGTCGCCTGCATGCTGCTGATGCTCGGCATGCTCGCGCACTTCGGCCTGACGCTCGCGAGGTTTGTCCGCCGCCGGCAGGAGCGACTCGCGCGCGAGGAGGCCAAGGCCTCGGCCGATCGCGGAGCGAGCGGCTGGCTCGCCCCAGGCGCGTGGCGGAGGCCGGAGGTTTGGTTCCCGTTGCTGATGGCGGTTGTTTGGGGCGGCTACCTCGCGGGCAAGGCGCGCCCGCCCGCCGACCCGCCCGGCGCCATGCGCCTCGTGACGGCCGGCGCTTTGCCCGTGGTCGACGGCGGACGCGTCAAGCCGCTCGACACGCTGGCGCGCAACACGCTGCAGATCCTCTCCGGCCGGCAAGTGGTCAAGAGCGACCGGGGCGACACGCCGGCGACCGAGTGGCTGCTCGACGCGGCGACCGGCTCCGACAATCTCAAGACCCACCGCGTTTTCCGCATCGAGCACCCCGAGGTGCTGCAGATGCTCGGCCTCGAGTCGCGCCCCGGCTCGTTCCGCTACACCTACGGCGAGGTCACTCAGAATCGCGACGAGCTCAGCCGGCAGGTGCAGCTGGCGGATCAGCTGCCGGAAGCCGAGCGCTCGTTGGTGCAGGTCCGCACGCTTCAGCTCGCCACGAAGCTGAGCCTGTACCACCGCACGCTGAACGCCTTCGGTTCTCCTCAGATCGGCATGGACCCCGAATCGATCCGCACTGACGTGGCCGCCGCCCGCAGCCAAGCCGCCGCGCTCGCCCGCGCCGGGGCGCCGCGTGTGGCGCCCTCGAGCGACAAGCCGGGCGAGTGGCTCACCCTCTTCGAGGCGGAGCTGACGGACCTCTTCAATCGCGTGCAGAGACGGCAGGGCGATCCCATCACGGCCCACTGGTCGGCGTTGCTCGGCGCCTACGCTCGCGACGACGCGACCCGCTTCAACACCGAGCTCGCCGAGCTGCAGCTCGCTCTTAACGACTACATCGAGGCGAGCGACGGTGCGGGCGCGGAACTGGCCGCCGCCGAGCGGCTGCGCCCCGACAAGCTCGTGTTCGAAACCCGCTTCAACGCCTTCAGCCCGTTCTACTACTGCGCGGTGACTTACCTCGTGGCGTTCCTGCTCACCACGCTCTCGTGGCTCGGCTGGAGCCGGCCGCTGGGCCGCGCCGCGACGGCCGTGGTGGCCGTCACGCTCATCGTCCACACCCTGGCGCTGGTGGGCCGGATCTACATCTCGGGCCGCCCGCCCGTGACGAATCTCTACTCGTCGGCCGTGTTCATCGCCTGGGCGGCGGTCGTGTTCGGCTTGGCGTTCGAGGCGATCCACAAGATGGGCATCGGCACGGTGCTCTCCTCGCTGCTGGGCTTCACGTCGCTGTTGGTGGCCTACTTCCTGTCGCTCGACGGCGACACGTTCACCGTCTTGCAGGCGGTGCTCGACACCCAGTTCTGGCTCGCCACGCACGTGGTCTGCATCACCCTGGGCTACGCCGCTACGTTCGTCGCCGGGGCGATCGGCGCGGTTTACCTTGTTGCCGGCCATGCGCTGGGCGTCTTCGACAAGCAGCAACGCAATCAGGTCATCGCCATGGCCTACGGCACGCTCTGCTTCGCGATCTTCTTCAGCTTTGTCGGCACGGTGCTCGGCGGCCTGTGGGCCGACGACTCGTGGGGCCGGTTCTGGGGCTGGGACCCCAAAGAAAACGGCGCCTTGATCATCGTGCTGTGGAACGCCCTGGTGCTGCACGCGCGCTGGGGCAAGATGGTCGGGCCGACCGGCCTCGCCATGCTGATGGTCGGCGGCAACATCGTCACCACCTGGAGCTGGTTCGGCGTGAACGAGCTGGGCGTCGGCCTGCACGCCTACGGCGGCTTCTCCAACACCACGAGCAGCTGGATCCTCGCGTTCGCCGTGAGCCAGCTGGCGCTCGCCGCCTTGGGCGTCGCGCCCTTTGACAAACTGCGGCTCAAACGCCGCTTCGCCTCCTAAAGGCCCTGAGCATGTTCGACCCCAACGCCTACGGCCCGGTGATCGCCGATCTCCTCAAGAACGTCGACCGCGCCCGGCCGATCGACGCCGGCGAGCCGGACGAGCGGCTCGGGGCGAAGCTCTCCGACGTGGGGCTCGACGAGGCGTTCGCCCACGCCAAGCTGGCCGACCCGGCGATGGCCCGCTGCTGCCTGGCGGCGTTGTGGCTGCTGGCCGATGACCTGGAGGCGTCGCACGCCATCAGCCAGGGGGTCGACACCCCGGCGGGCAGCTACTGGCACGGCGTGATGCACCGCCGCGAAGGCGATTTCGGGAACGCCAAGTATTGGTTCCGCCGCGCGGGGGGCTCGCTCGTCGAGGCGGTCGAGGACCCGGCCGGTTTCGTCGACCAAGTCGAAGACGCCATTAACAGCGGCGACAAGCCGCAGCACGCCGCCTGCAGCGCAACGCAGCAGGCCGAGTGGGAGGAGCTGTTCGACTGGTGCTACGAGCAAGCCGTCGCGTGAGGCGCGCCGCCAGAGCGGTTTGCTCATTGCTGTAGACGCTCGGCTCGCGATCGGCGTCATGGCTTCGTCAGCCTGCATCGACAATGCACCGCATTGCCTGCTTCGGCTTCCTCGCCACGCCGCCAATCGCTTCCCCCCTCGTCCACACCAATTCGAAAAACGCTCTAGACCGGGGCAGGGTAGACCGGGCGGGGGGGGATCCTTGGCCGATGGCTCGCGCTGCCGTAGATTATCGCACTGGCAGTCGTGCCCCCCACCCATTTACCCGCTCAACCGAAGGCGCCCCATGTCCCGCTCCGGAGCCGTCACGTTCAAAGGCAACCCGATGACCCTCGCCGGTGAGGCGGTCGCCGCCGGTCAGGGCGCGCCCGACTTCACGCTGCACTTCTTCAAGGACGGCATGCAGTCCCTGTCGCTCGCCGACCTGAAGGGCAAGCCGACTCTGCTGTCGGTCGTGCCGTCGCTCGACACGGGCGTCTGCGCCACGCAGACCAAGAAGTTCAACGAGCAGCTCGGCGGCATGGGCGACGCCGTGAACGCCGTCACCGTGAGTCTCGACCTGCCGTTCGCCCAAAACCGCTTCTGCGGCGCCGAGGGCATCGAGAGCATCCGCACCGCCAGCGACTACCAGGATCGCAGCTTCGGCAACGCCTTCGGCACGCTGATCGAAGAGCTGAAAATCCTCTGCCGGGCGGTCTTCGTCCTCGACGCCGACGGCAAGGTGACGTACGCCGAGTACGTGCCCGAGGTGACCAGCGAGCCCGACTACGACGCCGCCCTCGCTGCGCTCAAGTCGGCCGGCTGAGACGGGACGCCTTCGGGTGGGGGGGAAGGCCGCGACGATCGGTCGCGCCTTCCCACGGCCCTGTGGCGGGCTACGCTAAGAATATGCACCGTCCGCTGCCTGCTCCGCCGTCGCTTCTGTTGTTCGCGCTATCGCGTTTACGCGCCGGCGTCTGCTGCGCTGCGGTCCTCGTTGCCGCAGCGGCGTCCTGTTTGCAGGCTCAGGCGGCCGGCTTAGAGGCCCAAGATAAGGTGCGGCTCGGTGGCGGCGACCTGCTGCTCGGCGTGCCGCGCTCGGCGCACTCGTCCGACGAGACGGTCTCGCTCGCCGAGCTGCGCGCGTGGCTCGACCGGCTGGAGAACCACCGCCAGCTCGCGATCGAGCTGCCGCTGGGGCTCGACGCCGCCCGCAACGACACCGCCGGCGTTGACCGCAACCCGCTCACGCGGGCGAAGATCGAACTGGGCCGTCAGCTGTTCTTCGACCCGCGGCTCTCGAGCGACGGCGCGGTGAGCTGCGCCACGTGCCACCGGCCCGAGCACGGCTACGCGGCGCCGACGCGAGTGGGCGAGGGGGTCGACGGCCTGCTCGGCACGCGCAACGCCCCCGCCGCCCTCAACCGCCTGCTGAGCGAGGCGCAGTTCCACGACGGCCGCGCGGCGTCGCTCGAAGAGCAGGCGCTCGGCCCGATGATGAACGCCGTGGAGATGGGCTCGACGCACGAGCTCGTGCTCGACGCGTTGCGCCGGTCGCGGGGCTACAGGCTCGCGTTCGAACGCGTCTTCGCCGACGGCGTGACGGTCGAGAACGCCGCCCTTGCGATCGCCTCCTTCGAGCGGACGCTGGTGACCGGCCCCTCGCCGTGGGACCACAACGCCCGGCTGACGGCGTTCGAAGAGGCCTTCGCTGCGGAGCTCGAAGACCCCGCTGCGCTGGCCGACGACGACCCCGAACTGCTCGCCGAGCACGAATCGCTCGCCGCGGCTGCGCAGCAGAACCCGCTGAGCGAATCGGCCGCGCGCGGCGCCGCGCTGTTCTTCGGCGAGCGCGGAGGCTGCTCGCGTTGCCACGTGGGCGCCAACCTGACAGACGAGCAGTTCCACAACCTCGGCGTCGGCCTCGAGCGTCACGTATCGGACCCGCAAAGCGTCGATTGGGGCCGCTACGCCGTCACCGGCGCCGAAGCCGACCGCGGCGCCTTCAAGACGCCCACGCTAAGAAACGTCGCTCAAACGGCGCCCTACCTGCACGACGGCTCGGCGGCGACGCTCGAAGCGGTCATCGGCCTCTACATGCAAGGTGGCCATGACAACCCGTGGCTCGACGCCAAGATCGAGCCGCTCGACCTCGACACCGCCGAACAGGCCGACCTGGTCGCCTTTCTCCGCTCGCTCACCGGAGCACTGCCGCCCGTCGAAACGCGGCGTCTGCCGGAATAATAAAAGCTGTAGGGATCGCCCTCCGCGGCGATCCGGCTCCGGCGGACAAGAAGGCGCCCACGCATCGTATCGCTGTGCGCAATCCAGGTAGTGAGCGTGTACCCACTTCTGGAACGCCGCGGAGGGCGTTCCCTACAGGGCCTCTTGGCGTCTTGGCGGCTCCCTACCGGGTCCTTTAGAATGCAAGCCAGCCAATAAAATCTCTCTGATTCAGGAGCCATGATGAAAGTCGCGACGATCAAGACCAACCGCGGGGATATCCGGGTCGAGTTGTTCGAGGACAAGGTCCCCAAGACGGTGGCCAACTTCGAGAAACTCGCCGGCGACGGCTTCTACGACGGCCTGAAGTTCCACCGCGTGATCGACGACTTCATGGTCCAAACCGGCTGCCCGCACGGCACCGGCACGGGCGACGCCGGCTACAAGTTCGACGACGAGTTCCACCCCGACCTGAAGCACGACGGCCCCGGCGTGCTGTCGATGGCGAACGCCGGCCCGAACACGAACGGCTCGCAGTTCTTCATCACCCACGTCGAAACGTCGTGGCTCGACGGCAAGCACTCGGTCTTCGGCAAGGTGCTGGGCGAAGGCCAAGAGGTGGTCGACGCGATCAAGCAGGGCGACGTGATGGAGAAGGTCAGCGTCGGCGAGGAGTGACGCTGAATCCAAGGCTTGGGCGAGCCGTAAGCGTCAGCGCCCGGAGCGGCGGGCCTCATTGGCGCGTTAGCAACTCCGGGCGCTGACGCTTGCGGCTCGCCTTTTTTTATCGCAGCCCCGGCGCCCCGCGTGGCGCCGCGGTTCGGGGCGGTTGGTTGGTGGGGGTGTACTCCATGTCGCGGAGGTCTTCGACCCGCACGCGGCCGGTGCCGCGTTCGTAGGTGATTTTGCGGGCGACGCTCGTGGCGGGGGGGTCGGCGGGGTTCTGGCGGACCCAGATCGTCGCGTTCATCGCGCCGTTGCCCTCCAAGACGAACACGTCTTTGAGCTGCGCGTAGCTGGCGGTGTACGCCTCGGCGTTGAAGCGGGCGCCGTCGTCGGAGGTTCCCTCCAGGCGAACGTCGCCCAAGGCGCGCAGCTCGAGCGGGCCGATCGATTGATTCGAAGCCGGGCGGCCCCTGCCGGCAGCAGCCGTCGCGTAGCGACCCGCCGGGTCTTCGGCCACGATGAGCTGCTCGCAGCCGAGCGCCGCCACGCCGGGCGGCACGCCTTGCGGGCTGTCGATCGGCAGCTCCTGCTCCCAGGCGAGCACCGGGCCGTAAACGGCCCGCACCCGCTCGTGGAACCGCAGCACGCGCTGGTCGAGGTTGCCCGACACGCCGCGTTGGAAGTTCACGCGCAAGTACGACAAGCCGTGCCGTGTGGGCTGCGGCGCCTGGGGCGCCGCGCCGGGGGTGGCGAGGATCTTCGCCGTGCTGCTGGCCAAGTGGACCGAGCGGACCCAACCGGGGCCTTGGCCGCTGATGTCGCCCGTGGTGCGGTCGATCCTGAGCGTGCTGAGCCGCGCGCTCTCGTGCGACTGCTGGCCCTGGGCGTCTTGGGTGCGGTGGTCGAGGGTCACGCCCCCCGCGCAGTCGATCGCCGCCACGTCGACCGGCGCCCCGCCGCTCTGGCCGAAGCGGACCGCCTCGCTCAGCGTGGCGGTGAGCGTGTCGCAGCGCAGCCAGTCGCCGGCGGTCTCGGCGAGCACGTCGTCGCGGATCACGATCTGCTGGCCGTCGAACGCCAGTCCTCCCTGCCAGCGGAGCGCGAGGTTCGTAGGTCCGGAGCCTTGCTGCGGCTTCGAGCCGGCAAAGAGTTCTTGCTTGAGCCGCACGCGGGCGTTGCCCTCGCCGTCGATCCAAACGCGGTTGGCGGCCTGGTCGACCTTGAGCGCGGCGCCCCACAGCTGCACGCCGCGGGCCTCGACCGTGGCGAACCGTTTGCTCTCGGCCGCTTTGGGGCCGGCGCCCTCGACGGCGATGGTCACGTCGCCCATGTGCAGGTCGTCGACCCGCAACTGCTGGCCGGTGACCAACAGCGGCTGCTCGCCCGTGCGTGCGACGCGGCTCTCGAGGAATCGCACGTCGCCGCTGCAGAGCAACGACATCGGCTCGACACGGCGGCCGAACATGCCGACGTCAAGCCGCATCTCGTGGGAGCTGAGCTCGTAAACCTGCGGCGGCGCCTTCGTTTCGTCGGCACGCGCTGAAGCCAATCCGCCGCCCACGCCGCCTTGCGATTGCTTGCGAGCCAACGCGGCGGTTTCGGCGCCGGTCGCCCGGCGGAACCAGGCGGTGAGCCGGCTCGTTTGGCCGCTGAGCTGCGGCGAGCGGAGGTCGACCGCGCCGAGCGCGTCGATCCGTTCGACCAACAAAGCGAGTCCGTCCTGGCCACCCAGTTCGATCGCGGGCCCATCGGCGCCGTCGGCCGGGACCTCGAACATCGCCACCCGCAGTTGCTGGGCCTTGATCCTGCCGACGCTGCTGGCGGCGATCTCGGGCTGGCTGTCCAAGACGAGCGCGGGGCGGCCATCGGGATCGCGTTCGATCCGCACCGGCGGTTTATCGTTTTTACCGGCGCCCCAGCGGGCCTCGATCACGCGGCCGGGGTCGTCCTCGCGCGGCACGGCCCGCAACGAGCCCGGCCCGGCGATCGCCAAGTCGCCGATCGCACGCGGCTCGCCGTCGAGGGGGTGGCGGTACTCGATGCGCGGCGCCTGGATCTCGCTCGCCCCGTAGCGGATCGCCGCGCGGCCGCCGGCGAGCGTCAGCCGGCGCGTCGGCGCCACGTAGCGGAACTCACGGCCCCACGCCTCGAGTCGCCGCGCGGGCGAGTCGAAACGAACCGGGTCGCCGCTCGCCTCGACCAAGTACGGCTCGAGCCGGCCGATCGCTTGCTGCTGCTTCTTGGCGACCTCCGGCTCGTCGATGGCCGAGATCGCGTGGGCCTTGCCGTCGCCGTCGCCGAAGTGAAGACGCAGTTGCTCGCAAGTGAGCTGATCGCTCTGGCCGATCGGATTCACCTGCGTCACTCGCACCTCGCGCTCCAGGCTGGCGAAGAACCGCAAGAAGTCGATCCGCAGCGGGCCCTTGCTCTCGAGCATGATCGGCTGATCGCGGGGCGCCTGTTGCGGGGCGACGGGCTGCGGGGCGACGGGCTGCTGCGCCGCGGCGAGCCTCACACGGCTCTCGCCAAAGCGGCCCGACCGATCGACCCGGCGGTCGAGCGGCTGGGGATTGGGGGCGGCGTTGCCGGGCGCAAAATTCTTGGGCGCGAGCGGGCCGCCGGCCAGCTCGCCACGCAGGTTGATCCGCACTTCCTCACGCAGCTCGAGCCACTCGATGCCGGCGGGACGGGCTTGGTCGACCGAAGCGGGGCCGGCGTCACGCAGCAGCTGGATCGCTAGATTGCGGCCGGCGCCTTGGGACTGGCCAAGCCGGAACCGGACCGCGTGTTGCGAAACGAGCTGCATCGACTCGTTCAATTGCAGGTCGCGGGTGACGACACGCAAGTCGTCTTGGGGACCCGGCTCGTGCATGTCGCTGCGGATGACCAACTCACCCGGGAAGGCGCCCCACACCGGCTTGCCGATCTTGCCGCGGCCCAGGTCGAGCGGCTCGGAGAACTGCAACCGGGCCCCGCCGGCCGCCTCGATGACGACCGCGTCGCGCGGCGGGGTGCGTCCCTCGACCCGGGGCGTGGGGAACACGACCGCCGCGCAGCGGGTGAGTGTCACCGCGCCCGTGGCGTCGCTGCTGAAATCCTCCAGCACGAACATCAGCGAGCCGGTGTCGGTCTCGACTACCTTCGGCGTGCCGACAAGCGACCAATGGTCGGCCGGGAAATAATGCGCCAGCACCTGCTGGTATCGCGCCACCGCATTGCGGGCGGCGTCGAACTCGGCGCCGGTGGCGCGGGTCTCACGGCGGACGATGGTCGGCTCGAGGAGCGGCGTGGCCATCAGCGCGTAAACGTTGTAAGCGACGATCACCGCCACGAACATGATTACCGCGCTGAGGATTTGACGACGCATGCTGATTCCGACGTGCTGCTTACTTAACCACGGTGTTCAAGGGATCGGGATGGCCACGAAAAGGCACGAAAAAACTAGAAGGAAAGTGGCGAGCCGACTTAGATGGGTGATCCTTCGAGTGCGAATCCATGCACGACTACTTCGAGCGATTCCGCCGCTTAGCAATCTTCTTCGTGCCTTTTCGTGGCAATCCTCTCGTCGCTCGATCTGTGTCTATCCGTGCGAGGCGTGGTTTCAATTCCTAGTACTTAGCCAAAGCGTCGCCCCAGCGGCCGCTGTGCTTGAGCAGGTGTTCGACCAGTTCGCGGACCGCGCCGGCGCCACCGGGCGCGGTGGTTACCCAGTCGGCCGAGCGGCGGACCTCGTCGACGGCGTCGGCCACGGCGACGCCGAAACCAGCTTCACGGATCGGCGCCAGGTCGGGCAGGTCGTCGCCCAGGTAGGCCACCTCGTCCATCGCCAGGCCGAGCGATTCGGCTGTCTCGCGCACCACGGGCGCCTTGTCCGACACGCCCTGGCGGACGATCTCGATCCCCAGTTCCTCGGCCCGGCGCTCGACGATAGCCGACGCCCGGCCGGTGACGACGCCAAACTTGCCTCCCGACTCGATCCACAGCCGTATCCCGAGGCCGTCCTTGATGTTGAACGTCTTCGACTCGATGCTGCCCGCCCCCGTCGACCTGTCGCTGTAGGTCACGCCGCCGCTGGTCATCACGCCGTCCACGTCGGACAGCAGCAGCTTGATCCGCTCGCAGGTGGGGTCGTGTTGCATCGGCGTGTCTAGAGCGTGGTTGGGGAGGGAATCGAATCCGCGCTGAGCTCGCTAGTTCTTCGGGCAGCTTTAACCGGCGGCGAAGACGTCTTCGCCGGGAAAGATCCTAACGCGGGACTCCCCGGCCGGCTTGGCCGCGGGTTGGGCGGACACCTCGCCTTGCCAGCCCACGATGTCGGTCACGTCGACGAGCCCCAGTGGGCGGCCCTCGTTGTCGACCACGGGCAACTCGCTGAACTTGCGATCGGCCAGCAGCCGCACCGCCTCGGCCACGCGGGCGCCGATGCTCACGGTGGTCGGCTCGCGAACCATCAGCTCGCTGACGGGTCCGTCGAGTGCGTTCTCGGCGCGGCGTTCGAACAGACGCGCCAAGTCGCTGTCGGTGAACAGCCCGGTGAGTTTTCCTTCGGCGTCGGTGAGCATCACGGCGCCGGTGCGGCGGCCGGGGCGGCCGCACTCGACGATCACCTCGCGCACCGATTGGGTCTCGCTCGCCACGCGGCACTCGTCGAGCGGCCGCATGGCGTCTTCGACCTTGCTGAGCTTTCGCCCCAGGGCGCCGCCCGGGTGGAAGCGGGCGAAGTCCTCGGCGCGGAAGCCGCGCATCTTGCTCACGACCAACGCCAACGCGTCGCCCAGGGCGAGCATGGCCGTGGTGCTGGTGCTCGGCGCGAGCCCCAAGGAGCACGCCTCGTCGAGTTGGCCCAGAGGCACCACGCACGCGGCGGCTCGTCCCACAGCGCTCTCGCCGTGGGCCGTGATCGCAATAATCGTGGCCCCGATCTCGGCCAGGCTCGGCAGCAGCTGCACCACCTCGCCGGTCTCGCCGCTCTGCGAGAGCATCAGGACAAGGTCCCCGGGGCCGACGCGGCCCAAGTCGCCGTGAAAAGCCTCGGCGGGGTGGAGGAAGTGGCTCTTGGTGCCGGTCGAGGCGAAGGTGGCGGCGATCTTCTGACCGATCAGCCCCGCCTTGCCCATGCCGGTGATCACCACGCTCCCGCGGCATCGGTAAACGTGGGCGACGGCGTCCGCGAACGACTCGCCGAGCTCGTTCGACATCTTCCAGAGGGCGACCGCCTCGACGCGGACCACCTCGCGGGCGGCGCGCAACGCCTCGTCGGGGGACATCGGCAGCGGATCGCTCGGGCCGAGCGAAGACGCGGCGGCGGATTGGCTCATCGTTTCGTCATCCTTGACGACTGGAGGGGGAACGCCTTGACGGGCTGCGTCGCGAAGGGCTCCGCCCAACGCGAGCCGCGATTCTAACGGCGCCGCCCGATCGCCACAACGCGAGGCTAGCGGACCGCCCAGACAAGCTCGAGCCGAAGGCGCCAGCACGTCCCCCACAATCGGACCCACAGCGCGGCTTGCGGTAAACCAGTTTTGGACGATCGTGAACCAGCTGGCGCCGCCAGCGACCGGGCGCGCTATCGCACCATGCGTCGCCAGCAGCATAGCCGGCACAGACTCCCCCCTCAGCGGGTGTGGAAACACCTCATCCAGCAATGGCACGAGCCTTGCATAAGGGGGGCGTTAGTAGTCGCTTTTCTCTTCAGCTGCCGTTCCTCACCACGACAGGACGCCACCCACCATGTGCACCACGGTCACCATCTCTGAAGCGGCCCCTGGCGATGTCTTGGCCGAAAGCATCTACGACGCCGAAACCACCCTGCTGCTCCGCGAGGGGGTGGCGCTCACCAACCAGATGCTCGACATGCTCCTGACCCGCGGCCGCGAGTGGGTCCGTATCGAGCCGCGCGACGTGCTCGACGACTGCGCCTCGTGCGGCACTCAGCTGGCGCTCCGCAAGCCCAACGGCGTCGCGCGGCCGTGGGCCTGCAACGGCTGCGGGAAGGTCTATTTCGGCAAGGCGCCCGAATCGGCGTCGAGCGCCGTACCGGCCGATCTGACGCTCGAACCGGTAAAGAAGCTGGATCTCACCGCCGAAGAAGAAGCGGCCTTCAACGAGGTTTGGGAGAAAAACCAACGCGTGGGCGTCGAGCAGCGTAAGCACGAGCGCCACGCCGTCAAACTGCCCGCCACGGTGCTCCCGCTCGACGGCAAATTCATGATCAGCGGCGAGCCGGTCGAGCTCACCACGCAAGACATCTCGCAAGGGGGCGCGTGCCTCCGACACACCGAGGCCTTCGATCACCCTTACGCCTACATCCACTTCAAGCTGCCCGCCAACCGCGAGCTCCGCATGCTGGCCAAGGTCGTCAGGAACCGCGACTGCGGCGGGGCCTGGGAGATCGGCCTGAAGTACACCAGCCGCGTGATCGAGCACAGCGACCATCCGCCCTGCAGCGTGGCCGGCTGCGGCGCCACGGCCGCTTACCACGCGCATCTCTACTACCTCGACAGCGAATCTGGCGACCTGACGTTCGAGCCGGACGATTCGTGCCCGCAACTCTGCCACGAGCACATGCTCGAAAACGAACGGCTGGCGATCGAACGACCGAACTCGATCGCGTCGGTTCGCTACCCGCACACGAACCGCAACGGCCGCAAGGGCGTGACGGTGTACCACCCCGTGACGCGGTGCGAGAAACTCACGACCGCCTGAGGACGCTCACAAAGAGCTCGCCAAGCGGTGCGGTGCGGTTAGCGCATAAAAAAAGCTCCCAGAAAAGCCGAGTCCCAGGGGGGCAAAGGACAGGGTACTTTTCCGGGAGCGATTGGACGCTGCCGCCGGTGAGCAGGGGGGAGTTTGCTCTCCGACTGTGCGCCTGAGTGTATCGATGCGGCGGTTGGCTTCCGTGCCGTCCGGCCGCTTCGTGGTCACCGAAGCAACCAAGGCGTTACGCTCTCGCGTGCGGCCTCACGCTGCTGAGACGTCCTGTCTCGTTCGCGTTGGCGGGAAGTTACGCGGGTCGGCGGATCGCTTCAAGGGCAGTTTCGCGAGTCACGAAAAAAGTTTTCGTCCAACAGCAAAACCTCCGATCAATCGCTCAAACGCTGAAGATAATTCGCCAGCCCGGAACCGAGGCTAGCGATGCTCGCTTGTTGCTTCTCGTCCTTGAGCGAACCGTCGGCGGCGAACGCGCCGGCCGCCCCGCCAACCGCCACCTGACCCGGCAGCACCGTGACGCCGATGTTCTGCAAGATCGCGCGGACATGAACCAACCCACGCAAACCGCCCAGCGCGCCGGGCGACGCCGCCATCAGCGTGGCGACTTTGTATTGGTACGCCGCCAACCGCGGCTCGCCCTCAATCGGACGCGACACCCAATCGATCGTGTTCTTCAGCAGCGGCGTGATCGAGCTGTTGTACTCGGGGCAAGAGATCAGCAACCCGTCGTGGGCCAAGAAGAGCTTCTTGAGCTTCAACGCGTTGTCGGGCGTCCCTTCGGCCTCGAGGTCTTCGTTGAAGATCGGCAGCGGGTAGTCGGCGAGGTTGAGGAGCGTCACCTCGGCGCCCGCCTCCTCGGCGGCCCGGGCGGCGATCGTGACGAGCCGCTGGTTGAACGAGTCTTTGCGGGCGCTGCCGGAGAAAGCGAGGATGCGGGGCATGGCGGGGGCACCTTGGGGAACGGGGGTTCGAGTACGTGTTGGATCGTAGACCCCGCTCCCGGGTTAGCAAGCCCTGCCGCCACGCGTGGCGACAGGGCGCCGGGGCGGGGTATACTTGTCGGCTCGCCGTCCACTCTTCGAGGCCGACAGGATCGCCAGCGACCATGCCCCGCAACCCGTTCCAAGGAGACTGTCTGCCGGGCCGGTCGCCGCTCCTAGCCCCCGGTTCGGGGCGGCCCTGCCTGCCGTTCCCACACCCCTGGAACTACCAGCGACCGCTCGAGATCCTCGACAGCCTGTTCTGGGGGGCCGACGACGAGACCGGCCCCGGGCGCCACAACCGCTACCTCGCCGTGCCCGGCTCGCCGCCGATCATGGTCACACGCGACCCGGCCCTGATCCGAGCGATCGCCACTCAGACCGGCGACCGCCCCGGCCAGTTCGACCGCGACTCGCTGCCGTCGACAGGCATCGCCCGGGCGACCGGCGAGGACACGCTGCTGTTCTCCAATGGGTCGATGTGGCGCCGCCAAAGAAAACTCTCCGCGGCGCCGTTCGGCAAGACGGCGTTGTTTCGCAACGACGTGTTCGGCGAGTTCGCTCTCACGTTCCGCGCGACCGTGGGCGAGCGGCTCGGGGCGTTGCGGGAGCACGTGGCCCAGACCGGCCAGCGCCGCGTGCGTGTCGCCTTGGAGCACGAGATCAAACCGGTGATGCTCGAACTGTTGCTCGCCAATTTCTTCAGCGCAAGCGTGCCTTACTCTGTCGTGCGCGAGCGCTACGTGCCGGCGCTCGAGCGGGTCATCGAGCACATTGTTCGCGACACGGTCGTCAACCGTCTGGGCGTGCCGATCGGCGTGTGGCCCGGGCTCACGCGTCGGGTCCGCCGGGTGCAGGCCGACTACGCCGCTTTCGACGAGTTGACCTCGCTGGCCCTCTCCGCAAGACGAGAGGGCAAGGGGCTCTGGGCGCTGTTCCGCTCCGACGCTTCAGACGACGCGTTGCGGAGCAACCTCAAGGTGTTCCTCGCCGGGGCCTTGGAGGCGACCACGTCGTTCGCCGGCTGGGCCATCTCGCATTTGGCCCGTTCGCCCGAGGACCAAGAGCGGGTTTACCACGAGGTGCGCAACGTGGAGGAGTACACGCCCGACACGCTCGCCGCGGCCGAGCACTTCTCCCTCGTGCTTGAGGAGACGCTGCGGCTGACGCCTTCGCTATACTTCCTGCCACGCCGAGCGACCGAAGAGACCTGGGTCGAGGCGGCCGACGGCTCACGCATGGGAATGCCCAAGGGAACGCACATCTTGCTCGACGTGTGGCACGCCAACCGCCACGAAGACCACTGGGGAGTCGAGAAAACCGGCTACCCCGCGCTCGCGTTCGCCCCCGATCGCTGGCGACAGGTCCGCAGCAACGGCAAAACGCCGAAGGAGTTTCTCCACTACGGCTTCGGCCACGGCGCGCGGGTCTGCCCCGGCAAGCACCTCGGCATGCTCGAGGTGGCGCTCGTCGTCGGCGCCGTGGTGAAGCTGCTGCGATTCTCGGCCGCCGGGGAAGAGTGCGGCGTGAAGGCGGGCGTCTCCACCAAACCGGCCGACGGGGCGCTAGTCGACCTGGAGCTGCGCTGATGCGATGCTCTCGGCTGCCGACGGGACCCGCACGGCGATCACCTCGCCCCGCGGCCGGTCGATGCCGTACAGCACGCCCGGCTCGCTGCGGTCCCAGGCGACGCCTTGGCCCGTGATCGGCGCCTGGATTGTCGCCGTGTGGACGAGCGTCGAGCCCGCCTTCGGGAGTTCCAGACGGTAGAGCTCGCCGTGGTCGTGGCCGGTCACGTACAGGGCGCCGTCGGGCCCCCAACCGCCGCCCGAGCAGCTGTGCGGCGCGAAGCGTTCGAGCACCGCCGCGGGGAAAACCCAACCCGCCATGCGCCGCCACTGGTCGTCGAACTTCACCAGCGTGGTGTAGGTGTGCGGCTTGGCGCGCGGGTCGTTGTTCACCTGCTCCGAGTAGTGTGCGAACACGGCCCACCACGCCCCCGCGTGGCGGTCGACCCAGGTGAGCGAGCCCTCGTAGATGCCGAAGCTGTGCGTGCCGACGTGCTCGAGCGTGTCGCAATCGAAGATCTCGATCGAGCTCGTCTCGGGGTAGTGGGGGAAATTCGAGTTGCAGCAGTAGAGCTTGTCGCCGAGCACCACGCCCGAGTTGAGATGCCTGAGCGGCGCCGCCTCGCTGGCCTCCCATAAGAGGACGCGCTCGCCCGACGCCTTGTCGTACTTGCCGATCCGCGAGTTGACGATCGCGTAGAAGTGCTCGGCGTCGACGGCGACGGCCTGGCGCGCCTCGGGGGCTTCGAAGCGCTGGAGTTCCCGGGCGGATTGCTCAACGTCTTCGCCTGCATGGGAGGCCAAGGGGAGCAGGAGCAAGACCGTGGCGCAGAACGCTCGCATGATGTCGTCTCGGCGGGGCAGGGGAGGGAGCCCATATATCGTACGACTAAAACCATTCACAAACGTGAAGCCCACGTTAAGGAACGGAGTAGGGCGACACTGAGAACTGAGTCGGGAACACGGTTCGAGACGGATTCGATCGACCGTGGCTCGATAGCCAATGCCTCTCTACGACTCCCGCCGCTAACTCATACCTCAAAGGGCGTCGATCTTGTCGATCCGCCGCTGGTGCCGGCCCCCTTCGAACTCCGTGGTGAGCCAGAGGTCGACGATCTTCAGGCATAGCTCGGGATCGACTTGCCGCTCGCCCATCGACAGGCAGTTGGCGTTGTTGTGCTGGCGGCCGAGGCGGGCCGTGTCTTCGCTCCAGCAAAGAGCGCAGCGGACGCCCGGCACGCGGTTCGCCACGATCGCCTCGCCGTTGCCCGAGCCGCCCAGCACGATCCCCCGCTCGCAGTCGCCCTTGGCGACCGCTTCGGCGGTTGGGCGGATGAAGTCGGGGTAGTCGCACGACTCGTCCGAGTCGCAGCCGAAGTCGACCACCTCGTGGCCGAGCTTCTCCAGATGCGGCTTGATGAGCTCTTTGTACTTGTAGCCCGCGTGGTCCGAGCCGATGGCGATCTTCATGCTTGTTCTCTGTTGGGGGTTGGCCACGAAAAGGCACGAAAAAAGCACGAGAAGAATAACTGACCAAGGATTTCACGGATGGGAAAATTTGAAAGGCGTATGCCTCTCAAATATCTATCAGTGAAATCCGTGCAATCCGTGGTTACTTCCATCGCGTCTTTTCGTGCCCTTTCGTGGCGATTCTTTGCGTGGCTATTCTTCCATCGCCCAGGCGAGGGCGCCGACGACCGGGGCCTCGTCGCCGCAGACGCTGAACTCGAGGTGGTCGAGGTTGCGGAAGCCGTCGAGGGCGTGCTTGTGGTACTCCTCTTCGGCCAAGCGTTGGTAACGCTCGCGCACGGCGGGAGCCAAGTCGCACACGCCGCCGCCGACCACCAGCCGGTCGTAGTCGCCCAGGTAGTTGACGCTCAGCATCGCGATGCCGAGCGCGCGGGCCTGGTCGTCGAACAGCTCGCAGGCGAGCGCGTCGCCGCCGGCCGCCAGCTCGCGCAGCTTCTTGGCCTTGTCGCGGGCGGTTCCCTCTTCGCTGTTGAGCGGGTGGCTCTTCCACTCGTCCAGAGTCAAGCGGTACTCCAGCTGATGGGCGAGGCCCGACAGCGAGATGGCCGACTCGGCCGTGCAGTAGGCGTTCCCCTTCAGCAGCTGGCGGTCGTGCTCGTGGCGGAAGGCGAAAGGGGGCAACAAGATGTGGCCGACATGCCCCGCGCGGCCCTGGCTGCCTTGCTGCGCCTTGCCCCCCATCACGGCCCCGCCCCCCAGCCCGGTGCCGACGATCGCCATGAACAGCGAGTCGAGCTTCTCCTCCTCGAGCTTCGAGGTGGGGACACGGTCCCACGAGACCTGGCGGGAGCGGATGACATATTCGCCGAGCGCCGCAGCCTGGCCGTCGCCGATGTAGCGGACCGTCACGCCCACGTGCTCCTTCTGCAGCGCGTGCTCCAGCTCGGCGCGGATCGGGAACCGATCCCACAGCTCGGCCTTGAGGTTGGGCGTTTTGAGCAGCATGCCGTCGATCGTCGCCGGCCCCGGCGTGGCGAGGCCGACCCGCTCGACGTCGCTCATCTTGCCGCCGACGCGCTCCATCGCCTGGGCGGCCGCCGCGACGATGGCCGCCACCGAGCTCTGCGGGCCCAAGTCGGGCGTGGTGGGAAACTGCTCGGAGACATGGACCACGCGCCGAGAGTCGTCGCCGACCGAGAGGGTGCTGGTCGTGCCGCCAACGTCGACTCCGATGTAGTAGGCCAACTTTGCATCCTTGTGCGTAGGGGAAAAGCGATTGCTCCGGGCCGGCGATTATCATGCAACGCCGCGCGGTTCGCCAGCCTCGAATAGAGAAGGATTGGCCACAAAAAGGCGAGAAAACTCGCCAAAAGCGAGCGACCACGGATTTCACGGCTGACCACGGATCGCGTGGGTAGCGACGCAAGGCATTCGGCTCTACCTCCTGACGTCGTATCCGTGCTCACCCATGCAATCGGTGACCATTCTCGGGGTGGAACAGAGCCGCCACGGAGCGTTGTGAGCGGGCCCACAAACGGGTAAAATCACCGGACTCTACCCCCTCCCGCGCAGCCCGGCGGGCGTGGCCCCCTCGCCCCGCCCCCACGCCGACGCACCAAGCCGAAGGACCGACCCCTTGTCGACCGATTCCAGCGGACCGGATGAACCTAACGACGAGCCGACCGACGGCTCCCTTTCGAATATCCGCAACACCGGCGAGCCCGGCTTTGACCCCGCCACGCAGGCCATCGCCCGGCGGCTGACGGACATGCCGATCGAGGACGAGCTCAAGGAGAGCTACCTCACCTACGCGATGAGCGTGATCGTCAGCCGCGCGCTGCCGGACGTGCGCGACGGCCTCAAGCCGTCGCAGCGGCGCATCCTCGTGGCGATGAACGACCTGGGGCTCGCCCCCGGCGGCAGCACCAGCAAGTGCGCCGGTATCGTCGGCGAGACGATGAAACGCTACCACCCGCACGGCGACGGGGCGATCTACCCCACGCTGGTGCGCATGGCGCAGGAGTGGGCCACGCGCAGCCTGCTGATCTCGCCGCAGGGGAACTTCGGCAGCATCGCCGGTCTGCCGCCGGCCGCCATGCGTTACACCGAGGCCCGACTGTCGAACGTCGCCGCGCTGATGCTCGACGACATCAAGCTCGACACGGTCGACTTCACGCCGACCTACGACGAGAAGCAGACCGAGCCGACGGTCCTGCCGTCGAAGTTCCCGAACCTTGTTGTCAACGGCTCGGGCGGCATCGCGGTCGGCATGGCAACCAGCATCCCGCCCCACAACCTCGGCGAGGTCTGCCGCGCGGTCATCGAGCTGATCGACAACCCGGGCGCCTCGGTCATCGAGCTGATGGAGCACATCCCGGGGCCCGACTTCCCCACGGGCGGCATCATCTGCGGCCGCAGCTCGATCCTCAAAGGCTATCAGACCGGCCGCAGCACGATCACGCTCCGCGCCCGCACCACGATCGAGCAGAACGGCAAGAAGAACCGCATCGTCATCCACGAGGTGCCGTACCAGCAGTCGCGCGACCCCGTGATCAAGAAGATCGCCGGCTTGGCGAACGAGGGCAAGATCGCCGGCATCAGCGACGTGCGCGACGAGTCCGACCTGCACGAGCCGGTCCGCATCGTTGTGGAGCTCAAACGCGACGCCGACCCCGATGTCGTGCTCAACCAGCTCTACAAGTTCTCGCCGATCCAAGACACGTTCAGCGTGATCTTGCTCGCGCTGGTCGACGGCAAGCCGCGGGTGCTCACCCTCAAGGAGCTGCTGCAAGAGTTCCTGCGGCACCGGGTGACCGTCATCCGCCGCCGCACGCAGTTCCTGCTGGCCCGCGCCCGCCGCCGCAAGCACACCGTGCAGGGCCTGCTGCTGGCGCACGCCAACATCGACGAGGTGATCCGCGTCATCCGGGCGAGCAAGACGCAGCCCGAGGCCAAGCAGGCGCTGATGCAGATCAAGACCCCCGGCGCGCTGCTCCAGCGCGCCTTGGGCGATCAGGGCTACGCCCAGTTCCAGGACGAACGCGGCGTGGCCGAGGAGTACTCGCTCACCCCGGTGCAGGCCGACGCGATCCTCAAGATGACGCTCGGCCAGTTGGTGAACCTCGAGCAAGAGAAGCTCGCCGACGAGCACGCCAAGCTGCTCGAAGAGATCGCCGGGTACCTCGAGATCCTCGGCGACGAGGCCCGCATCTACGCCATCATCCGCGACGACATGGAGCAGCTGGCCGCCTCGCGTCTGGCCGACAAACGCCGCACCGAGATCTCCGGCGAGGAGCTCGGCGACGTCGACCTGGAGGACCTCATCGAGGAAGAGACGATGGTCGTCTCGATCTCGCACAACGGCTACATCAAACGCACGGCCGCCAGCACCTACCGCGCCCAGAACCGCGGCGGCAAGGGCATCAAGGGCGCCAAGACCGACGACGACGACCCGATCGAGCACCTGTTCGTCACGAGCACGCACGATTACCTGATGTTCTTCACCAACCGCGGCAAGGTCTACTGGCAGAAGGTCTACAACCTGCCCGAGCTCGCCCGCGACGCGAAAGGCCGCGCGGTCGTCAACCTGCTGAACCTCGCCACGGGCGAAGACGGCTCGGCCGAGGAGAAGATCGCCGATTGCCGCGCGGTCCGCGACTTCAGCCGGCCCGACCATTACCTGATGATGGCCACCCGCGGCGGCCTGGTGAAGAAGACCGACCTGTCGGCCTACAGCCGCCCGATGAAGACCGGCATCATCGCCATCAAGCTCAAAGAGGGCGATGAGCTGGTCGATGTCGTCATCGCCCAGAAGGGCGACGAGGTGCTGCTGGTCACCGAGCAAGGCATGGCGATCCGCTTCGACGAGTCCGACGCGCGACCCATGGGCCGCAACTCGAGCGGCGTCAAAGGCATCAAGCTCTCCAAAGACGACGCCCTGGTCGGCATGGTCGTCGCCGACCCCGACGCCACGCTGCTCACCGCCACCGAGCACGGCTACGGCAAACGAACCCCCTTCGGCCCCAACGCCACGGACTCCCCTCCCACTGGTGGGGAGGGGCCGGGAGAGGGGGCAGAACCCACGGACGACACCGCCGAAGAAGAAGGCGCCACTGACGACACCGCCAGCGGCGCCCGCTACCGCACCCAGAACCGCGGCGGCAAGGGCCTCCGCGACATCAAGACCACCGACCGCAACGGCCGGGTGGTCGGCGTGGCGGCGGTCACCGACGACGACGAGCTGCTGATGATGACCGCCGGCGGCAAGCTGCAGCGCATCCGCGCGGCCGACGTCAGCACGATCGGCCGCAACACGCAGGGCGTGCGCATCATGTCGCTCGACGGCAGCGACCAGCTGACCGCGATCGTCCGCGTGCCGCAAGAAGAGAAGGAAGGCGAGGCGCCAGAAACGCCCGAAGCCGAGGGCGAGGCCTGACCAGCAGCTAGGCAAGGCAGGACTCCAGGGTAGCCCAGGTTCTTGAACCTGGGTGGCGCAGCCACAAGAAGCCGCCGCTCAGCGTTGCATCACTAGAGCGGTTTTCGGATTGGTGTGGACGAGCGGGGAAGCGATTGGCGGCGTGGCGAGGAAGCCGAAGCAGGCAATGCGGCGCATTGTCGATGCAGGCTGACGAAGCCATGACGCCGATCGCGAGCCGAGCGTCTACTCCAATGAGCAAACCGCTCTAGTCCCCCCGAAGAAGCAGGTAGGTCAGGCTTTGTCTGACGCGGAGTCCGCGTAGGAACCATTCGTGTTCTGAGTGTCGTGCCGCCGCGCGGAAAACGACCGAGACGCAATCCCTGCGGGCCATCCCGCTCTTCTGGGCTGCTGCCAGCGCCGTGGAGGGGCTCACACACTGTTCCTGGGCATCTAACGGATTATAGATTATACTTGGCCCTATCCGCTGCTTGATCTTTGAGCATGTCACGCTCCTCTCCTCTTTGCCCGGGCGCCTAATGTCTTCCTATCAGGCTGTTATCGCGGGACTCCTCGCGATGGTTCTTTCCATCGTGTCTGGGGATGCTCACGCCCAGGTTTTTGGCCCCGGCCCTTCGGACCCGAGCCTCTTCACCAACGGCGTCTTTAACGTCCCACCCGATAACGCACCGAGATCGGTCAGCGACTTGCAACAGCTCAACCTGGCGGATGGAGGAACCGTCGGCGATGATTTCAACGCCAATTCCGGCAGCGAGGTGAACATCTCCGGAGGAACCGTCGGCCAAGATTTCCTCAGCTGGTCTGGTAGCGAGGTGAACATCTCCGGAGGAACCGTCGGCCGGTACTTTGACGCCTATTCCCGCAGCGAGGTGAACATCTCCGGAGGGACCGTCGGCCATTGGTTTAACGCCTATTCCAGCAGCGAGGTGAACATCTCCGGAGGAACCGTCGGCGATTACTTTGAAGCCTGGTACGGCAGCGAGGTGAACATCTCCGGAGGAACCGTCGGCCGTGAATTTGATGCCCGCTCCAGCAGCGAGGTGGAGCTGATCGGAGGGGATTTTCAGCTCAACGGATCGGCCTTCACCGACGGTTCAATCACTCTCGCCGACGGCGATCTGTTCTCGGGAACGTTACAAGATGGCTCGACCTTCATCTTCGCGAGGGATCACTCAGACTCTCTTGCCAACGTGACGCTCACTCGGGTCACGTTGCCAGCGATTGATTCGACTCCGATGGTCGTGAACACGCCTCTGCCGAATCGCCCCTCGGGCTTGCGTGCCGGGCAGACCCTCACGCTGCAAGAGGGCGGCGAGCTAGCAGCCAACTTCGAGGCAATAGGCGCAACACTCAACGTCGAGGGTGGGAGCCTCGGGGACAGCGCCGGCGCCTACAACACGGTGGTGAACATCTCCGGAGGAACCGTCGGCACTAGCTTTGGGGCCTTATCCGGCAGCGAGGTGAACATCTCCGGAGGGACCGTCGGCGATGACTTAGGAGCCTGGTCCGGCAGCGAGGTGAACATCTCCGGAGGGACCGTCGGCGATGACTTTAACGCCTATTCCGGCAAGGTGAACATCTCCGGAGGAACCGTCGGCGATGACTTTGACGCCTATTCCGGCAGCGAGGTGAACATCTCCGGAGGAACCGTCGACCATTTCTTTGCAGCCCGGCCCGGCAGCGAGGTGAACATCTCCGGAGGAACCGTCGGCGATGACTTTGACGCCTTTTCCGGCAGCGAGGTGAACATCTCCGGAGGAACCGCCGGCGATTACTTTGCCGCCTGGTCCGGCAGCGAGGTGAACATCTCCGGAGGAACCTTCGGCCGTAGCTTTTTCGCCCGGTCCGGCAGCGAGGTGGAGCTGATCGGAGGGGAATTTCAGCTCAACGGATCGGCCTTCACCGACGGTTCAATCACGCTCGACTTCGGCGATCTGTTCTCGGGAACGTTACAAGATGGCTCGACCTTCATCTTCGCGAGGGATCACTCAGACCATCTTACCAACGTGACGCTCACTCGGGTCGCGTTGCCAGCGATTGATTCGACTCCGATGGTCGTGAACACGCCTTTGCCGAATCGCCCCTCGGGCTTGCGTGCCGGGCAGACCCTCACGCTGCAAGAGGGCGGCGAGCTAGCAGCCAACTTCGAGGCAATAGGCGGAACACTCAACGTCGAGGGTGGGAGCCTCGGGGACGACGCCGGCGCCTACAACACGGTGGTGAACATCTCCGGAGGGACCGTCGGCGATTTCTTTGAAGCCTTATCCGGCAGCGAGGTGAACATCTCCGGAGGAACCGTCGGCGATTACTTAGGAGCCTGGTCCGGCAGCGAGGTGAACATCTCCGGAGGGACCGTCGGCGATTCCTTATTAGCCTATTTCGGCAGCGAGGTGAACATCTCCGGAGGGACCGTCGGCGATGACTTTAACGCCCATTCCGACAAGGTGAACATCTCCGGAGGAACCGTCGGCGATCGCTTTAACGCCTATTCCGGCAAGGTGAACATCTTCGGAGGGACCGTCGGCAGTGATTTCTACGCCGATTCCGGCAGCGAGGTGAACATCTCCGGAGGGACCGTCGGCGATCGCTTTGAAGCCTGGTACGGCAGCGAGGTGAACATCTCCGGAGGAACCGTCGGCGATGACTTTGCCGCCGATTCCGGCAGCGAGGTGAACATCTCCGGAGGAACCGTCGGCAGTGATTTCTACGCCAGGTACGGCAGCGAGGTGAACATCTCCGGAGGAACCGTCGGCCGTCAGTTTACCGCCTGGTCCGGCAGCGAGGTGAACATCTCCGGAGGGACCGTCGGCGATGACTTTGCCGCCTTGTCCGGCAGCGAGGTGAACATCTCCGGAGGAACCGTCGGCGATTACTTTAAAGCCTCCACTAGTAGTGAGATCAACCTTTTCGGGACCGAGTTTTTCGTCGATGGTGTCGTGGCGACCGACCTGGTTCCTGGCGAAGCCTTCCTGTTCACCGACCGTGACGTCGTCCTGTCGGGCGTCTTAGCCGATGGATCGGCATTCGAGTTCGAATTGATTTCGATCCAAAGGTCCAACCGCGACTATTTCGACCCCGCTGCGACACTGACCCTCACCTTAGTGGAACGGGCGGTTCCTGAACCCACCGCTCTCCAGCTCACGGCGATCATCGGCGGATGCCTGGCCAGGAGTCGCCGACGCCGCACCACGGCGCCGAGCGCCCGACGAGCGAGTGGCGGCCCATTCTGATGTCGGGTGAACCAACCAGCAGCTTGACTGATCGGTGAAGCAGGTAGGTCAGGCTATAACATGTTCAGGTTTTAGCTGGTCAGGCCCATGCGGAGGTCAATGTGTCAAACAGTAGTAATGGTTGCGAACTGAAAGCAATAAGCTCGGCATTGACTGTATTGTTGTATATACTGCCTATTGCTGTTGCTGCTTACGGCATCATTGGTTTTTGGTATGTGGATAGCGTGATGCAAGATTGCACTGCTGCGACAGATGCCAAGTTGTCTCAACTTAAGGAAGGCGAACGGCTTGAGCCATTCGTCGTAACAGCCAAGGTTGGTTTCAGCAGTTTCTGTGGACCTTGTGGGGGTACAGTCGTTTCTTCGAAGCGTGCGTCCGCCGACGTAGAGTAGAAGGTAGGATGGGTGCTCGCACCCATCTCCCCGCTCACACCACACGGCCGCGTCGCTACTCGTACGCCGCCCACTCATCGCCGTACCACTCGGCGGCCGAGCCCCAATCGGCCGGGTACTCGCCGAGCCGCACGCAGCGGTGGAATGACGACCACGGCCAGTCGCGTGTGAGGCTCACAAGGCCATGCTTGAGCGGATTGGCGTGCAGGTAGTCGACACACCTCTTCATGTCGGCTTCGTCGCGGCAGGCGTGCTCGAACATTCGCCTGTGCCACACGCCTCGTTCGCCTTTGACCTGCCGGCTCACACTCCTGTCGCCCTCGTCTCCCCCGCTGCGGAGCCAGGCCTTTGTGAAGAGCGATTTGATCTGCCGCCATCTTGTCGAGTAGTCGTCGTCTCCGCGGGGGAGCGTCCAGACCGTGTGCAGGTGATCGGGCAGCAGCACGATCGCGTCGATCGTGAAGGGCCGATGGGACCGCACGGAGCGAATCGCTTGTCGCAAGGCCGATCGCGCCAGCGGCGAAGCCAAGAAGGGGCGCCGCTCGTGCGTGATCACCGTGAAGAAGTAAGTGCCTCCTTCGATACGGGCGCGGCGGTAATTGGTCACGGCTTCGGCTTGGTCCACGGGAAGATGGGCCCCAGCACCCGTCCTACTTGGGATGGACTATTTCGACACCAGACGCCGAGTCCGTATCCGTAGGATGCGACAAAGCGAAGCGGCGGCACATCTTTCCGTTTGATTCGGCCCCGTTCGATCCGATGGGCCTGCGGCGCCAACCTGCCGTTTATGGCGTCGTTCCGACGTTCCTTTGTGGTTCCCCCTTCTATCGGATGATCTCTGAGGTGAGCCGCGGCCGGTGACACTGCGATATAGGCGCCGCCACGGGCTTGACCCGCTGTGGCGTGCGGAAAGGCGGAATCAAGCCCACTGGGCGATTCACCACGCCCGTCGCCGCCGGACGCGCCCCGCGGCAAACGCGGCGGCCAGGGCCGCCAGGCCGGCCGTGGCCGGCTCGGGCACGAAGCGGCCGCGGTCGCCAATGCTGCCCGTTAGGCCGAGCGCCTCGAACGGCTGGCCGGCGTACGTGCCGGTGAGGCCGATCGTCAATTCGGCGTCGTGCAGCAGCTGCCCGCTAACGGGGTCGACGCGGTAGCTGTCGGTCCCCGCGATCAGCTCCAACATCACGCCGTCGGCCGCCAGGTCGATGTCGCCCCCGCCGCCGGGAAAAGCGATCTTGAGCACCGTCACGTGCCCACGGAACGGCGGCTTGCGTCCCCGCAGCATGCCGTAACCGGGGTCTTTCGGATCGAACACAAAAGTCGTCGGCTCCGAGACGAGCTCGAAATCGGCCTGGGCGCTGGCGACCGGCGTGTCGCCCAACGCGGCCGCGAAGTCGGCGGTGGGGTCGATGTCGGTGAACCCGAGATCAAACCGCAAGTCGATCGTGCGGTAGAGGTCGAACTCGAACCCGTCGGCTCCGTCGGGCCCGGGACCGGCGAGCATGTCGGGCGCGACAATCATGTCGGGGGCGACGATCATGTCCGGCGCGACGGACGAGTAGAGCCGCTTCGAATCGGCGCCCGGCGCCAAGTTGAGCGAGACCTCGGTCAGCACCGGGGCGCCGCCGGGGCCCAGCGGCAGCGTCGCCACGCCACCGGCCGACAACGAAGAGATTCTCGATTGAAAGAGGATCGGCGTGCTCTTGTCGATCTGGGCCAACGCGCCGGCGGGCGTTAGCAGGCAGGCAACGGCCAGGGCAGCCGCCGCAAGCCGCACGAGAGACCGTGAAAAAATGGCGCTGGCGCGTAGCGAATCTGTGGTGCAGAACATTAGCGGTCTCCCAGATGAGGTTAGATGAGCGATGGCAAGCCGGAACAAACCAACAGCAGACGCCGCCACCGGCGCCGGCATGGGCTCTGCCCCGCCGCCATCCAAGCCTAAGCAGTCGATGGCGCAACCTCAACCTGTTTGTCCCCGGCGGGCTACTTTGAGGCATGGTGCGGCGATGCGCCGTGGCTGTTGCGTCTGGGGCGCAGCGAGGATGCTTATCGCTCGGAAGACGCGATGAAGCGCCAAGGAAGCCTGGGGAATGGCGCCCTCGCTCAGCAACGACACGGCGCCCGCCATCGTGTTCCTGAGCGTGGTCTATTCGGCGTACGGAGCGGCCTTCCTGCTAGGCTCGCCGCGACACCAAGCGACGACGGATGCCCCGCCAAGCGAGCCCACCGGAGAGAACGGGGATATGTAGCCGTTGGCTGTTGGCTAACGGCTACAGCCAGCGCGGCCAAAAACGCGACAAAGAAATCCTTTCTCCGATTGCAAACGATTCAGGGCCGCCTGAAAATCGCCACAAGGCGTTGCCGCCTGGACGCTTACGACAAAATCGCAAGTGGCCAAGAATCGCTGCTGCGCGCGCGGCCAAAAGCGATTGTCGAAATTAGGTGAAAGAGCCGCTACAAAGATAATTGGGCGCCGCAGGGGGTGCGCGCCGCTGCGATCTTTCGGATCTAGGCCGCCCGCCGCGCCAACGCGGTGCGTTTTGTGGGGCGTTCGCTCCGCCGGGGGGCGGAGAAAACGTTCTGACGGGCCTTCTACGGCGGGCCACCGGAATATTCTTGGCCACTCGCGCATTCGCAAGCGACGGCTACAACTCGCCGTCGTTCCGCACGCCGAGGCGGAGCCAAACCGTCGAGTCGACATCGAACCCGATGCTCGTGACCGAGCCGTCGCAACGAGCGACCATAAAGCCCGCCACGTGGGGGCCGCCGAAGCGGTCGCGGTAGTGGGCGCCCTTCTTGTCTTGCTGCGGGTGCGAGTAGATGTAGTCGATGTCACGCTGGGGCGCAGCCCCCGCCGCCCGCAGGTTGTCGTAGTCGAAGCCGACGTAGAGCGGGCTGTTGTCGCCGGGGTTGTCGTGCGGCGACTTGTTCGTTGCGTTGTCGTATTCGGCGTCGACCGTCACCTGCTGGTAATAGAGCACGTGAAGCCACTTCTCCCCCACCAACAGCGTTTTGCTCGTGCCATCGGTGATCTGCGACAGCCGGGCGCCGATGTGATCGCCGACCACGCCGTTCCAGTACCGGTCGAGCCACACCTTGTCGAACTCCCATTCGCAATTAGGGTACTGACCACGACAGTCGGAGTTGACGAGCGGGTAAACCGGCCGCGGTCCGCTGCCGGTGCAGGGCGAGGCACCGCCGTTGGCCGCGTAGTCGGTTTTGGCGGACCACTCGACGGGGTTGTAGTTGAAGCAGGCCAAGTCGAGTGAGGGGTAGATCCGAGCCTCGCGACGGCTGGGGCAGGTGAGCGAGGGAACCACGACCTGGGAGAGCGCGGCGAGAGCCGCGCGGCGTTCTTCGTTGATCAGCCCCGGGCCGACGGCGAACGCGGCTTGGCCCTCCATAAACGGCGCCGACTGAAAGATCCAACCGCCCGGCTGGCGGGGGCCGACGCCGGCGTCGGGGTCGCCGATCCACGACCCGCCCCAGCCCCCCGAGGGCAAGGCGCCCAGCGCTGTTTCGTGCTGCAAGATCGCCAGGGAGACCTGGTGCAGGTTGTTCTTGCACTGCGTCACGCGGGCCGCCTCGCGGGCCGCCTGCACGGCCGGCAGCAGGAGCGCCACCAGCAAGCCGATGATCGCGATCACCACGAGCAACTCGACGAGCGTGAAGCCGCCCGGCCGCCCGGCCTGATTGCACGATAACGCTGGGGCGGCTCTTTGCGCCACAAGCCGGTTCGGCCTTCGTCGCGCAGCAGTAAGCCAATACGGTGAAGGCATATCGAGAAAAGACAAGGCGCAGGGAAAAGAGCCGGCATCAGAGAGCGGACTCTAGCATTATAGTGGCGAGCCGAGCGACCTGGCGGAAATCAAGACTGGTTTTCAGCTACTCCCCTTAGCCATGCCTTAGCTTCTTGCCGCCGAAGAACGACTGCCGCACCTTTGAAGTGGACCCCATCAGGGGCTCAACCATGAGCCCAAGCGGCTCAGCTAGGCAACCGGGTGAACTCGCATTGGCGGCTCTCGCTAGGCGTTGTGAGAGGAGGCGCTACGGTCTAGGTTGAACGCCTCGATTTCTTACGCCCCACATTCCTCTCGACAGCGACCTTTCGATGCGCACCTGGATCGCCAACCTGTGGCTGGCAGCCACGTCGGGCTTCTGGTTCTTGCCCACCATGATGTTGCTTGCCGGGGCGGCGTTGGCGGTCCTGGGGCCGATGGCCGACCGGGAGTGGGGCGACTGGGTACCGGCGTCGCTCGAGACCACGCCCACCACCGCCCGGGCGACGCTCGCCGCCTTGTGCGGGGCGATGATCACCATCACCGGCGTCGTCTGCTCGACGACGGTCGTGGCGATCTCGATCACCTCCGCCCAACTCGGCCCGCGGCTGCTGAGGAACTTCCTCGGGCAGTCGGTCACCCAGGCGACCATCGGCGTTTGCCTGGGGACGAGCGTCTACTGCCTGCTGCTGCTCAGGTGGGTCGACAAGTACGAAGGCACAGCGTTCGTGCCGCAGATGTCGGTGCTGCTCGCCAGCCTGCTGAGCCTCGCCACGCTGCTGATGATCGTCTACTTCATCCACCGCGTGGCCCACTCGATGCAGTCGCACAACGTGGCGTCGGACGTGGCGCACGACCTCGACGCGGCGGTCGATCGGCTGTTCCCTGAGTCGATCGGCGACGAGGCCAGCGACGACTGCGACGAAGACCAAAAGGACCCCAAGCGTCAGCGGGCCGAGGACCGTGACAAGGACGAGGAGCGGCACGAGCAAGAGGCGTGGCGGCGGGAGTGGGAGACCTTCGACGAGGCGGAGATCGACACCGTGACGTTCGACAAAGACGGCTACCTGCAGGCGATCGACATGGATGGCTTGATGACCGTGGCCAAGCGCCGCGATGTCTGCCTGCGGCTGCGGGCCCGGCCGGGCGATTTTGTCCGCAGCGAGGAGGTGCTGCTCGAGTCGATGCCGGCCGATCGGCTCAAAGAAGACGACCTCCAGCGGCTGCACGGCTCGTTCCTGCTAGGCAACCAACGGACCACCCAGCAAGACGTGGAGTGCGCGGTCAACGAACTGGTCGAGGTGGCGGTGCGAGCGCTCTCGCCGGGCGTGAACGACCCGTTCACGGCGATCACCTGCGTCGACAGGCTCGGCGGGGTGCTGCGACGGCTGGCGCGGCGCAAGCTCCCGTCGGGCGTGCGGGCCGACGACGACGGCGAGCCGCGGGTGGTGGCCCGGCCGCGCCGGTTCGACACGATCCTCTCGGCGGCGTTCGACCAGATCCGCCAAAACAGCGTGTCCGTGGTGTCGGTTAGCCTGAGGCTGCTGGAGGCCTTGGAGGCGATCGATCGGTCGGTTGTGCGGCAAGGCGACCGCGTCGCGATCGCTCGGCAAGCCGACTTGGTGCTCGAAGGGGCTCGCTCGGCGGGGCTCACCGAGGCAGATCTGAAAGACCTGGAGGAGCGCCGCAGCCGCTTCGGGCAACAGCAAGGCTAGAGCGGTATTCGAATTGGTGTAGACGAGCGGGGAAGCGATTGGCGGCGTGGCGAGGAAGCCGAAGCAGGCAATGCGGTGCATTGTCGATGCAGGCTGACGAAGCCATGACGCCGATCGCGAGCCGAGCGTCTACACCAATGAGCAAACCGCTCTAGTGCTATCGCACGGCTCTGTAGCGTGCGCGACGGCGTGATTCTGCGTCGATCGGCCGAATGGCGCGCCCTGCGGCTGGAGGTAGCGTGATCGAGAGCGTGGCAAGAATGCGTCGGTAGGGCCAAGACGGGTGGATTGAGCTAGCGTTGATTGCCGATCTTGCCTATTAGCTGCGTCACACCGCTCACGTCTAAGCTATCACCCCCGCCCGTCGCGCGAATGGCCTCGCTGACTCGCTACGCCGCTTACCTGCACTACGCCACCGGCCGGGCCCGGCGGCTGTTTATCCATATCCCCAAGAACGCCGGGGTGGCGATCCGCAAATCGCCCCTGCTGCGTGGGCGCCTCGTGGCGTGTGAGCCAGGGTTCTACCGCTGCCGCGGTTACTACCAACGGCTCCGCCGCACCATGGACGCCGCCGGAGAGCACCACGGCCTGCACCACGCCCGCCTGCGCGACGTGGCGCCGTCGGTCCGCCGCCGCTTGCGGCCGGTGGCCGTGGTCCGCAACCCCTGGGCACGGGTCGTCTCGCGGTACCGCTTTGCGCGGATGGCGATGCGCAATCAGAAGACACGCCAGAACTACGCAGCCGGTTCGTTCGAGGCGTTCCTCGAAGAGCGGCACGAGTTTGGCAACCGCGATCTTTACTGGCACCGCGCGATCCGCGGCTGGTACCCCCAGGTCGACTACCTCGTCGATGATTCGGGCGATATGGCCGCCGACGTGCTGCGACAAGAGACGCTCGGCGGCGAGGCTCGGCGGTATTTCGGGCTCGACGAAGACCTTCAGCCAAGGAACATCACCACCGGCAAGCTGAAGCCGTACCAAGACTTCTACACGCCGCGCACGCTTCAGATCGTCGCCGACTGGTACGAGGCGGACCTCGAGACGTTCGGTTTCGATTTCGACACCGGCGCCAAGAAGAATTGCTTCTTTGCGGCCGACGAGACGGGCGACCAAGATGACGGCGACCAGGCCCCGTCGACCGAGACTCTCCCCTTGAGAAAAGCCGCGTGAGCAATGCCCCCAGCGAGAATGCGACGCTCCGTGACCACCTGGCGGTGGAACGGACCCGGCTCGCGAACGAGCGGACTTTGCTCGCCTACCTGCGGACGGCGATCATGCTGGCCGCTTCGGGCGCGACGCTCATCAAGTTCGCAGGCCCTACCGACGAAGCGGGCTGGCTGCTCGGCGTCGTGCTCCTGCTGGGCAGCCTTGCTGTAGCGATGATCGGCGGCAAGCGTTTCGTGCGTGTCCGCTCCGAGCTGTCGATCTAGGCGCCACGCCCTTAGAATGGGGGGCGTCTCCTCTGAGCCCCCCCTACCGGAACCCCTATGCGCAAAGTCACGACCGGCGGCGGCTGGCCCGCGATCCGCTACTCGCTCAAGAAGGCCCGCCAGGCGGGTGGGATGTGGCGGTTCTTCCAGGCGATGCGCAGCCGCAACGCCTGCAAGACCTGCGCGCTCGGCATGGGGGGCCAGCGGGGCGGCATGGTCAACGAGGCGGGCCGCTGGCCCGAGGTCTGCAAGAAGTCGATGCAGGCGATGGTCGCCGACATGCAGGGCGCCATCACCCCGGAGTTCTGGCGCAGCTACTCCGTCGAGCAGTTGCGGGGGCTCTCGCCACGCGATCTGGAGAACTGCGGACGGTTGGTCAACCCCGTCGTGTACGAAGCGGGTCAGGGGGAGGCAGGGCGGGATGAAACAGGGCAGGGGGGCGGCGGGCATTACCGGCCGATCTCGTGGGACGAAGCGTACGAGCGGATCGCGGCGAAGCTGCGAGCCACGGCGCCCGACGAGTCGTTCTGGTACTTCAGCGGTCGCAGCGGCAACGAGGCGGGCTTCTTGCTGCAACTGTTCGCCCGCGTCTACGGCACGAACAACGTGAACAATTGCAGCTACTACTGCCACCAAGCGAGCGGCGTGGGGCTCACGAGCGTCACCGGCAGCGGCACCGCGACGATCACGCTCGAAGACCTCGACAGTAGCGACCTCATCTTTCTCATCGGCGGCAACCCGGCGAGCAACCACCCGCGGCTGATGACGACGCTCAAAGACCTCCGCCGCCGCGGGGGCGACGTGATCGTGGTGAACACGATCCGTGAGACGGGGCTCGTGAACTTCAGCGTGCCGAGCGATCCGCGGAGCTTGCTGTTTGGCTCCAAGATCGCCAGCCAGTACGTGCGGCCCCACATCGGCGGCGACCTGGCGCTGCTCACCGGTGTGGCCAAGCGGCTTCTCGAGCGGGGCGAGCACGCCGAGGCGTTCCTCGGCGAGAACTGCAAGGGCTGGCCGGAGCTGCGCGACCGCCTCAGCGCCACCACGTGGGAGGAAATCCTTTCGCGCAGCGGCGCGGAACGCTCGGCGATCGACGAGATGGCCGACCGCTACGCGCGGGCCAAACGGGTGGTGTTCGCCTGGACCATGGGCATTACGCACCACGCGCACGGCGTAGAGAACGTGCAGGCGATCGCCAACCTGGCGCTGATGCGCGGCATGGTGGGCAAGCCGGGCGCCGGCTTGATGCCGATCCGTGGCCACTCGAACGTGCAGGGAATCGGATCGGTGGGCGTGACGCCGCGGCTCAAAGAGGCCGTGTTCGAGCGTCTCGAGAGCCACTTTGGCCTTGAGCTCCCGACGACCGAGGGACGTGACACGATGGCGTGCATCGAGGGCGCCGCGGCGGGGGAGCTGAAGATGGGCTTCTGCCTGGGGGGCAACCTCTATGGGTCGAACCCCGACTCGGCCTACGCGGCCAAAGCGCTGCAGAACCTCGACACGGCGGTCTACCTGAGCACCACGCTCAACACAGGCCACGCCCACGGCACGGCGCGGGAAACCATCATCTTGCCGGTGCTGGCCCGCGACGAGGAGCCGCAGGCGACCACCCAGGAGTCGATGTTCAACTTCGTGCGACTGAGCGACGGCGGCCCGCGGCGTCTCGAGGGGCCGCGGAGTGAGGTGGAGGTCATCGCACAGATCGCCGAGGCGGCTCTTCGCGATCGCCCCAAGGGCGATGCGGCGCCGATCGACTGGGCCTCGATGCGCGACACGGGCCGCATCCGCGAGGCGATCGCCGCGATCGTGCCGGGCTACGAGCGGATCGCCGAGATCGGTCGCACGAAGCAGGAGTTCCAGATCGCCGGCCGCACGTTCCACGAGCCGCGATTCGCCACCGCAACCGGCAAGGCGCAACTGCACACGCACGCGTTGCCCGAATTGGCGGGGCGGGGCGACGGAGAGATCCGGCTGATGACGATCCGCAGCGAGGGGCAGTTCAACACGGTCGTTTACGAGGAGCACGACCTGTACCGCAACGTGCCGAGCCGCGACGTGGTGCTGCTCCACCCACAGGACATCGAGCGGCTGGGGCTCAAGGGTGGGGACCGGGTGACGGTTCGCGGGCCGGCGGGAGCACTGGGGGCGGTGCGGGTCCACCCGTTCGAGGAGATCCGCCCCGGCAACGGGGCGATGTATTATCCCGAGGCGAACGCCCTGGTGGGCCGCGGGGTCGACCCGTCGAGCAAGACCCCGGCCTTCAAGTGCGTGGTGGTGACCGTCACGCCCGAGCTGGCGATCGTCTGAACCACAGCATGATCACTCGGTCGTGACGAACTGGCCGCCAAGGTCGTAGAACGGGCTGAGCGGCCGGCAGCGAGTGACCTTCGCCACGACCCGGATCTGCTTGGAGAGCACCGCGGTGGCCTCCCAGCTGAGCGCCAGGAACTCGGCGTTGGTCACCCGGGTGTGCAGCAACCGGACGCCGCCTTCGGAAACGTCGCGCACGGCGACCTTGAAGGCCTCGTCGCACGGCACAAAGTTGCGCGAGACCGGCACGGCGACCGCGGTCGTGTAGCAGGCGACCCGCTCCAGGTGCCGGGTATGGCCCGTGTCGCTCGGAACGAGCAGCTTGCCGTCGCTTTCTTCGTCGGCCTCGCGGAGCCGATCGATGAACGACTTCACCGCGGCCGGGGGATCGGATAGATCGTCGGCGTTGCTGAACGCCGGCTCAAGACGGTCCTGGAAGAAGTCGCTCAGTTCGAGCAACGACAGCTCGACCTTGCGCAAAGCGGCCAGGAATTCGTCCTCGCCGTCGGCGCCCGGCCTGTAGCCGGCGTTTTCGCGGTCGAACATCGCCGCGAGCTTCATCGCCAAGACGTCGTAGCGCACCGGCTTGTGGAAAACGTCGTCCACGCCCCGGCTCATCATGTCGTGGACCAAACGGGCTTCGGCCAACGCGGTGAGCACCAAGATCTTTGGACGCCGGGGGCGATCGAGCAGCTCCATGCACAAGGCGTGGCCATGGAGGCGGGGCATCCGCAGGTCGGTCACCACCGCGTCGTAGGGGCGTGCGTCGAACATCTCGAGCGCTTGCTGCCCGTCTTCCGCCTGATCGCACACAAAGCCGCACCTGCTGAGCGCGCGCGACGTCAGCTCACGAACCTGCGGTTCGTCGTCGACAACAAGAGTTCTGCGAGTTAACCCCATAGGCAAACATACGTCGCCCAAGGCTAAATCAAGCTGTGTTTACCGAATTGCGCCTGTCCGTGCGATCAGTCGATCGCGACGGCCGCCCTCGCTGGCAGCTGCGCGGCCACCACCTCCAGCAAGGCGTCGCGGTCAAATGGCTTGGCGATCACCTCGGCGCCTAGATCGAGCAACTTGCGGCCATGCGCCGACATCGGGTCGTAGCCGGTGCAGAAGACAAAGGGGAGACCGTGCCGAATACGACGCGTTTCCTCGAGCAGCCGGGCCCCGCTGACGCCCGGCAGAACGACGTCGGAAACCACCAGATCGATCTCGTTGGCGTGGTCGGCCAAGGCCTCGAGCCCGGCTTCGCCGTCCCTGACGGCGATCACGTCGAGACCGGCCGCTTCGAGCATCCTGCGGCCAACCTCACGCACCAGGGGCTCGTCTTCGATCCACAAGACCGTGCCGCTCAACCCTGCCGCTGCGACGCAAGGGTCGTTCATCGCTTGCCCCTTATGAACGGGAAGTATCAAACAAAAAGAAGCGCCCACGCCCGGCTCGGAATGCACATGAATCGCCCCGCCGAAGCGATCCACGACCCCGCGCACTACCGCAAGCCCGAGCCCCGCCCCGTGCCCGACCTTCTTGGTGGTGAAGAAGGGGTCGAAGATCGAATCGCGTAGTTCCCGCGGCACGCCGACGCCCGAATCGGTCACCCAGATCCGACAGTACTCGCCCGCCGGAAGCTCGGCGGCGGTGTCGGTGCGGGTTTCGTAGACCCTGAACGGCTCGGCGCGAACCAGGAGCTCGCCGCCCTCGGGCATGGAGTCTCGTGCGTTGACGCACAGGTTCAGCAACGCTTGCCGCAAAGCGACCTGCTCGCCAACAACAGGCAGCTCTTGCGAGGGCCACCTGGTCCGCAGATCGATGTTCTCGCCGATGACCGGCCTCAGCAGGTCGAGCAATTCGTTGAGCACGTCGCCGACATCGAAGCTCCGCCCAAGAAACTCCGGCTCTCGGGTGTAAGCCAACAGCTTGCGGGTCAATGCGGCGGCCCGGTCGGTTGCGACGAGGGACTGCTCGAGATCCAGGTGCGGCTGCGTGCCGGGCTCGACCTCCTCCATGGCGAACGCCACATAACCCCGGACGGCCTGCAGCACGTTGTTGAATTCGTGGGCGATCCCACCGGCGAGCGAGTCGATCGCGTCCATCCGCTGACGCTGCAGAAACCGCCGCTCGCTGTCCTCCAGCCGACGCTCTAAAAGCGTCTGCTCCTGCAAGTCCGTTAGCCCCCCCGAAACGAAACGGACGGACCCCGCGCTGTCTGCGACAGGGAGCCCACGCAGCCGAAACCAGCGGTATTCACCACTCTCCAGACGCAGGCGGACTCGCAGGTCAAACGCCGTCGCGTCGCTTACGTGCTGATCGATCAGCAAAAAAGACGCCTCGGCATCGGCCGGGTGCAACCGCGAACTCCAGGCTGAAAACTTGGGCGGCATGAGCCCGGGCTCGCAGCCGAGCAGGCGTGAAAAGCCAGACGAGTACCAAACCTCGTCCGTCTCGACGTCCCAATCCCATAGCCCGTCACCCAGTCCCTCCGCTGCGCGACGTAAACGCGGTTCCACAGCCTCAAATCGACTGGAAGCTGCGCCGGGGGGCGATGGCGGCTGGCCGAGGTCGGATTGCTGTGGGCTCGACATATCGTCTCCCGGGACGCTGAAACCCTAGAACGCTGAAAACTTAGTGCAGCACCCCGCAGGCGCCCTCGGCAAATGCTCAGGACTCGGAAAACCACAGACCTGGGGCCTCAACAGGTGAGGCAAGCCCCCGATGACCGGCATTACCTCCCTATCTGCTTACCCTTTCACGGCTAGCCACATCCCCGGAAACAGCTTTGGTCACGAGAGAACAGCGTATTGCCCCTAATCCCGCTACCGACTGGCCCATATGGGGGGAGTTTGCTTTGACTCCCCTCCTCGACGACCTATGTTTCCGCGTGTCGCAGCTCCGAACTGATCGCCCACTGACTAGGCGTGGATCGTTGACGCAGCTCACACCGACTGAAGTATCCCCACGCTCATACACTCTCCGCTGGTTCGAAGCAGAACAAAATGGACATTGCTCCCCACGCCACAGGCGCCCTGCTGCTGATCAACCTGCTGTTTGCTTCGATCGCGCTGGCGATAGGCTTCGCGGCGGGGGGATGGTTCTTCTCGGGTCGCGATAACAACGCCGATAGAAAGCAGTCGGGCGATCTCGACAGCGAAGAGCAAGAAGCGAAGATCGGCATCGAGCGAACCATCCTCGCCTCGCAGCGGTTGTGCGACTTGGCCACGTCGATCGTCACCGACGTCGGCGAGCACAGCGACAGCATGTCGCGCATCAGCGCGGGACTCGACGCGATGCGCACCGGCCAAGACGACGCCTCGGTCGAGGCCGTGGTTGGCGTGGTGGAACAAATCGCCGAAGCGAATTCGCAGCTGCAGGAACGGCTCGAGAAGGCGGAGCAGCAGATCCAGGCCCAGGCCGCTGAGATCGCCATCCACGAATCGGAAGCCCGCACCGACTCGCTCACCAAGATCAACAACCGCCGCGCCTTCGACGACGAATTGGGCCGTCGGATGGCCGAGTGGCAGCGCAAGTCGACCCCCTTCTCGCTGCTGATCATGGACGTCGACCACTTCAAGCGATTCAACGACACCCACGGCCACCAGGCCGGCGACGAGGTGCTCCGCAAGGTGGCGGCGACCATCGAGGCCTGCGCCCGCGAGATGGACGTGGCCTGCCGCTATGGCGGCGAAGAGTTCGCCGTGGTCATGCCCGCCACGGCCGGACGCGACGCCTGCAAGCTGGCCGAACGCATCCGCACGTCGATCGAGAAGCTCTCGATCACGTTCGAGGGCAAAGCCCTCAGCGTAACAATGAGCCTGGGCGTCGCGCAAGCTTGCGACGCCGACGACACCTGCCGCATCATACGCCGCGCAGACGAAGCGCTGTACGCGTCCAAGTCAGCCGGCCGCAACGCCACCCACATCCACGACAAGTCGCAGTGCGCGCCCGTCACTCCGGGAATCAAGCAGCCCGAGAGCGGCAAAAAACCCGCCGCCGAAGAGGACATCCCCAAGGCGCCCACCACGGTGCTCGACAAACTGCCCAACCGCACCATGCTCGCCGAAGAGCTCCGCCGCTGCGTGCCCTCGGCGCTCAAGAAAGACCAACCGCTCTCGATGGTCGGCGTCGAATTGCGGGATTACAAGGAGCTGAGCAACGAATACGGGACCGCCATCGCCCGCCTCACACTCGACTCGGTCGCCCAGTTCCTCACCGGGGCATTCGAAAACGGGAGCTTCCTAGCAAAGCTCCAAGAGGGGCAATTCGCGGCGATGCTCACCGGCTCCAGCGAGGCCGAAGCCCGCCTCGCCGGCCAGCGCATCGCCGAGGCGCTCTCGAAATGCTCTATCCCGCTTGGCGACGGCGAGCTGAAACTCGAGACCAACATCTCGATCACCTGCTTAGAGGATCACGACACGCCGTTCACGCTTCTCGCCCGCACCGAGAAGTCCCTCACGCACTCGCACGGCGAGATGGCGATCACCACCTGAGATCTGTCCGTTAGGGCGTTGTGCGAAAACGCGGCGAGACCGGCAACCACAGCCAGGCAGGCGTCTCTGGAACGCGGCGAGTAGAATAGCGGCAGCCCCGCCGTCACTACCGCCCTCCGGACACCGCCATGCCCACGCCCCCCGAGCCGCAAGCCTCACCGCCAGGGGCCGCACGCTTTCGCTTCAGCACGCGTGGGCTGCTGATCACGATGACCGCCGTGGCTCTGGCCACCGTAGTCGTGTTCGTGGCCCCCCCTTGGATTGCCGTGACAGTTATCGCCACGGCAGAGCAGGGCGTTCGCGCCGTGTTGATTGCCGGCGTCTTTTGCGGCGACCGACGCACCAAGCTGTTCTGCGTCGCAGCATTGGCGCCTTTGCTGCTGGGCGGCGAAGCCTTCGGCGACCTGCGCACCATGCGTTGGCCCATCCCGCTGATGCCTCACTCGCATCAATCAAGGCTCGCCTTCGGGCTGCTCGCCCAACTCGTGATCGCTGCGTTTACTGGCTTCCTCGCTCTGCGCGTCGGGCGCTTGTGGGACGACGGACTCACGAGCAATCGCCCTATAAAGTAGGGTCGCTTCTCTCACTTCGGCAGGGCAAACCGGCCGTGTGTGACAGGCGCAGCGGAGGCGGCTTACAACGGTCGCGAACCGACGCTGACAAGCGATCTAGAAATTTCTCTCGGCGCCCCCTTGTGGTCTGCTCAAGTTCGCATAGAATCCAGCCGATCAAGACAGTTCGCAGCGTGTTGCTAAGCAACTTGCGAACTGGAATGACCCTCTCGGTAAGGAACTGACGACCGCGAGCACAACGTGCTTCAAGTCGCCGACACGCTAGGGATGGCGAGCCACAACACGTGGCGTTCTTCACCCCCGGCCTCTGCCGAACCGAGAGATCCGTGTGCGTTTCGAAGCGTCTTGCGAAGCGGTGATTGGCGGCCTAACGGCCTCCCAAACACCGCCAAAAAAGAAAGCCAAGAAAAGCCACGAACCCCCTTGGCAAGCTGCCTGACGGCCGCTAAGATCTAGGGCTACCCCAGAGACGATGGCTCTGGCAGGGAGACGTCGGTCGCGGCGGATTAATTTCCGCTCCGACCAACGCGGCCCTCCAGGAAGCTTCCACCGTGGAAGCAACCAAAGGGAAGCGGCAAGCCGGCAGGATGTGGCCGGTATGCCTGGGAGTTCGAGCCACTTGGCGAGACCCTCAGGCGATCTTTGACAACTTGGTTTAAGCAAGAGTGGCATCTTAAAATGGGACGTCGCACCGCACGTTTTGCAGCGTGCGTTCTCGCGGCGTTCCCACCCAAGCTCCTTTGTTTGGGGTAGCCATTTGCTCGACTCGAATCTCGGCAACGAGGTCCGGCTAGACAAATGACCGCCCTGTATTCAAAGAAGATTGTCTTTAGACAAGCTTGCTGTCACGGCTTAGCAAAGCAAAGGCGACCCACCGCAAGGCGGGTACCCCGAGCCGAGCGACATCCGTGCAGCGAACGTTTAATAAATGCGTTACTCACCGCTGCTTGATTCGCCAACCCAAGCCTGATTCGTCAGGTTCGGACCAAAGATCAAGCGGTGGTAAATAGCTAACAACAGACGTCGGCGTCCTTCGAAGGAACTTCTTTCGAGAGCGTTCGATAAATGTGGCCAAGCTATTAAGGGCGTATGGGGGATGTCTTGGCATCAGGAGGCGATGATGGGCGTGGAAGTCTGCGAAATGCCCGGGGGAGTTGACAAACAAACGATGATCCCGGGATGCCCTAGCGAACGCGGTGAACTGAAACATCTAAGTAACCGCAGGAAGAGAAAGAAAAATCGATTTCCTCAGTAGCGGCGAGCGAAAGGGAAATAGCCCAAACCGTGAAGGTTTCCTTCACGGGGTTGTAGGACCGTTCACATGGGAAGATTACTGGGTAGCGGAACCGGTTGGAAAGCCGGGCCATAGCGGGTGACAGCCCCGTACGCGAAACCTTCGTAATCGCCCGAGCGGCACCTGAGTAGGTCGGGTCACGTGAAACCCCGACTGAATCCACGGGGACCATCCCGTAAGGCTAAATACTACCTGATGACCGATAGTGAACTCAGTATGGCGACTGAAAGGTGAGAAGAACCCCTGCTAGGGGAGGAATGTGAACCTGAAACCATACGCCTACAAGCGGTCGGAGCCCTATGTCCTTCGGGAAATGGGTGACGGCGTGCCTTTTGCATAATGATCCGGCGAGTTACCGTCATCGGCTTGGTTAAGGCCTTACGGGCCGAAGCCTCAGGGAAACCGAGTCTTAATAGGGCGAAATTGTCGACGGTGGTAGACGCGAACCCAGGTGATCTACCCATGAGCAGGTTGAAGCGCGGGTTGTACCGCGTGGAGGACCGAACCCACTTAGGTTGAAAACTGAGGGGATGACTTGTGGGGAGGAGTGAAAGTCTAATCAAACCTGGAGATAGCTCGTTCTCTCCGAAATAGCTTTAGGGCTAGCCTCGAGCAACTATTTAACGGGGGTAGAGATACTGATTTGGTTTGGGGCCCTTCGCGGGGTACCCTGCTGAGCCAAACTCCGAATACCGTTAAAACTATCTCGGGAGTCAGTCCGCGGGGGATAAGCTCCGCGGTCGAGAGGGAAACAACCCAGATTACCTGCTAAGGTCCCCAAGTGATGCTCAGTCACTAAGGAAGTTGAATTGCAGTGACAGCCAGGATGTTGGCTTAGAAGCAGCCATCATTTAAAAAGTGCGTAACAGCTTACTGGTCGAGCAGTTCTGCGCCCATAATGAACGGGAGTAAGCATCACACCGAAGCAGTAGAATCCGCCTCCGGGCGGTTTGGTAGGAGAGCGCTGTTGGTCAGATACAAGCCGTACCGTAAGGAGCGGTGTCGGGGCCAACAGGTGATTATGCCGGAATGAGTAACGATAAGGCAGGTGAGAATCCTGCCCGCCGAAAGCCTAAGGTTTCCTGGGGTAGGTAATTCCGCCCAGGGTTAGCCGGTGCCTAAGTCGAGGCCGAAAGGCGTAGACGATGGATAGCAGGTTAATATTCCTGCGCCGGCCGTGTGGACCGATGGAGGGACGGCGTTTGAATGGTGAGGGGACGATTAGAAATGTCCCTGGCCGCAAGGCTAACCCCGCATACGTTGGGTATGTCATCTGAAGGACGTCCAAGAAAAGCTCCTAAGGGTTGAAGCACGGTTGACCGTACTAAAACTGACACAGGTAGGCGAGACGAGTAGTCTAAGGCGCTCGGGAGAACACTGGTTAAGGAACTCTGCAAAATGGCCCCGTAAGTTCGCGATAAGGGGCGCCCACGCAAGTGGGCCACAGTAAATCGATTCCTCCGACTGTTTATCAAAAACACAGGTCTCTGCTAACACGTAAGTGGATGTATAGAGACTGACGCCTGCCCGGTGCTGGTAGGTTAAGGTAAGAGGTTAGTTTCATTACGAAGCTTCTGACCGAAGCCCCAGTAAACGGCGGCCGTAACTATGACGGTCCTAAGGTAGCGAAATTCCTTGTCGGGTAAGTTCCGACCTGCATGAAAGGCGTAACGAGAGGAATACTGTCTCAACCAGTGACCCGGTGAAATTGTAGTCGTGGTGAAGATGCCACGTTCCCGCAGCTAGACGGAAAGACCCCGTGAACCTTTACTGTAGGCTGATATTGGGCTGTGGTATGTACTGTGTAGGATAGGTGGGAGGCTTCGAACTCCGGGCGCCAGCTCGGAGGGAGCCGTTGGTGAAATACCACCCTTTGCATGCTTTAGTTCTAACGCTGATTCCCGTGAATCCGGGCAGCGGACAGTGTCAGTTGGGCAGTTTGACTGGGGCGGTCTCCTCCTAAAGAGTAACGGAGGAGCCCAATAGGTACCCTCAGCCTGGTTGGCAATCAGGCATCGAGCGTAAAGGTAGAAGGGTGCTAAACTGCGAGACTCGTCAGTCGAGCAGGTACGAAAGTAGGGCTTAGTGATCCGGTGGTCCCGAATGGAAGGGCCATCGCTCAACAGATAAAAGGTACTCCGGGGATAACAGGCTTATCGCTCCCGAGCGTCCATAGCGGCGGAGCGGTTTGGCACCTCGATGTCGGCTCATCACATCCTGGGGGTGAAGAAGCTCCCAAGGGTTTGGCTGTTCGCCAATGAAAGTGGTACGTGAGCTGGGTTCAGACCGTCGTGAGACAGGTCGGTCCCTATCTACTGTGGGCGCACGAAACTTGCGAGGGTTCTTCTTTAGTACGAGAGGATTTAGAAGGACGACCCTCTGGTGTTCCTGTTGTCGCGCTAGCGGCACGGCAGGATAGCTAAGGTCGGAACGGATAAACGCTGAAAGCATCTAAGCGTGAAGCCCGCCTCAAGATTAGGTTTCGTTGGTCAATGACCGAAAGTCCCCTGGAAGACGACCAGGTTGATAGGCCGGATGTGTAAGCTCAGCAATGGGTTCAGCTAACCGGTACTAACGGACGAACGCTTGGCCGCATTTATCAAACGCTCTCGTATCCTCGGTTCCTCTGGAACCAAACGATCGAGGCCCCATAAGTGCGTCTGAGGACAATCTTCAACAACATTGCGTGGCGAAGAGACGCAAGTCTCCTCGCAGCCGCTCTTGCTTAAAACCAAGTCAGACCCGTTGCGGCTTCGCCGCCGCGACGGGACTTTCTGGCGACCATATCCAAAAGGAAACACCTGTTCCCATCCCGAACACAGTAGTTAAGCTTTTGGAGCCGATGATAGTGCCTACCAGTGCGAAAGTAGGTATCGCCAGTTTTATTTTTCCTTTCGAGGAAAATGCGAAAAACCCCGCTCGGTCTTCGGACCAAGCGGGGTTTTTGCGTTGATAGTCATCGCGATTTTGCACCCGCGCTGCTACCAGCGAAGATCCAGCTTCCCATCGGCCGCGTAGCGAGCCCCCCTAAAGGCCCCAGGCTCGTAATCGGTCGCCTGGCTCGGCTCTCTGTGGATCCGCGAGCCTTTTCAGACGTTTTCTCGTCTTCCCTCCCAAGAGCGTACGGCCTGCCGCGAAGCCCTGGGTGTGTCCCCGCGTCACCGTTCGGACCGTGCCCTGACTCACGGCTAGCCTGGCGACGCCCTCCGCAACCCGAAGGGAATTCGATCCGATGAGCCGCTTCATTCTTCTCGCGCCGCCGGCGAGCCGCCTCGCCCTTGGCGCCTGCCTGGCCCTGTTCTCACTGAATCCCGCCGTCGCGGCGCCCCCTGGAGCAGTCGGTTTCGATCATCCGGGCGGTGAGCGGCCCAAGGTCGAGGTCGACCTGAGCCGCGGCCTTCTCAAAGACCTCATCGGCTTGGGCGATGCCGCTATAGCCGGCTTTGCCTCTGAGATAGCCGGCGGCGACGGCCAGCTCGCCGCCGAGACGCTCGGCGACGTCAAGCAGCTGCTCGCCGTCGTGGCCGACTCGGTCGACGAGGTCCGCGTGCGGGTCTACGACGGCGGGGCCGATGAACTACCGGCTATCGCGTCACAGCATTACGCCACGAAACTCGACGCCGCCGAGTGGGACTCGGTCATCCGCGTCCGCGATGGCGGTAGTTCGGTCGAGATCTCTCTGCTACGTGAGGAGGGCGCCGTCCGCGGGTTGTTTGCCGTGGTGGCCGACGGCAACGACCTCGTGTTGCTAAACGCCGCATGCGACCTGTCGCCTGAGAATGTCCAGCGGCTCTCGGCGACCGTCATGGAATCAGGCGGGCGGTTCGGGGCCATCGAGCTGATCGAAGAGCTCTCCGAGTGGGTCGCTAAGGAGATCCACCAAGAGATCCGCAAGGAGATGGGTGACAAAAGGCCCGCTCGTGCTATCCGGGACTGACCCGCAGCTCCTTTTCCTACGTCGAGCGGGCTTGCCACGCCGTGCGGTCAGTTGCCGGGCGGCGTGGCGACTGGCTCGGCGAGCGTCGCCGCGGCTTGTGGCGGAGCGACACCGTACGACAGCGGCCGCCCGTACGCGGGCGCCTGGTGGTAGGCCGGCGGCGACTCGATCACGCCGAGCGTCGGGCCGAAGTCAGCCGCGCCGCCATAGCCGCTCTGGTTGCCGTAGAAAACGCGGCTCGGGGCGTGGGCCGGTGGCGACATCGGCGTCTGCATCCGCTCGACGCCTTGCCCGGCGACCTTGGCTTTGTAAGACGGCCCCAGCACCATCGGGGCGTGGTAGCCCGGCCCGTAGCCGAATCCCCACCACTGGTTAGAGGAAGTCGGCAGATTCCAACGTCCCACCGCTTGCGCATCGGCGGCAAACAAGAACGCGCCGCCTAAGAACAGCATGCCGACCGTCAGGCCGCGGCGGCTTGGCTGCAATATCTGCTGCGGCATAAGACGTTTCTTCACGGGGTTCCCTCCTCGTGGGTGATGGGCGTGGGCCGGCTACAGCGATCTCCGGGCGATACGCCGCGCACAGGGCTCCTCACTATCGGTATCGAACCCAAGCCGCCGCCGCCCGCAGGGAGGAATCCCCAGCCACGCCGCTACACCGGCGCAACGGGTCGGCTGGCGCCGGTCGTACCGCGCGTAGGGCTTGCCGCTCGCCTCGAGCGGCGGGAAGGGTGCGGGAAGGCCTGAGGGCCGGCCGCTCAGCCCCAGTTGACCTGGATCAGGTTCTCAACCCGCTCCACGCCGTCCAATCGGACGACGATCTCTTGGGCCATCTGCTTCTCGAAGTAAGAGCGGACCGCTCCGTGCAGCCGCACGCGGCCTTCGCCCTCTTCGACCCGCACCGAGCGGCTGGGGAGATAGGGGCTGGTTTCGAGAGCGTTGTGGACAAGGTCGGCCAGCGGGCCAACCGGCGCCGCGGCGTTGGAGGTGACTATCATTTGTGGCGAGGGCTCAGGACGGGGGGGAGGTTTGCCGGTGAGCTCGGGCCACCCCCACCTCGGCGCATCGGCTCAGCGAGCTTGGGCGATCGAGGGCGGAACGGAGAGACCCTGGCTATTTACTCGTCAAACGTACGACGCCCCGCGAGAACGAGAGCCGCCGCGCCAGCAGTTTGTGCAACTCCGCAGCCGGTTGTGCCGCGTGCGACGGTCGTCTCACGGCCCACCAATCGGCGCCCACGAGCAAGCTTTTTGGCGAACTCATCGCCGCATCGTTCTAAGCCAGCTCGTGATGGCCACGCCGCGCGCAGCGGAGTGGTGACGGCGGGAAGATGGCCCAAGAATAGATTCTCCGCCCTCGTCGTAGATCTTTCTCAAAACTAAGCGGCGGGCGAGTGCGCCTGAACAGGGGCATCAAACTGCAATAGCGGGCGGCTGGCTGGCGGAAAATCCCGTCAGAACGCATTCCAGCCGGCCCGGTCCGCTCGAAAACGACCCCCTGCTGCGCCCAATTATCTTTGTAGCAGGCGTTTCACCTAATTTCGACAATCGCTTTTGACCGCGCGCGCAGCAGCGATTCTTGGCCACTCGCGATTTTGTTCTAAGTCGTTGCCATCAGGTCGATTAGCGGAGCGCAGCGGAGTCCGCCGAAGGCGGATAAGTCACGCCAAACTTTTCTTGGGCCAAGTTTTGGACGAGCTCCGCTGAGTAGGTAGAGGCGATTGATTCGCACTAGTGCGAATCGCACGGATGCGTAGCGTGTGTGGCGGTGTGATTCGACGTTGATATGGCGAAAACAACGCTACGGCTAGCGGTAGTGCGATCTAGGCGATGCACAGCACCGCGGCCGGCTCGGCCGGGCGCGGTCCGCCCGCCGGCCAGCGGAACTTTCGCTCCGACTCGGTGATGGCGAGATCGTTGATGCTGGCCTCGCGGCGACGCATCAGCCCCTCGGCGTCGAACTCCCACAGCTCGTTGCCGTAGGCCCGCCACCACTGGCCGCCCGCGGTGTGGTACTCGTACTGAAAACGAACGGCGATCCGGTTGCCGTCGAACGACCAGAGGTCCTTCATCAGCCGGTAGTCGAGTTCCGTTTGCCACTTTCCGGCGAGGAACTCGCGGATCGCCTCCCTTCCTTGCACGAACTGGTCGCGGTTCCGCCAGGTGGAGTCTTCGCTGTAGGCAAGCGACACGCGGTGCGGGTCACATGAGTTCCACGCGTCCTCGGCAGCGCGGACTTTGGCCGTGGCGGAATCCCGGTCGAAGGGGGGTCGTAGGTCGGTTGGATGGGGCATGGGGTAACTCCTGTGGAGAGGGCGAAGCAAATACCCCGCCCCGGCGAGGGAGCCGGGGCGGGGCACAACGGCCAAACGGCGCTGCGGTCAGAAAACGCCGATGTCAGACGGCGCACCCGCAGTCGGTCGAGCACGCGGCCTCGTCACTCGCCCCGGCTGCGAGCGGCGCGGCCGCCGGAAAATCGACGTCGGTCTCGACCAGGTTGTTGAAGAAGTTCGTGTACACGTTCAGGGCGACGTGCGCCACGACCTCAACGACGCCGTCGTCGCCGAAACCGGCGTCGCGGAACGCATCGAGCTCGGCGTCCGACACGCGGCCCCGCGACTCGAGCACCGACTTGGCGAACCGGGCGACAGCGCGGCTCGCATCGTCGAACCCGTCGGATTGACGGGCCGCCTCGATCGCCTCGGGCGAGAGGCCGACCATCTTGCCGATGGTCGAGTGCGCGGCGAGGCAGTACTCGCAGCCGTTAGCCTCGCCCACCGTCAGGGCGACAATCTCGCGCTGCTGGGCGCTGAGGCCTTCGCCCGCGCCGATCGCGCCGGAGAACTCGAGGTAGCCGCGCAAGGCGGCGGGCGAGTTGGCGAGAGCACGGAACAAATTGGGCACGCGGCCGAGCTTCGACTTCACCAGCTCGAACAGCTCCGCTTGCTGCTTGGTGGCTTGGTCGGTAGCGACTTGAGGAAGGCGGGACATGGCAGGGGCTCCTAGATTGGGTTGACGCAGGTCGTTCGGCGAGCGACACACTCGCTAACGCACGCGCCTAATACAGATCCGGCGCCAAACTCCATAACAATCTGCAAGCCCCTTTTGAATAAGCACTTACGCTAATTCTTGCAGCCAAAAGAACGCAACGACATTTCGTCAGCCGCCGATATATCGTCGCAATAGAACGAAATGTCGTTATCCTTGAGGGATGCCGAGCCGTGATGAAAACCCGACGTTACTCGACGACCCAAAGAGCCTGTTGCTCGAACTCGCTCAGCAGCGCGAGCTCCCTCAGCTTCTCGACTTGCTGGTGTCGCGGATTGCGGCGTCCGACCAGATCGCCCTCGCCAGGCTGTGGCTCGTACGCCCTGGAGAAGGGTGCGAAACGTGCCCCATGCGAGACGAATGTCCCGATCGGTCGCAGTGCCTTCACCTGGTGGCGAGCAGCGGCCGCTCGGTCGTTGATCCGAGCCAAGACCTGTCGCGGCTCGACGGACGTTTTCGGAGGTTTCCGATCGGAGTCCGCAAAGTCGGTCGGATCGCCATGACGGGCGAGGCGATCGAGGCGCCCGACATGGCGGAGCTGCCCTCCTGGGTGGCTCAACCCGCGTGGGTCCGCGACGAGGGAATCATCGGGTTCGCCGGCCAGCCGCTGAGCCACCACGGCATGGTGCTCGGCGTGTTGGGCGTGTTCACCCGGGCGCGGATCGGCGAAGGCTGCCTCGACTGGCTGCGGATGATCGCCGACCACGCGGCGGTCGCCATCGCTCACACCCACGCCTGGGAGGAAGTCGAGCGACTGCGCAAGAGGCTCGAAGAAGAGAACGAGTACCTGCAGCAGGAGGCGGCCGCTGAGCAGGGCTTTGGCGAGATGCTCGGCGTCAGCCCCGCGTTGCGGAACGTGAGCCAGCAGATCGACCTCGTCGCCCCCACCGACTCGACGGTGCTCATCCTCGGGGAGAGTGGCGTTGGCAAAGAAGTCGTCGCCCGCGAAGTCCACCGCCGCAGCAACCGGGCCGACCGACCGCTGATCAAAGTCAACTGCGCCGCGATCCCGCGTGAGCTCTTCGAGAGCGAGTTCTTCGGCCACATCCAGGGCGCCTTCACCGGCGCGCTCCGCGACCGGGCCGGGCGTTTTGAGCTGGCCGATGGCGGAACGCTGTTCCTCGACGAAGTCGGCGAGGTTCCGCTCGACCTGCAGAGCAAGCTGCTGCGGGTGCTCCAAGAGGGCGAGATCGAGCGGATCGGCGAAGAGCAGACCCGCCGCGTCGATGTCCGCATCATCGCCGCCACGAACCGCGACCTGCGCGAAGAGTCTCGCCAGAAGCGATTCCGAGAAGACCTCTACTACCGGCTGAGCGTTTTCCCGATCGAGATGCCGCCGCTCCGCCAGCGGCGGGACGACGTGGCGGTGCTCGCCGAACACTTCTTGCGGCAGGCGTCGCAACGCCTAGCGACCGAGCCGCCCCGCTTGACCACGGCCGTCTCCCGGCGGCTCGAGCGGTACGACTGGCCCGGCAACGTCAGAGAACTCCAGCACGTGATCGAGCGGGCGGTGATTCTCTCGCGCGGCGGAGCGCTGCGGGTCGACCTCAGGGAGCCCACCAACCGATCCCAGCCGAGCCCCGCGCCCGCCGAGGGAGAGATTCTCACCGACGCCCAGATCCGCCAGCTCGAACGCGACAACCTGGAGCGGGCCCTGAGAGCATCCGACGGCAAGATCCACGGCCCCGAAGGCGCCGCCGAGCTGCTGGGCGTCAAACCGACCACCCTCAGCTCGAGACTTCGGGCAATGGGGATCAAGCGGAGGTGATGAGGGACAAGACGCCGACCACTGCTCCCGCGTACGCCCCCGAGTAAGATAGCCACCCGATCTCGCTACTCACTCGGGGACCCGCTGTGCAAAAAACTCGCGACGTTGTGGTCTGTGGCTCGTGTGTGGTCGACGTGTTGGTGCGGCCGGTGCCGCTCGATGAGCCGCTTGGCGCCGGGCGGTTGGTGCGGACCGAGCCGCTGGTGCTCGCCACGGGCGGGATCGTGTCGAACGCCGGCGTGACGCTTGCGAGGCTCGGCATGAGCACGGCGGCCTTCACTTACCTGGGCGACGACGCGTGGGCCGACGTGATCCGCTCGCGCTACGCGGCCGAGGGGCTCGCGACCGGCGGGCTGCTCACTCTGGCGGGGGTCCCGACCAGCACCACGGCGGTGATGATCGACCCGTCGGGCGAGCGGACCTTCTTGCACGCCGTCGGCGCCCCCAAGCGGCTCGACAAGTGGGCGTTCCTTGAGAACCTCGACCTGTTCGCGGCGAGCCGGGCGATGCTGCTCGGCTACTTTTCGCTGCTGCCCGCGTTGCAGGACGACCTGCCGGAGGTGCTCGCCGCCGTGCGCGGGGTGGGCTGCATGACGGCGCTCGACGCGGCCGGCACGGGGGGCACGCTGGCCGAGCTCGCCCCGTCGCTGCCGCACTTGGACCTGTACGTGCCGAGCCACAAGGAGGCGAGCCATCAGACCGGCGAGGACGACCCCGAGCGTATCCTCGCCACGCTGCGCGACGCCGGCGCGGCGGGCGTGGTCGGCGTGAAGCTCGGCGGCGAGGGGGCGCTCTTGAGTGAGCGGGCGGGCGAGTGCGTGGCGATCGCGGCGGTCGAGCCGCCGGGGGCGGTGGTCGACACCACGGGCGCCGGCGACTGCTTTATCGGCGGCCTGCTTTGCGGGCTGCTGCGCGGCATGCCGCTCGGAGAGGCGGGCCGGCTGGCGGCGGCGTGCGGCGCGCGGTGCGTCACGGCCCTGGGGGCGACGACCGCGGCGGGCGACTACGAGTCGACCGCCCGGCTGGCGGGGCTCGGGCGGCCGCAATAGAGCCCGCACGGCGCGTCTTACCTGACAGCCAGCGGCGCGAGGAGGATTCCGGACTTGACGCCCCAGTCGGGGTGGATATCATTTCGTCAGTTGCCGAAATAACATACTGACGGGACCGCGATGCGAGACCTACTGGCCATCACCAAAGCGATCGCGGACGAGAGCCGCCTGCGCGCCGTCGGCTTGCTCGACGGCCGCGAGCTCTGCCTCTGCCAGATCGTCGAGGTGCTCGGCCTGGCGCCGTCGACCGTGTCGCGGCACATGGCGATCTTGGGCCAGGCCCGCCTGGTCGAGTCGCGTAAGCAAGGCCGCTGGGCTTACTTCCGCCTGACGGAAGACGACGCCCCGGCTGAGGTGCACGATGCGCTCGCGATGGTGCTCGCCAGCCTGAAACGCGACAAGCAAGCCAAGGCCGATCAGAAGACGCTGAAGGCCGTTCTTAAAATCGAACCGGAGGAGCTCTGCCGGCGGCAGAGCGATTGCAAATGCTGAAAGTCTTGTTCCTCTGCACCGGCAACTCCTGCCGCAGCCAGATGGCCGAGGGCTGGGCCCGCCATCTCAAGTCGGACCAGATCGAGGCCTACTCGGCCGGCATCGAGACGCACGGCCTCAACCCGAGCGCCGTGGCGGTGATGGCCGAGGCGGGCGTCGACATCAGCGGGCAGCGCTCGCAGCACGTCGACGAGCTCAAGGACGTGGGTCTCGACGTCGTTGTGACGGTTTGTGACAACGCGGCCGAGTCGTGCCCCGTGTTCCCGGGTTCGGCGCGGGTGGTGCATCACCCCTTCGACGACCCGCCGAAGCTGGCCCGCGAGGCGGCCGGTGAGGGCGCCAGCGAGGAGGAGCAACTCGCCCCGTACCGCCGCGTGCGCGACGAGATCCGCGACTACGTCGCCGCGTTGCCCGCCGCGCTGAGCGTCGCTTCGGAGGCCGAGTGATGGAGGCCCAAACAACCGCGACCGAGCCGATCGGCTGCCCGCAGGGGCGGCTCGGCTTTCTCGACCGTTACCTGACGCTGTGGATCTTCCTGGCGATGGCGATCGGCGTCGCCGCCGGTTGGTTCGTGCCGGGGGTCGAGGCGTTTATCGACGGCTTTCAGGTCGGCACGACGAACATCCCGATCGCCATCGGGCTGATCGTGATGATGTACCCGCCGCTGGCGAAGGTGCGCTACGAAGAGCTGGGCGAGGTCTTCCGCAACACGAAGATCTTGGGGCTGTCGCTCGTGCAGAACTGGGTGATCGGCCCGGTGCTGATGTTCGCGCTCGCCGTGCTGTTTCTGCGCGACCAGCCGGAGTACATGACGGGGCTGATCCTGATCGGCCTGGCGCGGTGCATCGCGATGGTGATCGTCTGGAACGACTTGGCGAAGGGCAACACGGAGTACGCGGCGGGGCTGGTCGCCTTTAACAGCGTTTTCCAGGTGCTGTTCTACAGCGTCTACGCGTGGTTCTTCCTCACTTGGCTGCCGCCGCTGCTGGGGCTCGAGGGCAGCGTTGTGGCGATCGGCATGGGCCCGATCGCGCAGAGCGTGCTGATCTATCTCGGCGTGCCGTTCATGGCGGGCATGCTGACCCGCCTGGTGCTGGTCAAGGCGAAGGGACGCCGCTGGTACGAGGAGGTGTTCATCCCCGCGATCAGCCCGCTGACGCTCGTCGCTTTGCTGCTGACGATCGTCGTGATGTTCAGCCTCAAGGGCGAGCAGATCGTCCGCATTCCGCAAGACGTGCTGCTGATCGCGGTCCCGCTGCTGGTCTACTTCGTCGTGATGTTCCTGGTCAGCTTCTTCATGGGCCGGGCGGTCGGGGCCGACTACTCCAAGACGACCACACTGGCGTTCACCGCCGCGAGCAACAACTTCGAGCTGGCGATCGCCGTGGCGATCGCGGTGTTCGGCATCGACTCCGGCGCGGCGTTCGCGGCGGTCATCGGGCCGCTGGTCGAGGTGCCGGTGATGATCGGTCTGGTGAGCGTGGCGTTCTGGTTCCAGCGGCGTTATTTCGCCTCGGAACCTCGCGTCTAGAGCGGTTTTCGAATTGGTGTGTACGAGCGGGGAAGCGATTGGCGGCGTGGCGAGGAAGCCGAAGCAGGCAATGCGGTGCATTGTCGATGCAGGCTGACGAAGCCACGACGCCGATCGCGAGCCGAGCGTCTACACCAATGAGCAAACCGCTCTAAGAAAAGTGACCGGCGCGCTATGCGTCGTCACGCCGTGCGTAGCGCGGTCTCGACGCGGCGGATCGCCTCGTGCAGGTCACCCCCGCCTCCGCAGAGTGGCGTTGGCTCGGTCGAGGCGGCCAGTTTGTCGGCCCGGCGGCACGCGCTGATCACGGTGCTGTGGCTGCGGCGGCCAAAGTACTCGCCGATCTCGCTCCACGCGCTGCGGGTGTGCTTGCGGGCGAGCCACATCGCCAGCATCCGCGGCTCGGCAACCGCCTTGGTCCGCTTTGTCGAGCGGAGCGTCGCCAGGTCGACGCCGAACACGTCGCTCACGGCCCGCTGCACGTCGGCCAGACGCAGCGTGGGGGTTGAGAGCCGGTTGATCTCGCCCGCCACCCGCTCGGCGAGTTCGGCGGTGATTGACTCGCCGTAGGCTTCGCTGGTGAGCTCCAGCCGGTTGAGGGCGCCGAGAACGTCGCGCGCCGAACCGCTCAGGGCGGCGGCGAGCCGCTCGGCGACTCCCTCGGGCAGCTCCAGGTCGCGTTCGTCGGCAAGGCGCCGCACCAGGGCGAGCCGCATCTCCCGATCGGGCGTCTGCAGCTCGGCCGTCACGCCGGCGGTGAGCCGCGAGGCGAGCTCGGGGCCGAGGTCGCGGAGCTCGCCCGGGCCGCGGAGGCTGGTGAGCACCACTCGGCCGCCCGACTCCTGAATGGCGTCGATCGTGTGCTGCAGCTCTTCGAGCGTGCGCTTCTTGCCAACGAAGAACGTCACGTTGTCCAGCAGCAGCAGGTTCACGCCGCGGTGCTTCTGGCGGAAGCTCGGCAGTCCGGTGCGGAACGAGTCGACGAACGCCGAAGTGAACTGCTCGGCGGTGAGCGACAGAACCCGTTGGCGGCGGTTGCGACGCAACGCCTCCTCGCGGATGGCCGTGAGCAGGCGGGTCTTGCCAACGCCGGTGGGTCCCCACAGCAGCACTGGCCCGGCGGTCGCCTCGCCGCGGATGGCGCCGCGGGCGGCGCTCAGCGCTTGGGCCATGCTCTTGCCGGTGACGAGGGCTTCGAAACCGGTCGGCTCGCTGCGGCGCCGTTTAGCAGAGCCGGGCGTGTGGGCGGCGTCGACACGGGCGGCCCGTGGCGGGCCGTCGGCGGCGATCGCCGTGCTGATCGCGTGCGAGAGCTTCTGCGTGACGTCGGCCGCGGCCCCGTGAACCACGTTCTTGCCGGCGGCGCTCGTTCCAGGCGTGCCGTCTTCGGCAAGTTGGCTTGGGCCAACGCTCTGTTGGCCCTCGAACGGGTCGGCAGCGGGCGCGGCGGCTTTCGTGAGCGTTCCGACAGCCACCGCCGCCTTGGCGCCTTCGGGCAAGAGCTTCTTGGCGGTCTTGTCGAGATCGGATTGGATGGTCTTGACCAGCGAATCGCGTTCGAACGACGTGGCGACCCGCACCACGACGCCCCCCAGGCCGTCCTCGGTCAACTCGGCGGCGGCGCCGAAGAGCGAATCGCCGAACCAAGCCTCGTAGCGTTTCTGGCCAATGGCGCGGCGGAGCTCTTCGCGGAATCGCGGCAGGCTCTCGTTTGCCGCGATGTCAATCGTGCGTTCCGCGACCGTCATGTTGTCATCTTCCATGACCACATCCTGTGTGCTCCGCCGGCCCAGAACGTCTCCCGCGGCCGGCGTGTCCTTCTTGGAAACGCGCCGGACCGGCCCCTATGGGGGGCCTAGGAAACAACGAAAAAAGGCCTGCTCAAAAACCGTGCGGGGCGACCAACAAGGCCGCCTGATCTCCCCGCACGCTTGGTAACCCGAGCCGCGATTCTAAGGGTGCTAGCAACGGAGTCAAACAGGTTTTATTAAGAAACCCTTCACGCAAAAAAAAGCTCCTCTTCACCATTTGGAATCACCGGAAAACGTGGCCCCCGGCGCCACTCGACTGGATTGTCAAGCGGCGAATGCCGGGGGTGGAAAACCTGTTCTTGCGCGCGACGGATGATGTCGGTCGCCGACGAACGCCACGATCGACCAGACACTTGAGCTTAGCCATCTCGATGCCGCAACGCACAACGATTGCGTCGCCACAGGCCGATTAACGCGGCAACGAGCGGATCAAAGCGACGCGGCTAGCCCAGCGCGTGAAGCCGGCGTCGGCGTAGTGGTCACGGGCCGGCTTGTTGGTCGAGTCGACCGCCAGCACGAGCCGGTCGACGCAACGCGCGGCGGCGACTCGCTGAGCCTCGCGCACCGCCGCAGCGCCGAGTCCGCGGCCTCGCGCCGCGGGCGTAACGCCCATGTAAACCAGCTCCAACTGCGAAGGGTCGTCGTGCTGCGCGAGCAGCAGCACGCCGGCGTCGCCCCCTTCGTGGGTGATAAAGCACCAGTCGCGACTGTCGTATTGACCGATCGCCCGATAGCCGTCGATCGTGTCGGCGATCGCCCGTCGACCCTCGAGGGCGGGGCAGTCGAGGCTGCCCGTGTAGGTGCTCTCGACGACTCGCTCCAGCCGTCGCCGATCGCGTGGGTGGTAGGGCTCGAAGCCGACGGCGGAATCGCACGCGGAGTCTTCAAGAGCTCCCTTGGACGATTCGTCGTCGCGCCATTCAAGGTAGAAGAGTTCGGCGATGCGGTCGAAGCCCGCCTCCAATAAAGCCGCCAAACGCGGGTCGTCGTCGCTCTCCAGCAGCGCCTGGGTCATCGGCATGCGGGCATGGTCGACCTGGCGGCAGACCAACCCGATGAGCGGTCCGTCGACCTTCTCGGCCGCTACGCCGATCGCCTCGGGCAGCCACAGCGAAGCCGCGGCGCCAGGTTGCGGCTGACCCCAAGCGGCGGCGACCACTTCACCAGCGCGTCGCGCGACCACCAGCGCGTCGAAGGGCCCCAGCTGCGAGGGGGGCTGGCGTCCGATCGCGTCGACCAGCCGCGGGCGGCACTCGGCCGGCAACGTTCGCAGCGCAAGTCCCAGGGCGCCAAGCCGCTCTTGTTCGCGGGCGACGCCAAACTCGAGACCTTCCGTGTTGGCCGGGGCGGGGGACATAGGCGTCAAGATAGCCGTCCAACCAGCACCGCGTCAGCCCGAAGCAGGGCGGGGTAGGGCAGGGCAGATTGATTGGCTGAGCTGTGGTTGGGGCTGAGCTGTGATGGATTCTGAGCGGGGGGAGGCGTCTCCGACGCCGGTCGTGATATGCCCACCGAGAATTGCTGGGAGCGCGTCATCGGCGTCCCAGAGCCTCCCACACCATGCCCGCCTCCCCGCACCGCGGCCGCTCGGCTCAATCAGTTTGGCCAGCGATCCCATGGCCGAGCGACATGCACCGGCGCCTGGGTCGCGGGCGCCGCGGCTGGCGCCTCGGACGCCGCGCGTGCGGCGGCTGGCTCGGGCGGCTTGGGCGGCGCGTCTTGCACGAAAGTCCGCGACGGGAAGACTGGCTCCGCCTCGGGAGTCGCCGCCGGATCGGCGGCCTGCGGGGCCGGGGCGCCCGCCGCTTGCGGGATCATGAGCTGCGGCTTGGGAGGTTCGACGAACCGGCCCCCGCCGGGGCGGTTGAGTTCGAAGTCGACCACAAAGCTCTCGTGCGGCGTCGTGGACCACAGGACGGACTCGGGCCGCGACCGCAGCTCGCTCTCGACCCGCTTCTTGGACATCCGCTGATAAAGCTGCTCGCCAGGCAGTTGGCTCGCCTGACGCACCAGCCCGTAGTGCTGCGTGAAGAGGCCCACGAGCTGCGTGGTGTCGGCCGTGCGGCCGTGGAAGCGGATCTTTTGCAGCAGACCTTGGTTGTCGAAATAATAGGAGAGCGACCCGGCCAAGTCGGTCATGCCGGCGCCCGTGACCAGCGGCACACGCACGCCGAACAGGTCGAGCTCGGCCAAGCCGGTCGACTTGCGCGCCCAGTGCTGGTAAACCCACTCACGCGTGATGTCGAGCCGCAGCACGTCGACCAGCCGGTAATGCGGAGACCCCTCGATCGGTGCCGCGCTCCTGTAGATGTGCTCGCCCGGGCCGGCGGTCATGTCGATCGACGGCGCAGCGAGTGTCGCCGGATCGAGCGTCGGCGCATCGTGGGTCGGTGCGGGGGCGACCTCGGCCGGCGCACCCGCAGCGGGCCAGAAGTGCTCGACTGTCTCTGGCGACTGCGTGATGACGTAGGGCGCGGCTACGGCGGCGCCTAACACGCCAATCATCGCGGTCGGTCGGAGTAGCATCGCCGTCGTCCTTCCGTCGTTAGTCCCAATTGACAGTCTGCATCACGTCGCCGCCTCTCGGTGGAAACGCCAAAAGGCGGAGGGGCCGCTGCGCACCAGCCCCTCCGCCATTGGTTCCCGTTGCGCGTCGCCCCCGCAGCATTGCTTGGGGGCCACGTTCTCTTCACTCTCCAGAAGCACGCCTCATATCGATCGCCGGAGTCGTCTCTCGTGTCATCCCTCTTCTCGGTCGTTCACAGTTCTCAAAACTTCGCCGCGCTAGCGGCTTGTCGCGTCGGTGGCGTACGGCCTTGGTGCTGTGGTAACTTCGACGTTTGGACGGCCCGCGTTTGAAGAACGTTGCGGCGGACGTCGCAGCACGCTCATCACGCAGGGTCGAGCCCCTCGGCGCCATGCCAACGACCCCCCCAGCCGGAAACGACCCGATCGATCCTGCGGATTGCGCGTGGCTTTTGGGGGAGGAAGCCAACCGCCTGCTCGTCGATAACGCCGAGGCGCAGGCGACGCCCCAGACGGTCGCCCGGCTGCGGAAGTCTCTTCCGCCCCAGCGGGCGGCTTTGGTGCTGCTCACCGTCGAGCTGAGGCGCCGCGCGGCGAACAAGTTCTCGCGCTCCGATCACATGTTCTTCAGCCGCGTGGGTCTCGAGCAGGCGACCGATGAGTGGACCGCCCGCTACAAAGCCGAGCGATTCGCGGGGCGCCGCGATGCGCGTGACCTCTGCACCGGCGTGGGGGGCGACCTCATCGCATTGGGCGGCGTCGCACCGGCCAGCGGCGTCGACCGCGACGGCGTGCTCGCCCGGTTCGCCGAGCGTAACGCCGCGGCTTACGGCCTGGAGAACGTGGCCGTCCAGTCGTGCGAGGCGAGCGTCGCGGCGGTCGCCGATTGCGCTGCCTGGCACATCGACCCCGACCGCCGCCCGCAGGGACGGCGCACCACACAAGTCGCGGCCCATTCGCCCTCGCTCGAAACGCTCGAGGCGATGCACGCCGCCACGCCGCACGCCGCGATCAAGCTAGCCCCGGCGGCCGAGGCGCCCGAGACTTGGCGCCAGGAGCGCGAGCTCGAGTGGATCAGCCGCGGCGGCGAATGCCGCCAGCTGGTGGTTTGGTCGGGCGCCCTCGCCACGCAAGCGGGAAAACGCCGGGCCACGGCGATCAGGGCGGGCGCCAACATTCCTGAGAGCGAGAGCCGCATCGCCACCTTCGTAGGCCCGGCGGGCGCCGCGATCGAGCCGGCCACGAGCCTGGGACGCTACGTGCTCGAACCCGACCCCGCCGTGCTGGCCGCCGATCTCAGCGGCGCGCTCGCCGCGAAGCACGGGCTCGGGGGCGTCGAGCCGGGGGTCGCTTACTTCACCGCCGACAAAGCGCCCCGAGAGCCCTTGCTCGCGGCTTTCGAGGTGCTCGACGTGATGCCGATGGATCGCAAACGCCTGTCGGCGTGGCTCGACGAGCGATCGGTCGGCAGGCTCGAGATCAAAGTGCGGGGCCTCAGCGTCGACCCGGCGGCGCTGCGCAAACAGCTCAGGCCCCGCGGCGACGCCGAGGCCACGCTGCTGATCGCCCCTCGCAACGGCAAGCCGGCCGTCATCGCAGCGAGACGCGTGGCGAGCAACTCGTGAACCGAGTCAAAGAGCCCGGCGAGCTACCGCAACGCCAACCCACCGCGTGACCACCACGCTCGGCCGTCGTCCAATCCGCTGACTCCCAACGCCTGGCCGTGGTCAAGAAAGGAACGCAGAGCCCCCTCTCGACGGACCCGCCAGACAAAATAATCGGTCGTGCTGACGATCCCGTCGCGGTCGGTGTCGCCGAGCAAGAATGTCGCGCCGCGCGTCTCTTCGTGTCGCATCCGCAGCGCGGCGGCGTCGGCTGACAGATCGCCGAAAAATAGAATCGTTTCGATCGGCTCGGCGTGTTCGTCGAGCGGGCCGCCGGTCGGGTGGGCCTCGGACTCGCAGAACTGCCCGTCCGATTGCGAGTCCAGCGGCCGCTTGAGCATTCCCCTGGGCGGGCTCACCATGGGCCCGAGCGTTTCGGTCGAACGCTCAGAGGCCGGCGAGTGAGGATCGCTCACGTACGTGATGGCCTGAGCAGCCGTGTGGAACGTGAGAGGCAGCAGCACCGCAACAACGGCGCGGACCTTCAGCGCAGAGACCTGCATGGGATCGAACTCCTAGTTCAGCGTGTCCGCCGAGGGGATCGGGGACCAGGCGCAAAGGGGGGAGGGTGGTTTCGCCTGTCGTTTCACAGCATCCATCGCTGCGGCGGCTATCCGAACGTGATTTCAATCACAATTCGACAGCCATTCGGCCAGCTTACCGAGCCTTCACTAGGAGTCAAATTCCATTTCGCATTATTAGGCAAAAACCACCAGCTGAAGCGGTCAGCCGCTTTGCCCATCAACCGCGCGGTGAGAACTCGAAGCGTGCGCATTGACCAAAGAACTCGAGCGGGTTGTCGTACACCACGCGACGTATCAGCGACTCGTCGTGCCCCCGGCGGCGCATCTCAAAGATGAAGTCGGGCACGGCGGTTGGCTTCGACGGTCCCCAGTCTCCGGCCGAGTTGACCATCAGCCGTTCGGGGCCGTAGCGCTCCACGATGTCGGCCGCCCGCTCGGGGGTGCACTTCGTGGTGGGGTAGAGCGTCATGCCGGCCCAGTAGCCGCGTTCCAGCACTTCGCGAACCGTGTGCTCCTCCACGTGATCGACCAAAGTGCGCGAGGGTTTGATGCGGGCGTCGCTCGTGAGCATGTCGAGGATCATCCGCGTGCCGGGCAGCTTGTCGGCGAGGTGCGGCGTGTGGATCAGCACAAGCTCGTCGGTTCGCGCCGCTAGGTCGAGGTGCTCGAGAAAAACGGTCGCCTCGTTGCGGGTGTTCTTGTTCAGCCCGATCTCGCCAATCCCCAGCACGCCGGGGCGGTCGAGGTACTCGGGGATCAAGGCGATCACCTCGCGCGAAAGCTCAACATTCTCGGCCTCTTTGGCGTTGATGCAGAGCCAACTGTAATGCCGCAAACTGTACTGCGCTGCCCGCGACGGCTCGAAGGAAGTGAGCTGCTCGAAGTAGTCGCGGAAGCCCTCGGCCGATCCACGGTCGTAGCCTGCCCAGAAAGCGGGTTCGCTCACGGCGACGCAGCCCATCTTGGCGAGGGTCTCGTAGTCGTCGGTCGTGCGCGAAACGAAGTGGATGTGGGGGTCGATGTAGTCCATGGGCGGCTGGCGGCTCGTAGCCGCTGGTGATAGGCCATTCGCAGGGTGAGAGTTGAGGCCGCGAGAGAGGCGGGTTAGCGCGCTTTCTGCGAACGGCTTTCGATGCCAAAGCTCTCGCGCCAAGCCGGGTCGTACGGCAGGCTGAACAGCCTCTGCAGGTCCTCGGCGCGGTCGTCTCGATCTTCCGACAAGCGGGCGATCGCCTGGGCGACGAGCCCCATGCGTTCGTCGTCGGGCGGCGAGCCGCCGGCGCGGTCGAGACGGTCGAGCATCGCGGCGACCTCGATCAGCCGGGCCCGCAGGGGCAAAAAGTCTCGCTGCAGGATCTCTTCGGCGGTCATCACGTGAGGCAAGGTCATCGGTGGGGGGAAATGGATTCCAAAAGACTGGACGTTAGGGAAGGCTTGAGCGGCGGTGGCCGCAAACCTTGCCCACGCGGCAAGCTCTAGTGTCACGCCTGTCGGTCCGTCCCGCAACACGCCCCAGGCGGTGCGATCCCACCTGCGGGCAACCTCGGCCGTGGGCGTTCGGCTGATGGCAGGGCCGCCTGGAGGTCGAAGCACAAAGGGGCCGTACGGCGCCGGCCCGCCCGAACCCTCCGTTTCCAAACCTAGCAATCGTCGCGCCAAACGCCCCCACCACGACCAACAGCATCCCATGGCGGCTCCCCTAGCGGGAATCGAAACGACACTGCACTTGCTCAAACGCTGGCGACATTCGGCGGCGGGCGACGTGTTGCTGGCGGCCTCGTTTGCGTCCCACCCCCGGGTGCGGATCGGGGCGCTGCGCACCCTGGTGCGCCGCGAAGACCCGGCGGCCCACGCCAAGTTGATCGCCGACTCGGACGGACTCGATGAAGAGTCGCGACGCGAGCTCATCGAAGCGCCCGAAGGGGGCGCTCTGCGAAAGGCGGTCCAACGGGCGATCAGTTCGAGCGACGCCTCGCTGAGCCGGCAAGCCTGCCGGCTCGCCTCCGAGGGACGGATGCTCGACGCCTTGCCGGCCGTGGTTAAAGCCGCCCGGCAGTTCTCTGTTTCTGTGGCCGCGGGCCACGCCGAAGCGGCCTTGTTGCTCGCCAAAGAGCTGCACGGCGAGATCGCCCTGCGGCGCCGCGGCAAGCGTGGCCGACTGCAGAGCGACCCCGCTTTCTTGCGTCGCGCCGCTTTGGTCGAGCTCGGCGAGGCGCTCGACCAGTACGACCTGCACCGCCGCGACGAGCTGATCGAGGCGTTCTTACTGCTCACCGCGCACGACAGCCCCACCATGCTGAGGGTGATCCACAACCCGAGGCACGCGGGGCACGAGCCGCTGCTCAACGCCTTGCGTGATAGCCCCACGCACGCCGCCTGGGAGCTCGTGGCGCGTTCGCTCGAAGACCGCACCGCGCCCGCGGCGCTGCTCGAGGTGGCCGCTCAACGGACCGATCGGTCCTTCGTCGAGAGCCTGCTCACCGAGGTCGGCAGCCCGGTCGGCATTCGCACGCTCGACAACGCCAAGAAGATCGACCGCTTCGCGTGGCTCGCCGCCGAGCACCGCGAGGCGCTCTATACGATGCGGGGCGACGCCCAAGCCGCCGCCCTTCAGCTCGGGGCCGCCTCGCAGATGCCCCGCGAGGAGCTCGCCGGGGTGGCGTTCGACATGCTCAGCCACGGCGCCCCCGAGGGTCGACTCGCGGCCGTGCTCGCGCTCGACTCGGTCCCCCCGAGCGAGTGCGCCGAGCCGTTGCTCACGGCGGCCGCCGACAGCGACCCGCACGTGGCGAGCGCAGCCGCTCAGCGTCTGCGTAAGAAGAAGCATCCCCAGGCGATGCCGATCTTGCTGTCGATGCTCGAGAGCAGGTCGTCGACCGTTCGCAAAGCGGCCCAGCGGGCGCTGCCCGAGGTGAACTTCATCCGCTACCGCGATCAGTACGACGGGCTCAGCGAGGAGCATCGACGCGACATCGGCGAGCTCGTGGGCAAGGCCGACGCCCGCGCGGCGCAACGGCTGCGACAGGAATTCGCCGCCGGGGCGGTCTCGCGGCGCCTGCGTGCGTTGGAGATGACCGAGGCGATGGGCTATGTCGACCAGGTGCGCAGCGACCTGATGCGGCTGATGGAGGACAGCGACCTGGGGGTCCGCGCCGAAGCGGCCCGCGTGCTGGGCAGCGGCCGGCTCGACGCCGACACGCTCGTGGCGCTCGATGTCCGCCGCGACGACGTCAGCGCCGAAGTCCGCAAGACCGCCGCCGAGAGCGCCGACCGTCTGCGGGCGCTCGACGCGGCCCAAAGCATGATCGATGAGCTCCAACAGGAGTTCGATCCGTGATCATCGCTACCCTCCTGGAGCCCCTGCTTGCGATCGACAGCCGCGAACGCTGGACCAGCATGGGCGATCACTTCAGCGGCAAGAACGCCGAGCTGAACGCGGGCGATCTCATCGGCCTGGCCGTTATGGTCGCAGGTCTTGTTCTGCTGTTCGTGGTGCTAAACAAGATCTCGAAGCTCAAGATCGACCGGCCGAAGAAAAACCCGTTCACCGGGACCGACTCGCTGTTCCGGCGGCTCTGTGTGACCCACGGCCTGGCGCGGGCCGATGGCCGGCTGGTGCGTCGGCTCGCCACCGAGGCGGGGCTCAAGAGCCCGGCCGAGGCGTTCCTGAGGCCCGACTTGTTCGAGCGGGTCCTCGCGTCGAAGTCGGCCCAAGCCAAGCCGCTCAAAGCGCAGATCCAGCGGATCGCGGATACGTTGTTCACGGGACTCGGCGTGACCGGCCAAGAGGCTCCGCCGTCCCAGAGTGGCGCGCCGCCAGAGCATCGAGCCCCTGGGGCCGCCGAGCCTGGCGGCGACCCACAGCAAAGCGTTTAGCGTTGCGACACCGGAACACGGCGGCGGAACTTCGACGACGCGTTGTCGAGCGACACGGTGCGGTCCTGCGGGCGGTAGCCCATCTGCGTCAGGAACTCGTCGAGCGTGATGACCTCCACGCCCAGCGTGTCGGCGTCTTCGCTCATGGTGTTGTAGGCCCTGCGCAGTTCGCCGAGGTTCGGCCGGTCGGAGTTCTCGCCGAGCACCAAGTAGCGGGTCGTCACGTCCATCTCGCCTTCGACCACGCCGTCGATGTCGGCGTAGGCGTCGATCGTCGCGCCGTTGAGGGCCACCAGGTCCTTGAGCCGGTCGAGGTCGCTCTTGCCGTCGCCGTCCAGGTCGATCAGGCCGGTGAAGGCGAACCGCAGCTCCTTGCCGCGTTGCCACACCTGGCTGTAGATCTGGTCGCCCGGCAGGATCGGGTTACGTGGGTCGTCGTTCGTGATGCGGGCCTCGGCGAGGTGGTCGCCGAGCAGGCGGGTGATCTCGATCGAGCCCTTCTTCTCACTCTTGCCCGCGTCGATCAGGTCCGATTCGAACACGCTGAAGCTGATCTGCGGCCGCAGAGAATCGGCGCGGCCGAGATTGACCCACAAGGTTTGGTTGCCCTGGTTCACGTAGCTCACGAGTCCATCGGACGATTCGAAGCTGGGCGACTCGAGCTTGCGCGCCTCGAGCAGGCTACGCTTCGAACGCTCGCTCTTCTCGAGCTGGCTCTCGGCGGCGTTCTGTTTGCTGCGGGCGTCGGCGATTTGAGATTTGAAATCGTCCTGCTGACGCTGACGCGAACGCGCCAACTCCTGGCGGCCTGATTCGAGCTCGGCGCGAGCCTGGTTGAAGTTGCGGCGCTCCGTTTCCAGGTCGGTCTGCACGCGTTCGAGCGTTTGCTTGAACGCCGCGATCTGGTTCTCCTTCTCGGTCTCGGTCGCGAGGAGCCGCTCTTTGAGTTCCTTCTCGCGGGCCTTCGACTCGGCCTCTTGGCGAGCGATCTTCTCGTTCTCGACGTAGATGTAGTCGAGCACGCTGCGGTAGTCGCGGCTGTTCTCGTCGAAGTTGGCCATGTACTTGGCCTGGTCCGCCTCGAACTGCTGCTGCACCACGTCGTGGTCGGTGAAGGCGTCGAAGCCGATCATGCCCAGGTACTGTTCGCTCTTGGTCCCCTCGCTGCGAGCGGCGCCCTCGGCGGTGCGCAGTTTGACCTCCAAGTCGGCGATCGTGCTCGCGCGGTCCGACGACGACTTCCAAAAGAGGTAAGACATCACCGCGAACACCAGCACGAAGAGGATCAAAATCGCGATGGTAATCTGAAAACTTTGTTCCGACCGAGCTGCCATGCCTGTTCCTGTGTGCTGTCGGTTGAGTCGCTAGTAGCGTGGTGGATGACCGGGCGTGACACACGGGCAGCAAATTCTGCCCAGTCAGCCCGAGGCGCCTGTTTTCACTTGTGTCCGTACTAATTGCAAGCGAATCGAGCCGCGGCATGGGGAGTCGTGGGGACGACCAGCCGGGCCTGGCTTGCAGCAGGGGGTGGGACGCAGTGGGAGGAGGGCCTAGGGGGATCTCTGTTCGTCGCTCGTGAGTGCTCCCACTCGGAGAGGCACAGCACGAGGTGTAAGTCGAGAATAGTTAGGGGATTAACGCGTGTCAACGAACGTGATAGAACGCTCCGAGGGCGGTGTTTTGACCACTGCCCCACCAGTCGCTTTACGGAGCATTTACGCAGAGAGTTCTCTCATACCGCAGGAGTGGGGGGCCTCTCCGGCCGAGTAAGCCACACGATCCGCACCGCCCGATCACCACCTAGCGTTCTACCGCATGGCCGACGACGCCCCGATTGCCGCTCCGAAGGCCGCCGACTTGCTAACTTCGGAGCAAAAATCCGCCCCGGAGCCGGCCGCCGGGCGGGGGCTCACGGGCGACTCCACGGTTTACGTCGTCGACTGCCACTCGCTCATCTTCCAGGTGTTCCACGCCATCCCCGAGATGACGAGCCCCGGCGGCGAGCCGGTGAACGCCGTGTACGGCTTCACCCGCGACCTGGTCTACCTGCTGCAAGAGAAGCGGCCCTCCGCGCTGGTCTGCGCGTTCGACACCCCCGGGCCGACCTTCCGCAAGACGCTCTACGACGGCTACAAGGCGGACCGTGGCGCGATGCCCGAGGAGCTCCGCTCGCAGCTGCCCAAGATCGAGGCGGTGGTCGACGCGATGGGGCTGCCGCGATTGGGCGAGGCCGACTACGAGGCCGACGACCTATTGGCCACCCTCGCACGGCAGTGCGACGAGGCCGGCGCGCGGTGCTTCTTGGTCACGGGCGACAAGGACTGCCGGCAACTGATCACCAAGAACGTCTCGATCTACAACATCCGTAAAGACCTGGTCTACACGGCCGGCGAGCTGATGGGCGACTGGGGCATCGAGCCCGAGCAGGTGGTCGACTTCCAAGCGTTGGTGGGCGACAAGGTCGACTGCGTGCCGGGCGTGCCCCTCATCGGGCCGAAAATCGCCGCCGAGCTGATCAACGAGTTCGGCGACCTCGAGAACCTGCTCGCCAACGCCGACAAAGTGAAGGGCGCCAAACGCAAGCAGAACCTTGTGGAGTTCGCCGACCAGGCTCGCCTGTCCAAGAAACTCGTGCGGCTCGAGCCGCAGGTGCCGCTCGAGGGGTTCGACTGGGCGCTGTGCCGTGTCGACGCGCAAGACGGCGAGCGGATGGGCGAGCTGTTCAGCGGCTACGGCTTCCGCGGATTGGCCGAGAAGGCGGCCGAGTTGACGGGCGGCGCGGCCGCCGAACCCGAGGCCGATTGGGACGTCAATTACCGGCTGGTTAACACCTCCGAGGCGCTCGCCGAGCTGGTCGTCACGCTCTCGGAGCAAGAGCGGATCGCGCTCGACACCGAGACCACCTCCCTCAACGCCCGCACGGCCGAAATCGTCGGTCTGTCGTTCGCCTGGGCGCCGGGCGAGGCGGCGTACGTGGCGATCCGTGGCCCGGCGACCGACCGCGTGCTCGACCCCGCCGCCACGCTCGATGCGCTCCGCCCCGTGCTGGAGAACCCGGCGATCGAGAAGATCGGCCAGAACCTCAAGTACGACCTCACCGTGCTCCGTGCGGCGGGGGTGCGGGTCGAGGGAGTGGCGTTCGACACGATGATCGCCAGCTACTTGCTCGACGCCGGCGAGCGCACCCACAACCTTGATCACCTGGCCCAGCGTTACCTCGGCCACACGAACACCAAGATCGAGGAGCTGATCGGCAAGGGCAAGAACCAGAAACGGATGGACACGGTCTCGGTGGCGGCGGTGTCCGACTACGCCGCCGAAGACGCCGACGTGCCGCTCAGGCTCGCGCCGATCCTGCAAGACCGCCTCGACGAGCGCGGGCTCAGCACGCTGTGCGACGACGTCGAGACGCCGCTCGTCGGCGTTCTTTCCGAGATGGAGTACCACGGCGTGCGGGTCGACGCCGAGCGATTGGGCGAGTTGAGCGAGCGGTTCGCCGAGCGGATGCAAACACTGGCCGAGGAGATCGAGGAGCTCGCCGGCCACCCGTTCAATCTCGCCTCGCCTAAGCAGTTGGCCGAGGTGCTGTTCCAGGAGCTGCGGCTGCCGGTCGTTAAGAAGACCAAGACCGGCCCGAGCACCGACGCCAGCGTGCTGGAGCAATTGGCCGATCTTCACCCGCTGCCGCGGCTGATCGTCGAGCACCGCCAATACGCCAAGCTCAAAGGGACGTACGTCGACGCCCTGCCGCTGCTGATCGCCCCCGAAACCGGACGTCTGCACTGCTCGTTCAACCAAGTGGTGGCCGCCACCGGGCGGCTCAGCTCGAGCGACCCCAACCTGCAGAACATCCCGATCCGCACCGAGGAGGGCCGGCTGATCCGGTCGGCCTTCGTCGCCGGCCCCTCGAAGGAAAAGAGCGAGGGCTGGAAGCTGCTGGCGGCCGACTACTCGCAGATCGAGCTGCGGGTGCTGGCGCACTACTCCGAGGACGAAACGCTCTGCCGAGCGTTCGCCGAGCAGCAGGACATCCACACGCTCGTGGCCAGCCAAGTGAACGGCGTGCCGATCGACTCGGTCACGTCCGAACAGCGACGCGGTGCCAAGGCGGTGAACTTCGGCATCATCTACGGGCAGAGCGCGTTCGGCTTGGCCAAGTCGCTCGGCATCCCGAAGGACGAGGCGGCCCGCTTTATCGACGAGTACTTCGCCCGCTACCCCGGCGTTGGCGAGTTCATGAACGAGACGCTCGAGCGGTGCCACCGCGAGGGCCGCGTCGAGACGCTCCTCGGGCGGCAGCGCAAGGTCGAAGGCGTCCGCCGCCCCGCGGTCGACAAAGACGCCCTGTTCGACGCCCGTCCGGCGCCGCTGCAAATGACGCTGCCCGAGCGCACGGCGGTGAACACCGTGATCCAGGGCACGGCGGCCGACCTCATCAAGCTCGCCATGCTCGCGATCGACCGCCGCATGAAAGCCGAGGGCTTCGCCGCCAAGATGATCCTCCAGATCCACGACGAACTGGTGTTCGATTGCCCGGAAGAAGAACTCGAGCGGCTTACGAACCTTGTGCGCGAAGAGATGCAGAGCGTGCTGCCGCTGCGCGTGCCGCTGGCCGTCGACATCGCCACGGGCGATAATTGGGCGGAGTGCAAATAGCCGCTCTCCTGTGGGAGGCGTCTCCGACGCCGCCGGCGGCGCGCCAGCCGAGTTGCGATAGCAACACGTGATCGGCGTCGGAGACGCCTCCCGCGTTACGAACCGCCTGCCAACCCAACCACACTTACAGCGTTTCCCCATGCTCACCATCGGACTGACCGGCGGCGTCGCCAGCGGCAAGTCGACCGCCGCCCGGCTGATCGCCGAGCAGGCGGCGGGGCAGGGGGCCTCTTCGGGCGAGGCCGCGCGGCTTGTGCTCAACGCCGACGAGATCGCCCACCGCGTGCTCGACGAACCGGAGGTCGTTGCCGCGCTCATCGAGCGCTGGGGCGACGGCGTCCGCCGCCGCGACGGCACGCTCGACCGCCGAGCGATCGGCGATCGGGTGTTCGGCGACCGCCCCACGGCCGAGGCCGACCGCCGGGCCCTCGAGGCACTGATCCACCCGCGAGTGCGCAAGCGGCTGATGGAGCTCCGTGAGGGCTTGGCCTCCCAAGGGGCCCCGGCCGTGGTGCTCGACATACCGTTGCTGCTCGAGAAAGGCTGGGACGACGACTGCGACTTGGTCGTTTTCATCGAAGTCCCCCAAGACGAACGCCGCCGTCGCGCCGCCGAGCGGGGCTGGGGCCCCGACGAGCTCGACCGCCGCGAGTCGGCCCAGTTGAGCCTCGAAGAAAAACGCTCTCGCAGCGACGCGGTGATCGCCGGGGGCGATTCGATCGAGGCGCTCTCGGCGGCGGTGCGCCATTGGTGGAATTCCGAAGCCGAGCCGCGCACACGCCACGCCAAGTAGGACAAGTCAGCTAGGAGCAAACACGCCTTCAGGTGCGGAAGGCCCGTTAGCGGCAGTCCGAAAACCATGCGCCCGGGCTACGAACACCTGAATGCGCTGGCCCGCCGGGGTCCGGTTTTGCGAACGATTTCGTCTGCTGTGGCGATCAAAAAAGCAGATTCGCAACTTTCGGTATCCCCATTCTTGCTGTTTCTGTCATACTCGTAATTACTCATCAGCCAACGGCGGCGGAACCGCTGGCGCAACTAGCGTGCGACGTTGCACGACGCTCGACGTCGTACAACACGATTGGGCCTCGGCCCGCCCCCTCCCACCTCCCAAGCTCTTTCGTACTCCCCCCTCCCACCTAGGGCGTTCCGCCCGCTGTCCGTCTTAAGGAATCCCTTCCTTAGGAGCGACGAACATTCTCATGGCCGACACGAGCAACCGTGGCGCGCGGCACGATCAGCCGCGCGGTCCCCACTCCCATCACCGCCGGCGTCCGCCGGCCGACAGCCAGTACATCGACCAGGAATTGCTCCTGCGGCTCGACCGCGAGGAGCCTCTTTCCGTGGCCGAGGAACTGGACAAGGCGGCCGAGCGTGTGCGCCGGTCCGGCCACGCCATCGCCAAGGCGAAGGAGCCGGACAGCAACATCCACATCGCCGCCCTCCAGCAGCTCACCACCGCTGAGCTGATGGACGTGGCCAAGGACGAGGGGGTCGAAGGGATCAGCGGCCTGAAGAAGCAGGAGCTGATCTTCAAGATCCTCAAGGTCCGCGTGAAGCTCAACGGCATGATGTGGGGGAGCGGCACCCTCGAGATCCTGCCCGACGGCTTCGGCTTCCTGCGCAGCCCCGACTACCACTACCTCTCCTGCCCGGACGACATTTACGTCTCGCCGAGCCAGATCCGCCGGTTCAACCTGCGCAACGGCAACACGGTCGAGGGCACCATCCGTCCGCCCAAGGAGAACGAGCGTTACTTCGCCCTGCTGCGGGTGGAGAGCATCAACGGCGACGACCCCAACCTGCTCACCCGCAAGGTGTCGTTCGACGACCTCACGCCGGTCCACCCGGACGACCGCATCCGTATGGAGACGAACCCCGAAGAGGTCGCCATGCGGGTGGTCGACATGATCGTGCCGATCGGCTTTGGCCAGCGCGGCCTGATCGTCAGCCCGCCGCGTGCCGGCAAGACGGTGCTGATGCAGAAGATGGCCCGCAGCGTGCTCGCCAACTACCCGGACGCCTACGTCATCATGCTACTGATCGACGAGCGACCGGAAGAAGTGACCGACATGGAGCGCGAGGTCCGCGGCCCCAACTGCGAGGTGATCTCCAGCACGTTTGACGAGTCTTCTGCCCGCCACGTGCAGGTTTCGGAGATGGTCATCGAGAAGGCCAAGCGGATGGTCGAGTACGGCCGCGACGTGGTGATCTTCCTCGACTCGATCACGCGACTGGCTCGCGCCTGGAACTCCGAGTGCCCCTCGAGCGGCAAGATCCTCTCGGGCGGCATCGACGCGAACGCCATGCAGCGTCCGAAGCGGTTCTTCGGCTCCGCGCGTAAGGTCGAAGAGGGTGGCTCGCTGACGATCATCGCCACCGCCCTGGTCGACACCGGCAGCCGCATGGACGAGGTGATTTTCGAAGAGTTCAAGGGGACCGGCAACCAGGAGATCGTGCTCGACCGCAAGCTGGTCGACAAGCGCATCTACCCGGCCATCGACATCGCCCGCAGCGGCACCCGCCGCGAGGAGATGCTCATGGACCCCGACGAGCACCGCCGCGTGTGCGTGCTGCGTCGCGTGCTCGGCGAGATGAACCCGCCCGAGGCGATGGACCTGATGGTCACCCGGCTTGGCAAGACCAAGACCAACGCCGAGTTCCTGATGAGCCTCAAAGACGGCTGAGAGCGGCGGATTGCGTATCCCGCCCATTGCGGGGAAGATTGGGGGTTTGGCCGCGCCCGAGCGTGCTCCCGTTTGCCCGACTCCCACGCAGCCGCACTCCCAACTCTGCAATCCGCCTGTGCCGAACCTGATTGAACCGGGCGAGGGCGCCGCCAGCGCCCGCTACGCCATCGTCGTCTCCGAGTGGAACAAGGGCGTCACCGCCAAACTGCTCGACGGCGCCATCGAAACCTTGACCGCGGCCGGTGTGGCCGATGAGTCGATCGACGTCGTTTGGGTCCCCGGCGCTTGGGAGATCCCGGTCGTCGCCCAGAAGCTGGCCGACACCTGCCGCTACGGGGCCATCCTCACGCTCGGCGCCGTGATCAAGGGCGAAACGGCCCACGACCACTGGATCAACCACGGCGTCACCGATTCGCTCATGCGGATCGCCACCGAGCACTGCCTGCCGGTGATGTTCGGCGTGCTGATGTGCGACTCGCTCGAGCAGGCCCTCAACCGGGCCGGCGGCTCGGTCGGCAACAAGGGGTCGGAGTGCGCCGAGGCGGCGCTCAAGATGGTCGCCACGCTCAAGGCCTTGCCCACGAAGTAGCCGCTACCGACGGTTGCGGCTCCCCTGCGGCCGCTCGCGTTTGGCGTCGTGATGGGTCATCATGGCCCGTTGGTCGTTCGGCTTTCCTGATTCCCCGTGTTCCCGATTCCCCGCCCCCAGCTCTCCACCCGCCCGTGTCGCAAAGAACCCGCGCCCGCGAAGTCGCCCTGCAGATCCTCTTCGAGGACGAGGTCAACTCGCGACAGACCGCCGAGGAGTTGACCCGGTTCCTGCACGGCCGGCTCAACAACGCGGCGATGGAAGACTTCTCGCTGGGGCTGATCCTCGGCGTGCGTCGCAACCAAGAGGCGATCGATCAGCGCATCGAGGAGATCGCCGCCAACTGGAGCCTCCGCCGCATGGCCGGCACCGACCGCAACGTGCTCCGCCTTGCGGCCTACGAGATCTTGTTCACCGAAACCCCCTATCGGGTGGCGATCAACGAGGCGGTCGAGCTCGCCAAGCGGTTCGGGTCGGCCCAATCGTCGTCGTTCGTCAACGGGATTCTTGATAAGCTGCCGGACGACAAGGCGGCGACCAGCGACGCCTGACCCGCGGCGTCGGTTTCCGGCATTCCGCTCCCCGCAATCCAACTTCCGAATTCGAAACATGGGATTCTTCGACCGTCTCAAGCAGGGCCTCAAGAAGACCGGCTCGCTGCTGAAGACCGACGTCCGCGACCTCTTCAAGAGCGAGGGGCGGCTGATCGACGAGGCGTTTCTTGAGGAGATCCGCGCGATCCTCTTCAAGACCGACATGGGCTACGACGCCGTCGAGGCGCTCGTCGGCGAGATCGCCGTGAAGATGCGCGGCCGCGTGGTGCACATCGAAGAGCTGGTCGACGTGCTGAAGGTCAAGCTCAAGGAGCTGATGGCCCAGCCCGAATCGCCCATCGAGTTCGCCCCCAGCGGGCCGACTGCGGTGATGGTGTGCGGCGTGAACGGCGCCGGCAAAACGACCTCGATCGCCAAGCTGGCCAACCTCTTCAAGTCGCAGGGCAAGAGCGTGCTGCTGGGCGCCGGCGACACGTTCCGCGCCGCGGCCGTCGAGCAACTCACCATCTGGTCCGATCGCCTCGGCGCGCCGATCGTCACCGGCAGCCCCAAGGCCCACCCCGCCAGCGTGGCCTACCGGGCTGTCGAGCAGGCGCTCGACCAAGAAATCGACGTCTGCGTGGTCGACACCGCCGGCCGGTTGCAAACGCAGACCGACCTGATGGCAGAGCTCACCAAGATCCGCGCCTCGATGGCCAAGCAGATCGAAGGCGCCCCGCACGAGGTGCTGCTGGTGCTCGACGCCACGACCGGCCAAAACGGCGTGTCGCAGGCGAGCAAGTTCGCCGAGGCGGCCGGCTGCACCGGCATCGTGCTGGCCAAGCTCGACGGCACCGCTAAGGGGGGCGTGGTGGTGGCTATCCGCCAGCAGTTCGGCCTCCCGGTCAAATACGTCGGGCTGGGCGAGGGGATCGACGATCTCGAGCCTTTCGTGCCCGACGCCTTCGTCGACGCTCTGTTCGCCGACGTTCTCAGCGACCCGGTGACGGCGACCAACTGAAGCCCTACTTCGGTTCGGCGCAAGCCCCGGCCGCTCGGCGTCCACGAGCAACCGACAAAACCGCCAAGGTTTATCGCGCGGAGCCCAAAGGGACGTTTCTCGTCGTCAATTCGATGCGTCGATCATCCTGCGGGGGTCGATATCAGGAAGGCTGCGGTTGTGATCCCGTCGCTACGCCCTCCTGTACCCCGCTTTGGAGCTCGGACGCCCATGAAGACCCTTTCGACAGCGTGTCTCGCGGGGCTTGCCTTTGCCAGCCTCGCCAACGCCCAACAACTCGTGCAACCGCAAGCGAGTGACGCTTCGTTTGCTTACGCCCCCGTGTCGCAAGTCTGCTGCGACGAGCCCTCCTGTTGCGCCGATCCGTCGTGCGGATGCGACGACGGTTGCTGCGGCGACGGCTGCTGCGACCCGTGCGGTTGCGGTTCGAGCTGCTCGCTGCTGGGCGAGTGCTGCCTCGGCGAGCCGTTCCGTCTGCGTGACGAGCTGCTCAGCAGCTGCTCGCCTTGGGACTTCGGCATGTGGACCCAGATCGGTTACCACAGCGACCGCGCCCGGGCCTCGTTCGCCGACAACGACGCGTTGTAAGCCG